>UQKK01000004.1 GCA_900541505.1 uncultured Ruminococcus sp.
GGTATTAGTCCCACTAAGGCTCGAAATAACCTCGCCAAGTGGAAACTATTATACCGTGTTCCACTAACCTCATGCTGCGCCTTTGCCTTGCATTCGCTAAGTGCCCAGGTATTAGTCCCACTAAGGCTCGAAATAACCTCGCCAAGTGGAAACTATTATACCACTACATTTTGTTTTTTTCCAGCCCCCTTTCCTCTTTCATTCACTTTTTAGAAATTCCTGGTATTTCCACTTTCAGGAAATACACTTTGTCCAGTTCAAACCGGATAAGTACCAATTTTCTTTTATTTTTTCATTCTTTTTCTGGTATTTGTACCAAATTTTCTTTATACTTAAATAAGAATATGCTTCGCACATTCCTGTGTTGAAGCGTGGCTGCGTCAGCAGGCATTTTCCGATTGCGCACATGGCGCATCCCCTGGGGGACACACTCAAAATAAAGATTTTTACTGATACACGGCAGAAAAAAAGGAGGTTCTTATGATTTCCACGATTGACAAGGACTTAGCGCAGCAGATTGTAAATACTGTCAAGGATGTCTGCGGGTATGATGTCAATTTCATCAACTGCTCCGGTGTCATCTTTGCCAGCACTGATGAAGCGCGCATCGGGACATACCATGAGATTGGCAAAAAGGCAGCGCAGGCAGGCAGTCTTCTGGAAGTGGACACGGACACCGGATTTTCCGGTACTCATAAGGGCGTAAATCTCCCGGTCTACCACAGGGATTCCATTATCGCCGTCATCGGCATCAGCGGTGAGCCAAAAGAGGTGCGCAAGTTTGCCTACCTCGCGGAGCGCATCACGCGTCTCCTCATACGGGAACAGGAAATCAGCGCTTTCAGCCGCAGCGAGGCGGAAAAACGGCACCATATCCTGCAGTCTCTCCTGCGCGCGCACCCGGACAACTCCGACTACCTTCTGGACTGCCTGGAGGAATTTGGCATAGGAAAGACAGCTCCTAAGCGGCTTATCATCCTCCACATGGACGCCGGATACCGCCCGGACAAACTGCCGCTGATGGAGCAGAAAATCATGGATTTATTCACCCGCACCCACATCCGCCTCTACACCTATCACTACCCGGATGAATATCTGGCTGTCATCGCGGATACGGATTATCAGAAATATAAAGACACCTTAAAAGGCTTTGCCGGCAAATACGGAGAGACTCTGCGCATCGCTGCGGGAAAGGCGGTAAGCGCCCTCTCTCTCTGTGATTCCTATGCTTCAGCCCTGACTGCCTTAAAAAGTCTTGCCGGGACAGCTTCCTCTTTTGCCGACTTTGACGCTCTTACTTTAGAACTCATCCTCTCCTCTTTGTCAGAAGGCAACCGGGAGGCGTATTTTCAAAAGACCGTTTCGCCTTTATCCGAGGCGGATTTAAACTTACTCTCTGTCTATTTTGAGGAGGGGCAGTCCCTCGCCAAAACAGCAGAACGCTTATTTCTCCACAAGAATACCCTCCAGTATAAGCTGGACGGCATCTCCAGGAAATGCGGGCTCAATCCCCGGAAATTCCAGGATGCGGTGCTTCTCTACCTGGCACTGCGCATGAAAATGTGCTATACTTTATCTGGTCCTGAAGAGGAAGAAATGGAGCAGAACATCACCGTGAAGGAGTAGAAATTTACCATGATTGATAAGAAACTGATACCCGTAGGGGGACTGAAAAAGGAACCATTCTCAGGCAGCCACAACGGCATGCGTTATTTTTTTCAGTATGATAAGAAAAAAGACGGGGATACAGAGAAAGAGGATTCCTTTTCTGTATACATCTATCCGGAGCCCTGGTCCTTTGAGAAGACTCCCGCAGAGGAAATAGAAAAAGCCTCCTTCCCATTCTCGGAAGAAGGCATGGATGCAGCCATCGCCTGGCTGTACGAACAGTTTGAGCAGCAAAAAGAGAGGTGGCTGACGGCTTCCAAGGACGCCATGCACACGGTACTCGCCAAGTAGACAAAGCAGAGAATCGTTGTCGTTTTCAGTTCTGCTACCCTCTCTTTACAAGAGGTGTGTGTCCTTGTATAGAGAGGGTATGTGTGTATCATGGAACTTTTGCAAGCCCTTTTTTGTACTTTATAACCTTTTCATATTCTTTAGAATTTCTTCCAATTTTTGTCACAGCCGATTCACATTTGCCTGTTATTCTAAGCATATGAAAAACAGAAGACAATGGCTGTATCTGCAGCCTGCAGATGCGGCCATTGGACTTCGCCTAAACCATATAGAAGACATCGTTTCTATCATTTTTAAATCTGTTCTTTGTATTCCGGAAAGTATTCCCGGAATCTTTTTTTTGTGTATGCCCGGATGTCCTCATTCATGTTCTCATATCTTGTCAGAAGGGATTTTCCTTCCTCCGTGAGTGTACATTTTCCGCCCCGGTCCCCTCCATGCCTTCGCACGATGAGGTCATAGTGCAATTCCTGCTCTGCGCGGTTGACGATTTTCCATCCCTTGCTGTAGGACATCCCCATCATAGCACATGCCTCTTTCATGGAGCCGGTCTGTTCAATCCTGCTC
Source organism: uncultured Ruminococcus sp. (assembly GCA_900541505.1). Taxonomy (GTDB): domain Bacteria; phylum Bacillota; class Clostridia; order Lachnospirales; family Lachnospiraceae; genus Mediterraneibacter. The sequence goes on from UQKK01000004.1 coordinate 2,527, forward strand.
ATCAACATAGTAAGCCCCGGACCAAATACCAAATCTTCATTATAAATTTTTACTTTAATCACCGGATGAAACATCTTTCCCCCTCCTGTCTCACGTTTCCTATTCTTCCAACAATAATATTTTTTCCGGGTTTACATGTACGAATCGCGGTATTTGCTTATCTCCCCGCTCCCGTTTCATCCACATAGCCCCTTTTGGTTCATCCGCATTTTGGAACAACAGAATCCATTCAAAGGGGGATTCTGTTTTCTCTCCGGGCAATACACGGATGAGATTTTCAGTCTGCGTACCTTCTCCCACGGGCAGAAAATCATGGGCACGCACTCCCACATAGGCGAGTTTTTCCGGGATTTCCCGGTGTACTCTAAATTCTATGCCCCAGTCCGCGGCGTACACCCTGTCTTCGCCTCTTCTCTCCGCCCTGGAAATATTTTTACATCCGGTCAGTCTCGCCGCCATCATGCGCCTTGGCTCATCAAAGAGCTCTTTCGTATCTCCGCACACCAGATTGACGCCCTCCCCCATGACCATAGTCCTGTCACAGAGTCTGTAAATCTCATCCCGGTCATGGCTCACGATAATCGTACAGCCTGGAAAATGACTCAGATGCTCCTTTAACTCTAACTGCAGCTCCTCCTTTAAATAACTGTCCATGGCGGAAAACGGCTCGTCCAGCAGGAGAATATCCGGCTCAGAGGCAAGAATCCTCGCCAGAGCCGCCCGCTGCTGCTGCCCGCCGGATAATTTGTAAGGATATTGCTTTTCCAGTCCTTCTAAATGGAACTGTTTTAAAAGTTCCCCCACCTTCTTCTGCCGGTTCTCTTTTCTGCGGTCTCTCAATCCCGCCGCCACATTCGCCTCCACGGTCATATTCGGAAACAGCGCGTAATTTTGGAACAAATACCCCACCCGTCTCTTCTGCGGCGCCAGATTCACCCTTGCTCTCCCATCATAGAAGACAGTCTTGTCTGTGCGGATGAGACCGCTATCCGGCGTGACAATGCCCGCCACCGCCTTCAGCGTCATACTTTTCCCGCAGCCTGAAGCGCCCAAGATACCCAAAGTTCCTTCCTCCATGGAGAACTGCATATCCAGTTTAAAATTTTTCAATTTTTTTTGAAATTCTGCCTCTAATCGCTGCACATCCTACCTCCGGTTATATTTCTGGAACACATATGTCACATAATTCATGCCAGTTACCACAAAGAAGGAAATCACCACCAAAATAAAGACATACTGGTAGGCGCCCTCCATATCTCCTGCCGACACTTTGGAGTAGACCGCCAGCGGCAGGGTCCTTGTCTTCCCCTCGATATTCCCGGCAATCATCGCCGTGGCGCCAAATTCTCCCAATCCTCTCGCAAAAGCGAGGATTCCGCCGGAAAGGATACCCGACAGAGCATTGGGAAACAGCACCCTCCAGAAGATTCTCCACTCTGACATTCCCAGAGTCCTGCCCGCATTGAGCAGGTTGCTATCCACCTGTTCAAAAGCCCCTCTGGCAGAACGGTACATCATGGGAAATGAAATAACGACCGCTGCCAGTACCGTGGCTCCCCAGGAAAAGGCTATCTTCACCCCGAAGAAGTCCAAAAAGAACTGACCCAGCGGTCGTTTTACTCCAAAAATGTACAGCAGGAAAAATCCTGCAACCGTCGGTGGAAGTACAAGCGGAAGGGTCAGTATCCCGTCACACACCATCTTCAGTTTTTCATGGCGCATCCTCACCACCCAGTAGGCAACTGCTATCCCGATAAAAAATGTGATAAAGATAGACAGGGATGCCGTCTTAAGTGAAATCAAGATTGGTGACCATTCCATCCTTCTTCCCTCATACAGCATCGGTGTACAGACGGCACTCTGACCTGCGCCCTATACACCGACAGCTTCTTTCTCTTTCTTTTCTTATTCAGTATACTTGATAAATCCGTATTCTTCAAATACTTTAATAGCTTCATCGCTCTGTAAGAACTCTACGAATTTCTGCGCCGCATCTTTATTTGCGGAAGCGGACACGATTCCCACCGGATAGATTGCCGGAGCAGCCAGGCTGTCAGCAGGTGCTTCTGCCACCACCTTCACCTGGTCGGTTGTCGCCGCATCGGTCGCATACACGATTCCTACATCAGCGCTTCCCTCTGCTACCCAGTTGAGCACTTCTGTCACATTAGTACCAAGGCTTGCCTTAGCGGAAACTTCCTCCCACAGTCCCAGGTTGGTCAGTGCCTCCTCTGAATACTGTCCTACCGGTACGCTGGCAGGGTCACCGATGGCGATAGTCTCCGCTTTTGTAATATCCGTAAAGTCATTCAGTTCTAAATCAGAATCCGCGGAAGTGATGAGCACAATCTTATTCTCCAAAAGATTTACAACAGAATCTGTATCCACCAGACTCTCCTCCACCAGCGCATCCATCTGCTTCGTTGCCGCGGACATGAAGACGTCTGCCTCGATTCCTTCCTCTATCTGTGTCTGCAGCTTTCCTGAGCTGTCATATGTTCCCTTCACGGTAATGTTCGGATTCTGTTCCTCGAACATGGGAATCAGTTCGTCCTCATAGGAATACTCCAGACTTGCCGCAGCCGCAATCAGAAGTTCTACAGGCTCCTCGTCAGAAGCCGCCTCTGCCTCTGTCTTCTCGTCTGTTGCTTTGTTCGTCTCCTCTTTGGAGCTGCAGCCCAAAGCCAACGTTCCTGCAAGCGCTGCTGTCAGTAAGATTGCCGTCATTTTTCTTCTTTTCATAATACTGTCCTCCTATGTAATTTTCCATTCACTGGTATTATACAGCAAGTTATTTTTAAAAACAACTTGCTTTCCAAATAAAAGTTGCCTTATATGCAACGGTTGTTACTGTCAAGAAGTCTGGGGCTACGCTGTAACAGGCAGAGCCATCCGGTCTCTCTCCCGGATGACTCTGTCTTTTTTTATTCTATAGGAAATTCGGAGAAATTTCCTATAGAACAAAAATCCTCCGGGTGGAATGCACACGAGCGCATGAGGTAACATGTCGCTAAAGCGACTGCGCTCGGCGCGCAAAGTGGGAAAGCCCCTCAAGATTGAGAGGAAGGGGAGTTGAAGTGGGCTTGCCCACTTTGTTCTCTTTTCTATTTCTTCTTTTTCTCGTAAGGCGTTCCCACGAGCGGCAGCTTTGTCTGGAAATCATGATTCCATTTATAGTATGCTCCCGCAATCGCCGGCGCGGTCGGTATGGACGTAATCTCACCGATACCAATTGCCCCGTATCCCTCTTTGATTCCCGGCTTTTCTACAATAATTGCCTCCACATCCGGAACTTTATCTGCCTTGAAAAGTCCCAGAGTACCAAAACGGGAAACCGGATAACCGTCTTTCAGCTCATATTTTTCTGTCAGGGCATAGCCCAGGCTCATCACCACGCCGCCCTCAATCTGCCCTTCCACGCTGATGGGATTCACTGCTTTTCCCACGTCGTGGGCAGCCACCATTTTCTTCACGGTCCCATCCTCATTGAGGATACATACCTGGGTGGCATATCCATACGCCACATGGGAAACAGGGTTTGGCACATCGCTTCCCATTTTATCTGTCTTTGCCAGATACTCCCCATAGTATTCTTTTCCTTCCAGCTCCGCGAGAGTCGCTGCCTTTCTGTCTTCGATGAGCTTCTCACAGGCGCGCCTTGCCGCCTCCCCGGTTATCAATGTCTGTCTGGACCCCGATGTGGTACCGGAATCCGGTGAATCCGCCGTATTCGGGCGGCAGTATACAATCTCATCCAGGGACAGACCGGCTGTCTCTGATACCACCTGTGTCAGCACGGTGCCAAGCCCCTGTCCGATACAGGAAGCCCCGGCATGAATTTCCACTTTTCCGTCTTTAACCAGCAGGCGGCAGCGTCCCCAGTCCGGAAGCCCCACACCGACGCCGGCATTTTTCATGGCACAGCCGATTCCCGCGTAAGGCTCACTCTCGTAAATCTCTTTTACTGCCTCCAGTGTCTCCGCCAGTCCGGTGGAATCATCTGCAATCTGTCCATTCGGCAGTACCTGTCCGGGACGGATGGCATTGCGGTAGCGGAACTCCCAGGGCGAGATTCCCACCATCTCAGCCAGCAAGTCCAGATTTCTCTCCGAGCCAAAGCAGGTCTGCGTCACGCCGAACCCGCGGAATGCCCCTGCGGGCGGATTGTTGGTGTAGATTGCCTTCCCGTCGATGTCAATGACCTGGAAATTATAAGGTCCCGCCGCATGGGTGCAGGCACGCTGCAAAACAGGTCCTCCCAGGGAAGCATAGGCACCGGTATCGGATACGACCACTGCCTTCATCGCTGTGAGATATCCATTCTCATCACACGCGGTAGTGATATCCATCCACATGGGATGACGCTTCGGATGGATAACTAGACTTTCCTGTCTGGACAATTTTACTTTCACGATACGCTTTGTCAGATAGGCGATAAGCGCCGCGTGATGCTGCACACTGACATCCTCTTTTCCTCCGAAGCCGCCGCCTACCAGCTTATTTTCCACGACCACCTTCTCCGGCGGCAGTCCCAGCATGATACAGCACTCGTGCTGGGTATCATAGGTTCCCTGGTCTGTGGAGTAGATGAAAACTCCATCCTCATCAAAGGGCATAGCTACCGCACACTCCGGCTCCAGGAAGGCATGTTCTGTCCACGGCGTCTCGTAATGCCGCGTCACTTTATATTTGGATGCCGCGATGACCTCATCGGCATTTCCGCGCACCAGATGCTCATGCGCCAGGACATTGCCGGACTCATGTACCAGAGGCGCATCTTCTTTCATCGCCTCAAAGGGGTCAAGCACCGGTTCCAGGACTTCATAATCTACCTTTATCTTCGCCTTGGCGCTCTCCAAAATCTCCGGTGTTTCCGCCGCCACCAGACAGATGGCATCGCCTAAATAATGTGTGATTTTTCCCACGGGAATCATGGTATCCCAATCCTGTTTGAGATGTCCCACTTTTACATTACCCGGCACATCATCCGCTGTATACACGCCGATGACCCCTTCCATCGCCAGAGCTTCCTCCGCGTGGATTGCCAGCACCTTTGCCCTGGGGTATTCGGAACGCACCGCGCTGCCGTAAATCATCCCGTCCAGGTAGATGTCGTCAGGATATTCCCCGGTGCCCGTCACCTTCTCCCTGGCGTCAATCCTCTGTATCGCCTGGCCTACATTGACAACACCGTTGTCATCCCCGACCGGAAGATTTTCTCTGAAAATCTTCGCGCTTAAGAGGATGCCTTCGATAATCTTCTTATATCCCGTACAGCGGCAGATATTGTTGCGGATTGCCGCAACCACCTCCAGCCGGGTGGGATTCGGATTTTTGTCTATAAGCCCTTTGGCGCACATCACCATGCCGGGAATACAGAAGCCGCACTGTACCGCCCCTGCGGTGGCAAATGCATAGGTATACACATCCTTCTCCCTGTCGCTTAAGCCTTCCACTGTGATGATTTCTTTTCCCTCCACCTTGGAAAGCGTTGGGATACACGCCCTTGTCGCTTTTCCGTCCACCAGCACGGTGCAGGTTCCACAGGCGCCCTGGCTGCACCCGTCCTTGACGGAGGTCAGGTGTAAATCATCCCGAAGGAACCGCATCAGTTTCTTATCCTTCTCTACTTCATATTTCTTTCCATTTACAAGAACCGTAATCATATGCCTTCTTCCTTTCTTAAGCATTCCAGGTCTTCCCGTCTGTCGATGTCACTCAATTCTTCCTGCTCAGCTTCTACAATGCGCACTTTCTTTGGATAGCGCTTCATCAGTATCCGTCCGCCCGCATCCCCTTCAAGCTCCATGAGCTCTTGGAAATACGCTCTGTCCCAAAACACCGGATTTCCTCTTTTTTCCTCGTGTCCGGCACAGATAATCTGTCCGGGATGCAGAAAAGCTTCGTTAAATATCCTCTGGACCGTGGAAGTTTTGAGATTCGGCTGGTCACAGACGGAGAATAGAACTCCCCGGATATCCGGACTTTCCTCAAGTATTTTTGTAAGCCCCAGTTTCAGCGACCGGGAGATTCCAAGTTCCGGCTCATGGTTATACACCACCGAAAAACCTTTCTCCCTGGCTGCCTTAGCAATCTCCTCATATCCCGTCACCACCGCTGTGGGATATCCGGAAAATGCGTTTGCCCTCCTAAGTGCCATCTCATAAAGCGGGCGGTCATGCACCACCGCTTTCAGCTTATTTGCCCCGAAACGCTCTGCTCTTCCGGCAGCTAAAATGACGGTGGCAAACCTGCCCTTCATCTGTGAGAAACGGCTTACCGCCTCCAGTACTCCGCCCCCGATAGCCCGTGCTTTGTCGGAAATGGTAACACAGTGGAATTTCTCGCAGCGTGCATCGATATCTCCTATCTTCAGACCTTTTTTCACCTGTGCGCCGCTCTGCAGCATCCCCCGCACGATACCGGACATCTGCGCGGTGACCGGAACACCTCCCGTTACAGCAACGGTCTGTCCGATTTCCACATAATCCCCAATCTGTGCTTTGGGCTCCATCACTCCGTCCCCCGCGGCACGAATCAGACGCTCTGTAGTGTAGCCGCCCACATTTCCGGGAACCCCGGTATTGGGGATGGCGCTGCCGTTCCAGATGACATCTCCCAGGGTATGTCCCCGCTTTGTCTCCACCACGCAGTGGCAGTCCTCTCCCGCCGTAAATCCGGGACCCACCCCGATAACCATAGGCGCATCCGTGATAGCAGTCCCCAGGTTTCTCTTGGCTAAAATCGCATCCACGATGACATCCGGGCAGTACCAATGGCGGCTCCTTGCCTTCTCATCCACCACAACAGCGATGTCTCCCCTCTTTAGGATTTCTTCCGCCTCCTCGCTGGAAGCTGCCAGGATTCCTGTCATATTCTCCACCTGCGCGCGCTTCTCATACACGGCGCGGGAGAGTGCCACACTCCTGCGTACAGTGAGGGGCTCTGCAATCTCTGTCATGAGAATCTGGTGTCCTGCCCCGTACAGCCTGGACGCGATTCCGGTCGCTAAATCTCCGGCTCCTTTTATCAATATCTTCATCATTCAGACCTCTTCTCCTGTCACAAGCACATGCTTAGACCCTCTGTCACAGAGGATTTTGCAGATTTTCTGCGCGGCTGTAAGCCGTTCGCCCCCATCCGCCTTGTTTAAGATGACCCAGTAAGCGGCGTCTAAAGGGCATCCTTTCCTTCCTCCTGCTTCAGAGGCTGAAAGAAGCGCGATGTCCTCCGGAGTTATCCGCTCCTTTTCGCCTTTGCCGAGTAACTTTGCCGCTGCCGTAGTGCGAAAACACACCTCTTCCATCACACCGCCCACGGCATCCATCCCGTACAGGGACAATACATGGGTGCTCTCAGGCAAAATCACCGGTTCATGCTCTGCCGGAACTTTTAAGGGCAGACACTTTGCGCCGTCCGCCTCAATCAGCACGATACGTCCTTTCTCACGGCATTTTTCCAGGAGAATGTCACGCAGAGGCTCTGAAATGCTGGTTATCTTTCCTCCGTCTGCTGCCCTTCCGATACAGACACTGCCGTAAGTTTGAAAGAGACGCTCGATTTTTTCAAGACGATTCTCCTTTCCCTCCTCACTCTCCAGCGTGAACCAGGGACAGTTTTCTTCCCGCATATGCGTGGTAGTGAAAACGAGCGCTTCCCGTCCTCTTTTCTTTGCCTCCCGCACCATCCGTCCGATGGTTGTGGTCTTGCCGCCCGCGCCGACAACGGAAACGACTGGGGCTGCATGGTCCGCCGCCCCTATCGCCTCCAGAATAGCCGGCACAGTTTGAAACTCTTGTCCATCCCAATACTGTGCTCTCATATGACAGTTTTTCCTTTCCCGCCTGTTTTTATCTGCGCAAAATTGCTTTCGGCAGCGGGTTTTCCCTTCGCAAAAGCGAATCTACCGCAGTATGTAGGAATATTCTCTGCACACTGCTTCCATCAGCTTCTGCAAAGCCTCCGGAATCCTTGTCTCTTCGCCCTTTGTCCAGAGATAAGTCTCGCCAAAGAAACGTACCTTACATTTCACTGCCTCTTTATCAAGCACCGCGAATCCCTGATTCTTGCTGTCCTCCATATCTTCCTCACTGGCGAACAGAGTGAATTTATCCAGATACGGCGCGCTGTCGTAAGGACAGAAGCTCTTGCAGTTTCCACATTCGTTGCACATATAGTCCACATGGATAATCTGGTGTTTCTCCATACCCGGAACGCGGATGGAGAGGTTTGCCCGGTTGGGGCACGCTTCCACACAGTTCTCACAGATTGCGGAGCAATTCAGACATCTTCCGCTCTCTTCCTTATCGGAGCGCTCATCCGCAAGGCTTCCTTTCCTGCCATAGATGACTGCCTCATCGGTCTTTGCCTCATAGTCCCGGCAGAGTCCTTCGCCCACGATTGCCTCCGCAGCCTTGCGCCCGTCACGGATACCCTCCACAACGGTAGCCGGTCCGTAAAGTCCATCGCCCACGACATAGACGCCCTGTACGTTTGTCTCCAATGTCTCCTCGTTCACCAGAGCTCTGCCTCTGTCGTTTATATTGATGCCATTGCTCTCGTACAGCTCGGATGGTACTTTTTCTCCTACTGCCGCAATCACTGTGTCCGCCGGAATTTCTTTCTGCTCTCCTGTAGGCTCAACGCCTCTTCTTCCTGAACTGTCGATATTGCCCAGTTTCATCACATCGCAGAGGAGCTTTCCATTCTCCAGTTTCACAGGCGCTAAAAGTTCCATGAACTCCACGCCGTCCTCCACTGCCATGAGCAGTTCTTCCTCATCCGCCGGCATGTAGCGTTTCGTTCTCCTGTATACCAGATAAGCGTGTTCCACACCCTTTGTGCGTTTCGCCGCTCTCGCGGTATCCATGGCAGTGTTTCCGCCGCCGATGACAACCACATTCTTACCGATATCCAAATCCCCGTCTTTTGCCTTAAATTCTTCCAGGAATTTCAGTGCGTTGACAGGCTCTTTTCCTTCCAGTTTCAGCACGCCCGGCTTGTAAGCGCCGACCGCAAATACCACTGCTGTGTAGCCCTCTGCCTTCAGGCTCTCTGCGCTTTTCACTTCTGTGTTCAGACGGATATCCACGCCCATCTTCTCAAGCAGAGCCGCATCCTTGTCGATGGCATCCGAAGGGATTCTAAACTCAGGAATCACATGGCGCACAACGCCGCCCAGAGCACCTTTTTTCTCAAACAGAGTAACTTCCATACCGCCTTTTCTTAAGAAATACGCTGCTGACATTCCCGCGGGACCTCCGCCGATAACCGCCGCTTTTCCGCTCTTTGTCACTGCCGGCGCGGTGATATTGTCAAAGAGTTCCTCATAACCGTTCTGCGCCGCAATCAGCTTCATGCCGCGGATATAGACAGAGTCCTCATAGAAGTTCCTCGTACATTTGCTCATACACGGATGGGCACAGATGGTACCGGTGATGAACGGGAGCGGATTCTTCTCTGTGATGACCTCCATCGCCTCTTTGTACTTTTCTTCTTTCACAAGCTGTAAGTATGCCGGGATATCCTGATGAATCGGGCATCCTTCCTTACAAGGCGCCACAAAGCAGTCCAAAAGCGGCACCTGTTTCTTCATCTTTCTGGAGGGAAGGGGTTTGACCGCTTTCACGTGATGCGGACTTGTCTTCGCTTCCTCTGCCAGCTTCGCCGCGGCTTCTTTATCGACTTTGGTAAAGACATCTCCCTCTTTTTCCAGGAGCTTCGCTATCTGCGTCATCCTGTCATATCCGCCCGGCTTTAACAGGGTGGTCGCCACTGTCACCGGCCAGATTCCCGCATCCACGATGCCCTTGATGTTGTGGTAGTCCGCGCCGCCGGAATAGGAAATCCGAAGCTGTCCGTCAAATTCTTTCGCCAGCTTCGCCGCCAGAGAAATGGACAGCGGATACAGGGATTTTCCGGACATATACATCTCTTCGCTGGGCAGTTCGTTCTGTTTAACATCAACAGGGAATGTATTCGTAATCTTCACGCCGAACTCCAGATTTCTCTCCTGACAGACTTTCATCAGTCTTGTCAGCATAGGAACCGCATCCTCGTACTGTAAATCATCGAGGAAATGGAAATCCCCGAACGCCACATAGTCATACCCCATGTCGTCCATGGTCTTTCTCGCGTATTCGTATCCCAGAAGAGTCGGGTTGCATTTAATAAAGGTGTGGAATCCCTTCTCTGTGATGAGATACATGGCAATCTTCTCAATCTCCTGGGGCGGGCAGCCATGGAGAGTAGAGATTGTCACGGAGTTGCAGATGTCCCCGGAAATTCCCTCGATATCCTCTTTTGTCACATTTTTGAACATATCCGCATGTTCCAGCAGATACGCCTTACAGCTCTTAAATACTTCTGAATCCTGAGCGTGCTTCATGGTATTTAAGAAGTTATCAATTTTTTCGGATTTGATGCCTTCCAAATCATAGCCCACGCTGATATTGAACTGGAATCCGTCCATGCTGCCGAGCCCAAATTCCTTGGAAATGACCTTTAAAAGGAACCATGCTTTTATGTACTCCTCCATCGCCTCCGGCACGTAGAGCTCCGTGGACCACTCACAGTTATAGCACTCATCGTCCGCCTTGATACAGGGTTTATTCACACAAGCGGAGAGCTCCGCGCCGTCCATCACCTGCACGGTCTTCAGTTCAAAGAAACGGCTTCCGGTATAGTACGCCGCCACGATATTCTGAGTAAGCTGAGTGTGGGGACCTGCCGCCGGACCCACCGGTGTCTCCAGAGGGCGTCCGAAAATGGTGCGGTTGTATTTTTCGTCCGCGCAGTACGGATGATGTTCTCCGAATACGGTTCCCGACTGCTCCTTCTCTGTCATAATCCAGTTTAATAACTGTTCAAAAGCCATTGGCTTCATAATATCGCTCATTATCTTACCTCCTGATTTCCTTTGTTATTTTGTTAATGCTGTTTCTGTACAGCTCAACATCCTATTTTTCCTCTGTCTTCGGTTTATCCTTGGGCAGCACCAGGTTTAAGAGTACTGCAAAGATTGTCGCCAGCACCACCGGTGAAGATGCGAAGGTGTTATTGATGATGGACTGGAAATTCTCCAGGCTCATGCTCATGTTCAGTGCGCTGTGGATACTCTGTGTCATCTGGTCCAGACAGCCTGCCTTCAAAGAGACACCCATACCAATGGCAATGGACAATCCCGCCACCGTCGTATTGCGATAGGTCAGCTTTTCTGTTGTGAGCAGCTTGATTCCCGTCATGGCAATGGATGCAAATACGGAAGCCACTGCTCCGCCCAGCACACACTGCGGAATGGTTCTAAGCAGAGCAGAAAATTTCGGAATCAGCCCTGCAAAAAGGAGAATAGACGCTGACAGGGCAAATACTCTTCTTGCCACTACCTTCGTAGAGCCTACGATTCCCACGTTCTGGCTGAAAGTTGCCGTGGGAGGGCAGCCGAAGCAGGCACTCACGATATTGCTCACTCCATATCCAATGATTCCGCCGTTCAGCTCCTTATCCGTAGGAAGCCGGTCCATACCGCCGCTTGTTGTAGCAGAGAAATCTCCCATCGCCTGGATGGAGTTGACGAGGAACAGGATTGCCAGCGGGACAATGGCTGAAATCTCAAAGCTCATCCCAAATTCAAACGGCTTCGGAAGCTGGAACCATCCTGCTGAGGACAGCGCAGAAAAATCCACCATGCCGAAGCACAGTGCCACTACATAACCGCAGAGCAGTCCGATGAGGATGGACGCCAGTTTAAACAGTCCTTTCCCATAGTGATTCAATGCCACTACAATGCCCAGTGTGATGAACGCCACCAGCCAGTTCTGCCAGGAGCCGTAGACGAGCGCCGCTGTCTTGCCCTGCTGCTCTACCACAAGTTCATATGTATTGGAAGAATTACCTGCCATATAGTTGATGGCTGTCGTATAGAGGGACAGACCGATGGCAAAGATAACCGTACCGATGACAAGCGGCGGAAATACCTTGCGAATCTGCTTGATGGACAGCCCAACGATAATCGCCACAACACCGCCCACGACCATACCGCCCAGTATGGTATCCACATTTTGCGCCTGTCCGGCGATTGCCGTCATCGTCGGCACATACGCGAAACTGACGCCGATGATAACCGGAAGCCCGGAGCCCAAATGAATTTTATTTCCAAACAGCTGCAAAAAGGTGGACAGGGCAGCGAAGACAAGAGAGACCTGTATCAAAAGTCCCATATTCACATTGCCGCCCGCATCATTTGCGGCATTCGCCACCAGGATTGCCGGGGTTACACACCCCACAACCGCAGCCAGTACGTGCTGCAGCGCCAGGGGCAGCATCTGTCCGATGCTCGGTTTTCCCTCCCATTTAAACAGTTCCGCATTATCTGCTTTTGCTTTCTTTTCATTCATTGTGTTCATGTTCTCTTCCTTCCTGTGCATTCTATGCAACACAATCTCTATGCATATACGTTTCTACATCCCCTCATCCTGTCTTTTGTTGATTCTGTCTGTTTTTAATCCTATCTATTATTCATTCTATCTGCTGTTGATTCTGTCTGCCAGCTCCTTCGCCGCCTGACGGCAGTCCGCCATCACTTTCTCCTCATCGATTCCGGTGAGTCTGCGGTCTTTCATCAGAACTTTTCCGTTCGCCACAGTGGTCACTACGTCATGTCCGGTCACGCCAAATACCAGGTGGCCGTTTACATTGCCCGCGTGCATAGGAGTGAGCGGGTTGTAATTCACGATGATGACGTCCGCTGCCGCGCCTTCCTTTAACACGCCCAACTGCTGCGGGAAGTATCTGCCCGCAATCTTTGCATTTCCTTCAAAGAGCATCTGCGGCACTTCTCCCCATGCCGCATTGGGGTCGCAGAGATGGTGTTTGTGGAGAACATTCGCCACCTTGAAAGACTCCATCATATCATGCGTATAGCCGTCTGTCCCAAGCCCGGTTAAAATCCCTCTGTGCACCAGTTCCATCGTCGGAGGACATCCGCAGGCATTTCCCATATTGGATTCCGGGTTATGCACGACCATGGTCCCTGTCTCCTTGATTAAATCCATCTCGTGAGGGTTGATGTAGATACAGTGACCGAGCAATGTCTTCTCCCCTAAGATACCGCAGTCCATGAGACGGTCCACGATGCGTTTCCCATAGGTCTTCAGGCAGTGATGCAAATCCTCAATGCCTTCCGCCACGTGGATATGGTAGCCGACCTCCTCCGGCTTGTTCGCCGCCGCCAGTTCCATGGTCTCATCGGAAATCGTGAACTGCGCGTGCATACCCATCATCCCGGCAATCATCCCGGAATCATCCTTGAGCGCATGGCGGATAAACTCGGCATTTTCCATCACAGACTCTTTTGCCTTCTCCTTGCCATCCCTGTCGGAAATCTCATAGCACAGGCAGGAGCGCACGCCTGTCTCCTTCGCCGCCTTCTCAATCTCATAGAGAGAACCGCGGATGGAACCGAAGCTCGCGTGATGGTCAAAGATGGTCGTAACGCCGTTCTTAATACAATCAATATAAGTAGCCATAGCGCTCAAATATGTATCGTGCAGCGTTAAATTGCGGTCAATGGTCCACCACATGCCATCCAGAATCTCCAGAAAGCCGTTCGGATTATATCCATTGATGGAGAGCCCTCTGGCAAACGAACTGTAAATATGTTCGTGAGCATTGATGAACGCAGGCATGATAACTCCGCCCTTGGCATCAATATACTCTGCCTCCGGGTATGCCCCTCTTATTTCTTCCAAAGTGCCCACCTTACAGATAGTGTTTCCGTCGAGCGCCACTGCCCCGTTTTCCAAAAAAGGCATACTTTCGTCTCTTGTAATCACTCTTCCGTTTCCTAAAATCAACATATTTTCCTTCTCCTTTTTCACATAAGTTTTTTCGCTCACTTTTTGTTGTATATAGAATACCATCAAAACCCTCCAATTGCAACACAAATTCTAAATTATTTTTAGCAACCTAAAAATTTTTTAGAAAAAGTATTGATTTTCCATTTTTTTATGATATGATGGATTTAAGAAACAATATTGTTCGCTTTATCCCACACAGAAAGGAGGGAGGAAAATGGCCTGTAAACTGGACTTCTTAAAACAGATTGGACATGGTCTCGCAGTACAGTTCGGCTCTTCCTGTGAAATCGTCATCCACGATTTGAATCAGGAGGATTTGACACATTCGATTGTCTACATAGAGAACGGACACGTGTCCAACCGGCAGACAGGGGACGGACCTTCCGGAATCGTACTGGAAGCGTTGAAATCCGACCCGGAGAAAATACAGGATAAGCTGTCTTACCTGACAAAGACCGATGACGGCAGGATACTGAAATCGAGCACAATGTATATCAGAGGAGAGGACAACAATATTGATTACATCTTTTCTCTGAATTATGACATCACAGCACTGCTCACCGTCCAGTCCGCAGTCCAACCGCTGATTCAGACCGAAGCAGAGAGCCGCACCGACGGCAGCGAGGAGCCAAAAAGCGCTCCCACAACGATTCCCCACAATGTCACTGAGTTGTTAGACCAGCTCATTGAGCAGGCAATCGCACTCGTAGGAAAACCGGTCGCACTGATGAATAAGGATGACAAGGTAACGGTCGTACAGTATTTAAACAATGCCGGAGCTTTTCTCATCACAAAATCCGGCGACAAAGTTTCTTCCCTGCTGGGGATTTCCAAATTCACACTTTACAGCTACATGGACGCCGGGAAATAACACCCCTTATTTCCTATTTATATGCGGTATTTCCCGACAAGGCAGATATGTTTCACAAAACCATGAAAAATATTTAAGGAGGTTTCAACAATGGAAACAATCAAATGGGCAGTCAACCAAATGCCTAAAACCGAGGATTCACAGCTCAAGGTGATGGCGCTTGAGGAAGTCAAAAAAGCACGTGCTTTTCACGAGAGCTTTCCTCAGTACACCATCACTCCTCTCACAGGATTAGAAAAGATGGCATCCTACCTGGGGCTGAAAGAGGTCTATATCAAGGATGAATCTTACCGGTTCGGGCTGAATGCCTTTAAAGTACTGGGCGGTTCTTTTGCCATGGCAAAGTACATCGCCAAGCAGACGAAAAAGGACGTTTCTGAACTTCCATATAATGTCCTGACCTCAGATGAGCTGAAGAAGGAATTTGGACAGGCGACCTTCTTTACCGCCACAGACGGAAATCACGGCCGTGGCGTGGCATGGGCAGCCAACAAGCTGGGACAAAAAGCGGTTGTCCTCATGCCTAAGGGCACCACACAGACCAGACTCAACAACATCCTGGCAGAAGGCGCGCAGGCAACGATTGAAGAATACAACTACGATGAATGTGTCCGCATGGCAAACGCCATGGCGGAGAAGACCGAGAACGGCATCATGGTGCAGGATACCGCCTGGGACGGATATGAAGAAATCCCGGCATGGATTATGCAGGGTTACGGCACCATGGCGATGGAGGCTGACGAGCAGCTCCACGAAGCGGGATGTGACCGTCCGACCCACGTTTTCATCCAGGCAGGCGTTGGTTCTCTCGCCGGAGCAGTCCAGGGATACTTCGCAAACCGCTATCCCGACAATCCGCCGAAGGTTATTGTGGTGGAAGCGGAAGCTGCGGCATGTCTCTACAAGGGAGCGTCCGTCGGTGACGGCAGCCTCCAGATTGTAGACGGAGATATGGTAACCATCATGGCAGGTCTGGCATGCGGCGAGCCGAACACCATCTCCTGGGACATTTTAAAGAACCATGTCGATACATTCGTAGCTGCCCCTGACTGGGTAGCGGCAAAGGGTATGCGTATGCTGGCAGCTCCCATCAAGGGAGATTCTCCTG
This sequence comes from uncultured Ruminococcus sp., assembly GCA_900541505.1. Taxonomy (GTDB): domain Bacteria; phylum Bacillota; class Clostridia; order Lachnospirales; family Lachnospiraceae; genus Mediterraneibacter. The sequence continues at coordinate 18,362 of UQKK01000004.1, forward strand.
TTACCTCCGGGGAATCCGGCGCGGCTCCGTTCGGCGCCCTCGCCTGCATTATGACCATGGACGAATACGCCCCCTTAAGAGAGCACTTAGGTCTGGATGAGACTTCCAAAGTACTGCTCTTCTCCACCGAAGGCGATACAGACCCGGACCGTTACAAATCTATCGTATGGGATGGAAATGAACGCTAAACAGACAAAGGCGTACTAACAGCAACCTTATTAAAATGAACACTTCAAAAATTCATAAAAATATATAAAGGAGAAAAGAATTATGGATTTGAACAAAATCAAAGAAGCTGCACAGAATTATGAGAAGGACATGACCGCATTTCTGCGTGCCATCGTCAGAAACCCCGGCGAGAGCTGTGATGAGAAGGCTCATATCGAAACTATCGCCGCAGAGATGAGAAAACTGGACTTCGATGAAGTTACCATCGATCCTCAGGGAAATGTCATCGGCTACATGGGCACCGGCGACAAGATTATCGCTTTTGACGCGCACATCGACACCGTTGGTATCGGAAACATCGAGAACTGGACCTTTGACCCATACGAAGGATTCGAGTCTGACACAGAGATTGGCGGACGCGGTGTGTCTGACCAGTGCGGCGGTATCGTATCTGCTACATATGGCGCAAAAATCATGAAAGAATTAGACCTCATCCCGGAAGGCTGCAAGATTATGGTAGTCGGAAGTGTCCAGGAAGAGGACTGCGATGGTCTGTGCTGGCAGTACATCATCAACGAAGACAAGATTCGTCCGGAGTTTGTTGTATCCACAGAGCCGACTGACGGCGGTATCTACAGAGGACAGCGCGGACGTATGGAAATCCGTATCGATGTAAGAGGCGTATCCTGCCACGGTTCCGCACCGGAGCGCGGTGACAACGCAATCTACAAGATGGCTGATATCCTTCAGGATGTACGCTCCCTCAATGAAAACGATGACGCAGACGAGACAGAAATCAAAGGTCTTGTAAAGATGCTAAATCCGAAATACAACCCGGACTGGGAGGAAGCTCGTTTCCTCGGACGCGGTACTGTGACTGTATCCCAGATTTTCTACACATCACCGAGCCGCTGCGCGGTAGCAGACTCCTGCGCGGTATCCCTTGACCGCCGTATGACATTCGGTGAGACATGGGAGAGCTGCCTGGATGAGATTCGCGCGCTCCCAAGCGTACAGAAATACGGCGACGATGTAGTCGTATCCATGTACAACTATGACCGTCCTTCCTACACAGGATGTGTCTATGAGATTGAGTGCTACTTCCCGACATGGGCGATTCCGAAAGACCACAAGGTGACAAAAGCACTGGAGAAAGCATACACCTCTCTCTATGGCGACAAGAGAATCGGTGCAGAGGAAACGCTTGAAATGCGCCAGAGCCGTCCGCTGACAGATAAGTGGACCTTCTCCACAAACGGTGTTTCCATCATGGGAAGAAACGGTATCCCATGTATCGGATTCGGACCGGGAGCAGAAGCACAGGCTCACGCGCCGAACGAGAAGACATGGAAACAGGACCTCGTAACATGCGCAGCTGTTTACGCAGCACTTCCGAAGTCCTACTGTGACTAATCAACTGTCAACCATTCAGAACAAAGAAAACCTATTTTGCCGCACCATATAAAAGAATTTTTTATATCACGGGTCAGTCCAAAGGACTTTCCGCTAACAAAAAAATAAAAATGAAATTCAGGAGGATTAAAAAATGAAAACATTACAGGATTATATCGATAAGCTGAACGCGCTGAACTTTAAGGACATGTACAACGGGGACTTTTTCCTTACATGGGAGAAGACAGACGATGAGCTGGAGGCTGTATTCACACTGGCTGACGCTCTGCGCTACATGAGAGAGAACAACATCTCCACAAAGGTATTTGAGAGTGGTCTTGGTATCTCCCTCTTCCGCGACAACTCCACACGTACCCGTTTCTCCTTCGCTTCCGCCTGCAACCTGCTTGGTCTGGAAGTACAGGACTTAGACGAAGGCAAATCCCAGGTAGCACACGGTGAGACTGTCCGTGAGACAGCAAACATGATTTCCTTCATGGCTGACGTTATCGGTATCCGTGACGACATGTACATCGGCAAAGGAAATGCTTACATGCACGAAGTAGTGGACGCTGTGACACAGGGAAATAAAGACGGCATCCTTGAGCAGAAACCAACCCTTGTAAACTTACAGTGCGACATCGACCACCCGACACAGGCGATGGCAGATATGCTGCACATCATCCATGAGTTCGGCGGTGTAGAGAACTTAAAAGGAAAGAAACTTGCCATGACATGGGCTTACTCTCCTTCCTACGGAAAACCGCTCTCTGTTCCCCAGGGAATCATCGGTCTGATGACTCGTTTCGGTATGGACGTTGTGCTGGCCCATCCGGAAGGATACGAGGTGTTCCCGGAAGTGGAAGCAGTAGCTGCTGAGAACGCAAAGAAATCCGGCGGTACCTTCACAAAGACAAATGACATGGCTGAGGCATTCAAAGATGCGGATATCGTTTATCCGAAGAGCTGGGCTCCGTTCGCTGCAATGGAGAAACGTACCGAGCTTTACGGAAACGGCGATTTGGATGGAATCAAAGCTCTGGAGAAAGAATTGCTGGCACAGAACGCACAGCACAAAGACTGGGCTTGTACAGAGGAACTGATGAAGACCACAAAAGACGGCAAAGCGCTCTACATGCACTGCCTGCCTGCAGACATCACAGGCGTAAGCTGCGAGGAAGGCGAAGTTGACGCTACCGTATTCGACCGCTACAGAGACCCGCTCTACAAAGAGGCGAGCTACAAACCATACATCATCGCAGCTATGATTTTCCTGGCAAAATTTGCTGACCCGGCAGATGTCCTGAAAAAGCTGGAAGAGAAAAAGACACCTCGCGTTTTTGAGTAAAAAGATTATCCAGAAAAATTTTCCGGATTTTTTAAGAAAGATTAACTTGCACTCCTGCCCTCCTTTCAGAGGGCAGGCTGCTATATGACGACATAAGATTTAGGAGGATTTCAGATGTTAAAATATGTGGATACCAAAAAGGCTCCCGCTGCCATTGGACCGTACTCTCAGGGAATCATCTACAATGGGATTGCCTTTTTCTCCGGACAGATTCCGCTGAACCCGGAAACCGGTGATGTTGCAGGCACTACAATTGAGGAACAGGCGGAACAGGTGATGAAGAATATTCAGGCACTCTTAGAGAGCCAGAACGCTGCATTTACAGATGTCATCAAGACAACCTGTTTCCTGGCAGATATGAAGGATTTCGCTGCATTCAACGAAGTTTACGCGAAATATTTCACCGGAAAACCGGCACGCTCCTGCGTAGCGGTCAAAGAGCTTCCGAAGGGTGTGCTCTGTGAGGTGGAGACTATCGCTGCTGTAAAAGAAGCATAATTCAGGAGGAACACTATGGAAAAGAAAAAACGTATCGTTATCGCCCTGGGCGGAAATGCTCTCGGCAATACGCTTCCTGAGCAGATGAAAGCGGTGAAGATTACCTCCCGCGCCATCGTAGATTTGATTGAAGAAGGCTGTCAAGTTGTCGTTGCGCACGGCAACGGTCCTCAGGTCGGCATGGTCAACAATGCCATGCTCGCTCTGACACACGAAGACCCGCAGCAGCCCAACACTCCGTTATCCGTCTGCGTTGCCATGAGCCAGGCGTATATCGGATATGACCTGCAGAACGCCCTGCGCGAAGAACTGCTGAACCGGAACATCACAGATATCCCGGTAGCTACCATGATTACACAGGTTCGCGTGGATGCAGAGGACCCGGCATTTTCTAATCCGTCCAAGCCAATCGGCAAGTTCCTCACCAAGGAGCAGGCGGAGGAGATGCAAAATAAATATGACTATGTCATGAAAGAAGACGCGGGCAGGGGTTACCGCCGTGTTGTTGCCTCCCCTAAACCGCAGGAAATCGTGGAAATCGGCACAATCCGTACAATGGTAAACTCCGGTGACCTCGTCATTGCCTGCGGAGGCGGCGGAATCCCCGTAACACGTCAGGGCAACCACTTGAAAGGAGCCAGCGCGGTCATCGACAAAGATTTCGCAAGCTGTCTTCTTGCCAAAGAGCTGGATGCGGATTTTCTTATCATCCTCACCGCTGTGGAAAAAGTGGCTGTAAACTTTGGAAAACCCGACCAGAAATGGCTGGATGAACTGACACCGGACGAGGCAAAACAGTACATGGAAGAAGGACATTTCGCTCCCGGCTCCATGCTTCCGAAGGTACAGGCAGCCGTAGATTTCGCGGAGTCCAAACCGGGACGCCAGGCGCTCATCACCCTGCTTGAAAAAGCAAAAGATGGAATCCTCGGCGAGACCGGAACAAGAATCGTACAGAAATAGAATCGTACGAAAACAAAATCGTACAAAATCTAGAAGAGCAGAAGACGCCTCCCTGTCTCCTGCTCTTTTATCGTATACCCTTAACAGACCCACCGCAGCACATGTCCTCCGATGGGCGGAAGAGCTTCGCTTGCGGAACTCTTGATTTATTTATACAGCGTTTCGTTTAAATCCTTTTCATACTCTGTATAAGTAACTTCTTTAAATTCCGTGGGAAGCTTTGGAATCTCTCTGCAGTCTTCTCCGGTGGCATACGTGTAGATATCGATTGTATTTACCGTATCTTCCCCGTATTCCATGTAATACTGCCGCATATCTTCCATGTATTGTGTCGCTTTCTCCTTCGCCTCGCTGTCCGAATTTCCTGTAGATTTATAGTTTTTGTAAGCTTCTATAAACATCTGTACATCCATCCACTCCTGCTGAATCTCAAATTCTTCCTCTGTATAATCCGACTCATATTCCACGCTCATTTCCACAATCTCATGTTCCTCTGTGATTCGGTAGGAATATGTTTGCTCCCAGTTATCAGGTCCGGCAAGCGCCTCCATATACGTCTCAAAGACTTCCTCCCCGTTGTCCGCCAGAGACAAATCCTCCTCTTCCAAATCAAAGCTTTCCAGCATTTCGTCCGGGTCTGCCCCCTTGCTCTTCCCTTCTACGATAATATCTATCTGTATCTCGCCGTCTTCTTCCTCAATCTTCTCTATACGCAAATCCTCAATATAATCCAGATTATCATCCTCGTCAAAAGGAAGCCGGACTGTTACCGTATCCTCGGAATATTTCAGATAATCAGGGGCTGTTTTATCCAGCAAAATTTTTTCCACATACTCATCGTAATCCCCTCTCGCATTTATCACTCCGTAGGTCTCATGATATTGGTAGTACGCACCCTTTTCCTTTGTATAATAGGTTGCGTCATCTACCGTTTCTATGTACTCCATGATAACCTGACGGTCTGTATCTATGACAGTCGTTGTCTTCCATGAGTCGCTGTCCCCGTTTCTCTGCTCATACGTGCTCTCATCAACGTACTGCCGGATTTCCGCCTGCTCAAAGGACTCAGAAGCCTCAAGGACCCAGCTTAGGAGTTGTTCTTCCTCCTCATCCAGATATTCTTTTAAAGGCTCTGTCCATTCAGGAAGCTGCTCATCTCCTCCCAAAATCTCCTCTTTCTTCTCCTTCACCGTCTGCGCAACATCCTTCCCTGTGTCCGTCAGCAGGAAAAACGCCGCTGCCGCCCCGCCGCCAAGCACCACAACCGCAGCGATGATGATACCCGCAATCAAAGCGCCCCTTTTCTTTCGCTTTGGTGGAGCCTGCTGCCCTGTGCGCTCTGTGCGTTTTGGCGGTGCCTGCTGCTCTGTAAGCTCCGTGCTCTTTATTGGTGCCTGCTGTCCTGTACGTTCTGCGTTCTTCTGCGCGCGGTGTTTTGTCTGAGTTCCCCGTGTGGCTCCAAGGGCATCCAAAACCTGAACCAGCTCCTCTGCGGTTTGGTACCGGTCCGGCACCCGGTAGGCGCACATCTTTAAGACAGCCTGTGACAAAGCGCGAGACACTCCGATAAGCGCCGGAATGTTCTCTCCGCTCATACGCCTGTCTTTCGCCTGTTTCTGGGCTTCCAGCGTAATAGGCGCAGGCGATGGCGGATAGAAAGGAAGCCGTCCATTATTCAGGAAATAATAAAGCACTAACCCCAGAGAGTATGTATCCGCGCCGGGACCTGCCGCATTTCCCATATACACTTCCGGTGCCATATAATTTCCCGCTCCTGCCTTCGCCGGACCGGGAAATGCCGCTTCCACCGCATCTGCAATACCGAAATCGCCCAGTTTAAACTGTCCTTCCTCACCGACGAACAGACTTCCCGGATTGATTTCTCTGTAAAAAATCCCCTTTCTCTCACAGAAATCCAGAGCGCTGCCTATCTCCCTGCCAAGACGAAGCACATCTTCCTCTTTCAGAGGATGTTCCCAATGATAGTCTACCAGAGACCTCACCAGCTCCGTGCGTATCAGAATATCATACCCCGGCATATCTTCCCGAGGAATCACCTGGTAATCCTCATAACTGACAATGTGAGGATGGTTCTTTAAACCGGACATCACGAAGAACCGTTTCACAGTCTCATCTGCCAGATTCTTAAGATATGCTCTCTGTGCCTCCTCATCCGGCACTTTTGACCGGAGCGCAAAAAGCTCTGCCTCCGTCCCCGGCAAACGTATCACCTTGAGTGCCGCTTTTACCTTCATCCCCGCTGCTTCCCGGTGTATCTCATAGTCCTTCCCGCTTGCGCCTGTCCCAATTTCACGAACGATGGTCCAGTTTGTAAAAACTGTTGTTCCTGTCTCATAGTTCATTCTTTCCCCTCCTCTGCTGTCTGCGTTTGTATAAAAAGAGCAGCGCCCGGGCAGAAATAAATTCTGCCCTCTTCACACAGGCGCTGTCGCTTTTTATTTTTGTATCATTATAACATATTTTCAGGGAAAGAAATTCATTATTTTCTATATTGGTCAATGATAACTGCAATAAGGATAATCACGCCCATCGCAACGGTCTGCCAGTAGGAGGATACCCCCAGAAGGCTTAGTGTATTGTTAATGATACCAATGACAAAGAGACCAAATATTGTCTGGATGATTCCCCCTCTTCCGCCTGCCATACTTGTTCCGCCCATGGCAACTGCCGCGATTGCGTTCAGCTCATATCCCTGTGCAGCGGTTGCCTGTCCATTTTGCAGTTTTGAAGCCAGTACCAGACCTCCTAATGCCGAAAGAAAACCGGAAATAATGTAAACAGAAAATCTGATTTTTTCGACACTGATGCCTGTCAATTTAGATACTTCCTGATTGCTGCCTACTGCGTAAATATGCCGCCCAAACGCTGTTTTGGACAATATAATATAAGCGATGATTAAAATAATGACCATTAAAATAATAGACACCGGAATCGGTCCCAATTTTCTCAATCCTACAAAACCGAAACTTTCAGGGAGCCCAAAGACTGGTTTCGCATCCGTTGCCACATACGCTAGTCCTCTCGCCACATTCATCATGGCAAGTGTCGCGATAAAAGGAGGTACATTTAATTTTGCCACGCAAAACCCATTGATACCGCCGCATATCCCCCCTATTACAAGAGATGTCAATAAAATCATCAATAATGACATCGGGATTTTCGCATCCGGCATCTGCTTAATCACCGATGCGCCTACAACTCCCGCAAGTGCTGCCACAGAACCTACAGACAAATCAATTCCATCAGATAAAATCACGAAGGTCATCCCACATGCTATGAGTGCGTTGATAGAAATCTGAATCAATACATTCAATATATTACCTGTTGTCGCAAATCTCGGTACAAATATCATAGATGCAACAAATAAAATAATCAGGAAAAACAGCATTGTATTATTTTTTACAAAATTTCTGCTTTGTAACATCATTCTTTTTTCGCTCATAATTAACACCACCTTATTCATTGCCTACGCTTGCCAGCGACATCACGATTTCCTCTGCTGCATCTTCTTCATTTACAAATCCCGCTACTTTTCCTTCTCTCATCACCATAATCCTGTTTGCCACTCCCAATATCTCTGGTAATTCTGACGAGACCATGATAATGCTGCCTCCATTTTCAACAAATTCTTTCATCAGGGCATATATTTCTGATTTGGCATTGACATCTATTCCCCTTGTCGGTTCATCCATAATCAAAATCTTCGCCTCCGCCAAAAGCCATTTTGCAATAACAACTTTCTGCTGATTACCTCCGGAAAGATTTTTTACAACCTCTTTCTCTGACGGAGTCTTTATCCCCATCCGTTTGATATATTCCAGCGCCGCTTTTTTCTCCCAATGAAAATCAATAAACCCTTTTTTTGCTTTTTTCAATACAGAAGCAAGCGATGTATTCTCTTTTACATTTTTATCTAGCAAAAGTCCCTGCTGTCTTCTGTCCTCTGGAATCAATCCCACTCTTCTTTTGATAACATCCTTTGGACTTTTCGCATGATAGACTTCTCCAAACAGCCGGCATTCTCCGCTGTCCGGTTTCTCTGCCCCAAATATTGCCCTCATCACTTCAGTCCTGCCCGCACCAATCAATCCGGCAACTCCTAATATTTCTCCCCTGTATAATTGAAACGAAACGTCTTCAAACTCTCCTGCTTTTGTCAAATGGCTGGCTTCCAGCACAATTTCATCCTTTTTACACCCTTTTGCTTTATAATAATATTGCTTCATCTCTCTTCCGACCATCATTGCGACCATCTGATTTTCTGTGACCTCAGCAACCGACAATGTTTTTACAAGAACACCGTCTCTTAGTACCGACAGCGTGTCCCCTATTTCCATAATTTCTTTCAATCGGTGAGAGATATAAATCACTGCGACATTATCTTCTTTCAATTTTCGTATCACATCAAATAATGCTTTTACTTCATGTTCGGACAGGGATGAGGTCGGCTCATCCATGATGACCATCTCACTGTTCTGCGAAACTGCCCTCACGATTTCGACCATTTGCTTTTCCCCGTTATTCAAATCTCTTATGTATGCTTTCGGATTGATGTCAATCCCTATAGAAGTCATCAATCTCTGTGTTTCAGCAATCATTTCTGCTTTGTTTAAGATTTTTCCGCTTTTCTTCCGTTCTCTTCCCAAAAAAATATTTTCATATACCATCAAATCTTCAATCACACTGAGTTCCTGATGTATTACCTGGATTCCTCTCTGTTGGGATTGTCTGATGTTTGTAAATTTTACTTTTTCGCCATGAATGAGCACATCCCCTTGGTCCGCCTGGTATACACCTGAAATCACCTTTATGATTGTTGATTTGCCAGCTCCATTTTCTCCTAAAAGTACATGAACCTTTCCCGGATAAAATGAGATTGAAATATCCTGCAGAACTTTAACACCCGGAAACTCTTTATATATATGCTCCAATTCTACTATCGGTTTCTGTTCCATTCCGCATGTGCCTCCTTTTAAGGAATGAGGGCATCCCAAAAGTCATGGAATGACTTGAGGGATACCCTCATCCCAGAATCAACTCTGCCAAAAAATCAATTTATTCCGCATTTTCTTTATCAATGATATAAGGTTCAATTTTAATTTCTTTATCCGGAGTGCCGCCGTCCAGTTTTGTTTTCACCGCTTCCAGTGTATTTTCTGCAATCGCTGTCGGATCCTGCGCTACATCCGCCACCCAGTTTCCGCCTGCCTTGATAGCTTCAATGCCTTCCGGATTTCCATCGTAGCCAATGATAAGTGTATCTTTTCCTGCTGCGTCAATAGAAGACTGTGCCCCAATTGCCGCCGGATCTCCTACTGCGAATACAACATCAATATTTTCATGTTTAAGAAGCATATTCTGCATAACATCTGCCGCTTTCTGCTGGTCACCGGAGTAATTCTGGATATCTACTACATTGATATCCGGTGCGTTTTCCGCCAGATAATCTGTAAAGCCTTCTTCTCTCTGGATACAAGCTTCTATCTCTGAATATGTAATAACTGCAACATCACCTTTTTTATCAGTCAGAAGGTTTTCTACCATGTATTGCGCTGCCAGCTGCCCGCCTTTATAATTGTCTGTCGCGATGTGGCTGACTACTTCTCCATCCGACTCAATATCCATTGTAAACACCGGAATTTCTGCCGCATCCGCAAGTTCTACCATAGACTTACTGCCCGCGGAGTTTGTTGGACAGATTATGATTGCATCTACATCCTGAGTGATAAAATCCTGCACCTGGCTTAACTGCTTATTCGCATCTGCCGCCGCATCCTGTATAATCAGTTCCCAGCCCATTTCCTCTGCTTTATTCTCCAAACCTTTTTGGATATTATTGTAGAATACATGGGTACAGTTCAAAAGGCTGACACCAATGACTTTTTTGTCTGAGCCGGAATCGCCTGATTTTCCTGTGTCCGCTGTTCCCTCCCCTGATGAGTTACAACCTACAGCCAATGTACAAATCATTACAACGGTTAACAATAATGCTGAAATTCTTCTGCTATACTTTTTCATCTTTGCTTCCTCCTTGATTTTCTTTTACCAAAACATCCACACGCTCTACCATTTCCAACATTTCTGACTTTTCACATAATTCTGTCCCTTCATGTAAAACAGAACCTGTTGCCGCCGCTATCGCGTAACGCAGATATTCCTTTTCACAAAGTCCTTGCTCCATTGCGTAGCAAATACCCGCTATCATAGAATCTCCTGCTCCCTGAATCCCCTTTACCTCCACAGATAGACCATCTGCCAAGTATATGTTTTCGTGGGTTACCAGGATTGCGCCATTTTTCCCTCTGGATATACAAACATATTTCACTCCTTTCTCAAGTATTTTATTTGCGGCTCTGACAATCTCATCTTCCGTTTTTACGGATATGTGAAACGTCTTTTCTAATTCTTCCACATTCGGTTTAATTAAATATGGTCCGCTGTTTACCGCCCTTTCCAGTAACTCCCCCGCTGCATCTACAATCACCGGAATCCCTTTTTCTGTCGCCATCTCTGTAAGCTGTCCATACATATCCATCGAGATTCCCGGCGGGATACTTCCCGAGACAATCAGCAGCTTTGTCTCTTCAAGGAGCTGTTCCATCATCTGCAGCACTTTATCCTGATATTTTTTATCTACCCAGACACCTTTCCCGTTAAATTCACTCATAACTTTCTTTGCGTCATCAAATATCTTTATATTTGTCCGCATCGCGCCTGGTATACAGAGCAGCCTGCCCGGAATCTCTTTTTCCTCAAGAAACTCTTTCAATTTTTTTTCATCCTCTGCAAAAGAAAATCCTGCTACAATACTCTCTATCCCCAGATTTTTCAGGACGATACTTGTATTGATTCCTTTCCCGGAGATATCCTTTTTTGTCTTCAATACATTATTTGTGCCTCCATAGAGAAATTCTTCTATCGTGATTGTCACATCTACGCACGGATTTAAAGTAACTGTTACAATTTTTTTATCCATGTTCATTCACCCAATCTGACATTTCCTGAAAAATGAGCCAAATAGAAGTTGCGCCGGCATCCTGAAGCCCTATGGCATTATCGCCAAAATATTTTGCGCGCCCAAACTTCGCTCTGTACTTTTTCGTTTCCTCCATGCCCCGCTTTGCTGCTCCTGCTGCATTTGCCAGCCCTTCTTTCAAGTCGGTTCCCATCCGCACGCTCTCTTCCAATGCTTCTACTGCCGGCTCAAACGCATCCACCATTGTTTTATCTCCACATTTTGCTTTTCCCCTTTTCTTCAGCGCCTCCAACGACTGTCTGAAAATCTCCGCAAAATCCTTCAATACAAGTTCCGTTTGTTCTTTTCTCGATGTAATACCGCTTATAAATACTGTGCCAAAGAGAACTCCCGAAGCGCCTCCCATGGTATCAAGCAAAGTCATCCCTACTGTTTTAAATACTTCTTCTGCTGTTGCCACAGAAGATTTTTGCAGTTCTTTTTTTACATTTCTGAAACCAAATGCCATCCCTGTCCCATGGTCTCCATCGCCAATCAACTCGTCTATTTCCGTCAGCATCTGCTCGCTTGAAATCATTTTGTCCGCAACGGAAAGAAACATTTGTCTACATTCTTCTGCTTTCATCAGCCTCTCCTCTTTCTCCTATTTTAAAAAACGGAGCTTCCGCACGTCTGTTATAATATCTGGTCATTTCTTCATCCAGTTTTATAATGGAAATGGACAATCCACCTGCCCCGGGAGTAACATAAAGTCGTTCTACTACGATGTCATGCAGTTCTATTTTTCTTTCCTCCAAAATATCACAACATGTTCCTGCGATAATACTAAGTTCTATCTGACTCGTTAAACTATAACCGTTTATCCATACAGCGACTTTATCCTGCGCTTTTACCCCTAAATCATTGAGCAGTTCTTTCATCAGTTTCTCTGCAATGCCATTGGCTCCTGTAATCATTTCGCGCGATATCCCGGTCTCCCCATTGAAGCCCATGCCAAATTCCATTTGACCTTCATCCAGCGTAAAACATTCTTTACCTGTTACAGGGGAACAGGAAGGGGCTGTAGTCACGCTAAACGTCCCTATATTTTCATTGGCTTTCCTTAATATTCTCTCGGTTTCATCCAATGTATTCCCTGCTTCTGTTACTGCGCCGGCAATTTTGGTGAGAATTGCCACGCCGCCGATTCCTCTGCGTTCTTCTCTCTCAGAACGCGATGCGGAAGCGATATCATCTGCAATATAAATCTGCCTGGTCTTAATTCCTTCCAAGCCTGCCAGTTCGCTGACCAGCTCAAAATTCAACACATCTCCCGCATGATTTGTTACAACATATATGACTCCTTTTTCATGCGGAAGACATCGAGTCGCTTCCAATATTGACCTCGCAGGTGGTGCTGTGAAGATGTTTCCCACCGCTGCCCCGTCAGCAAGTCCGTCTCCTACATATCCGATAGGCCACGGGTCCAGCCCGCTTCCTCCACCGACAATCACAGAAACTTTATCCTTCGCGTGAGTTTTGATGACAGCATTTACGCCCGGTACTTTTTTTACTGCCCCACGGCAAATCTTAATGTACCCGCTTATCATGTCATCTACTATCTTTTCTTCCTCATTGATCAGTCTTTTCATATATGCTCTCCCGTTTCTGCCTACTATAATGTAAATATTTTCATCGCTTCTTTTACATTATCCTTCATTTTGTCAATGGCAAGTAGTGGTATTTCATGGAAAAAGACATTCTCTTCATTTCTCTTCGTATCCATAGCGTCTTTTACCGCCTTCCCGCCTGCCAGTGTCATATATGTATAGTAATTAATCTTTCTGATTCCATTTTTAATCGCCTGCCTGTATTCTGCTTCCGATAAACCGGACCCTCCATGCATGACAAAGGGAATATCTATTTTTTCTTTTATCCTCGTGATACGTTCCAAATCCAGTACTGGTTTCTTGATATATACCCCATGGCTTGTTCCAAAAGCAATGGCAAGTACATCTACACCGGTCTTTGTCACAAAATCCTTGGCTACATCAGGATCCGTATATACATCATTCACATCCTGAAAACTCTCCGCACTCTCAATTTCTTCCAGCGCTTTCTTTGCTCCCATTCCCATCTCAGATGAAAAAATATGCCCCAGTTCGGCTTCTACAGTAATTCCCATATGATGGGCAAGCTTCACGACCTGGCTTGTAATTTTTACATTCTCTTCATAGCTTTTCGCTGATGCATCAATCATGACTGAGGTAAAACCTTCTCTCATAGCTTCTACACAACTCTCTAAAGATACGCCATGGTCAAAATGTACACATACAGGAACTTTTGATTTTTTTGCAAAATGTAACATAATAGGAGCGATATCATTGATGGATATGATGTCTTTATGTACTTCCGCATAGCTGATGATAACCGGAATATCCAACTCCTCTGCTGCCCCTACTACAGCTGCCACCGATTCATAGTTGCAGCAGTTAAATGCCCCTACTGCATTTCCGTTTTTACAGGCGTAATCCATAATTTCTTTTAAAGATACTAACATGTTCTACCTCCTTCTTCACTCTTTAGCTTTTTATATGTTCACTTTCCAGTTCTTCTGAAATAGCTTCATATGCATTTATAATACGGTCCTCATCCTGCATCGCGAGCAGCATATAAATACAATCTGCGATTGTGACCTGAGATACATTTTCACATGAAGGCTCATAATACTTTCCCATTTCACCTGCTTCATAATCATACGCACTAAAAATCGTATATTCTGCTTCTCTTGCCAAAGGCGACTGGGTCACACTGGTAATTCCTATTGTTTTTGCGCCACGTTTCCTTGCTCTTATGACGCCTTCCACAACAGACTTCGTCTTTCCAAAATTACTTACCGCAATCACCAGGTCACCTTCCTGTGCCATAGAAGTAACGATTACCTGCTCATGAGGGTCACAAAATGACTGCACATTATATCCCAGTCTGTATAGTCTGGAAAAAAACGCTTCCGTAGTCACTTTTGACCTGCCCACACTGAGAAGCAAAATCTTTTTAGATGTTCTTATCAATTCTACAGCTTTTGCTATGGCAGCAATGTCTATATTTTTCCACGTATCTTCCAGCATCTGAATGCTTCTGGAGAAAATAGTCCTGCAAACATCTTCTGTATTATTTCCGGTGATTTCTCCACTGTATTGCATCCGGTTTCCAATAGATTCTTTTACCTTACCATTGGCTTCCTGGGACAATGAAGCGGTAAATGAAAGCTGAAATGCCTTAAAATTCTCATATCCCATGTAACGTACAAAACGGGTTACGGAAGCATCACTGACACCGCTGCATCCGGCAAGTTCATGCGCTCCTTTTTGCATAACTTCATGGGGGTTGCTTATAATATAATCTGCAATTCTTTTCATTGCTGTATTCATCTGAGGATACTGATTTCTAATTTTTATAATCTCTGTAGACATATTTATCTCCTGTAAAATATTTTTATGAAAATTATTTTTTTATTTTTTTATTTCATGTAATTTAATTTCATTATACATCTTTTGTATATCTTGTCAATGTTTCTGATTCTCTTTTTTCATCTTTATACATTATCAACAATCTTTCATTTGTTTTTATTAATATTCAGAATATTTTTCGTCACTTTTAATAATAGACATAATTTTCAGACCTCCTTCTATTTCAAAATCTATCCAACAAAAATCGACAGCGAAATATTACGCTGCCGATTTTTATGTCTAACCTTATGTATGCAAATTTTCCCGCCAACTATTCCAAAACTAACTGTTATATACTCAAACTCGCCAAAACTGCTGTCCTTACACTTCCTCCAGCATGACATCGATCACGCCGCCGCAGACCATGCCGGCTTCCTCCGCCTCATCCGAAGTCATATCTACCCGGCAGATTTGAAACTTGGGTGTACCTGTACGCATCATCAGGATTGCCTTCTGCACAACATCACTCTCTGCGCAGCCTCCGCCGATAGTCTCCAGCATGGAGCCATCTTCATAGATTAACATCTTTGTTCCCACACTGCGGGGTGCCGAGCCTTTGCGCCCAATGATGGTGGCAAGTACTTTTTTTCTTTCCTCCGGTTTTGCCAGAGCCTCCAACATTTCCTGTGTATAGCCGCCGCTTTGTTTTCTCTCGTTCTTTACCTGGATAATTTCCGCCATAATAGATATAGCAATCTCCTCCGGTGTCTCCGCTTTAATTTTCAGCCCTATGGGTGTATACACGGACTCCAGCAAGTCATGTGAATACCCTTTCTGCTCCAGATTCTCCTTCACAATAGCGGTCCGCCGTCTGCTCCCCATCATTCCAATATAGGCATGAGGTTTTTGCAGGGCGGCTTCCAGGCAGACTGTATCGTAGCGGTGCCCTCTGGTGACAATCACAAACCAGGTATCAGAATTTCCTTCGATTCCTGCCATTCCCTCTTCAAAGGGCACACAGAACACCTCGTCTGCCCCTGCCCTCCTTGCGTTGTCCGCAAACTTCGGGCGGTCTTCTAAGACCGTGACCGTAAATCCGACCATCTTCCCAATATGAATAATTGGCATGGATACATGTCCGCCGCCACAGATAACCAGTCTGGGAGTCCGTCCCACACGTTCTCTGAACATATGCGGTTCTGTCCCGCAACTTACATTCCGCGTTTTTTGTCTCGTCTCTCCCTTATCCGTCGTATCCCCTGTCTTGCGCGGCGTCTCTGTCGTGCCATCCGGCAGACTTCCGGTATGCAGTGTCTTGTTTCCAGCCTCCTCACCTTCTAAGGCTGTCTCCACCCAGACATCACCGCTTAAGGATGCAATGGTCTGCTTTAACGTTTCATAAAAGCTGCTCTTATTTTGCATTGCCAGACCCCTTTCCAAATCCGCAGTTGGGGAAGGTACACTGAGGGCAGTTCAGGCATAGCCCGCCCTCTCCCAACACATAGAAATCTTCTGCACACAGTCTCTCCCCCGCAGCGATGCGCGGGAGTACCAAATCAAAGATAGTACGTTTCGCATACATGACACATCCGGGCAGTCCCATGATTGGCACCTCATTTTTATAAGCCAGCATGAACATAGCGCCGGGCAGTACCGGAGCTCCGTAGGTGATGACCTCATCCGCCGCGTTTCTGATAGCCAGAGGCGTGCGGTCGTCCGGGTCTACACTCATCCCTCCGGTACAGACCACGCAGTCCGCGCCTTTATCCATCCATGCCTGAATTGCATCTGTCACCATCTCGGGGTTATCGTCGCACACAGTATTTCCCAGAACCTGGATTCCCACTTCTTCAAATTTTCCTTTCACCACCGGAGTGAAATTGTCTTCAATCCTGCCATGATATACTTCGCTTCCTGTGGTCACGATTCCCGCTTTCATCTCTTTAAAAGGTAAAATCTGGAATATCGGTTCCTCCCCGCAGACTTCTTTCACACGATTCATCTTCTCTTCCTCGATGACCAGCGGAACCACGCGCATCCCCACAATTTTATCGCCCTTTTTCACAGGAAAATTACCGTGCCTGGAAGAAAGGATAATCTGACCCATAGCATTGACGGCGTTTAACTTCTCCCGGTCAATCTTCAAGAGTCCGTCGCAGAGCGCCGTAAGTTCGATTTTCCCCTCTTTTACTTCAGAAGGCTCCATATATTCTCCCTGGCAGACCTGGCGCAGTATCTCCGCCGCGTCATTTTCGTGGAGCATCCCTTCTTCTTTTTCCCAGACATAGAGGTGTTCCTTCCCCACGGACAAAAGTACCGGTATATCTTCTTCCGTAACGATATGACCTTTTCTGAAAACCGGTCCCTTTGTCACGCCCGGTATGATTTGTGTGATATCATGGCAGAGAACACTCCCCACCGCATCTTCTGTATTTATCAGTTTCATCTTTGAATTTTCCTCCCTATCTCTTTATCTGCTGTTTCTTTTCTTCAGTTCCTCCACTTCTTTTAACCAGGAGGCAGCGCATGCATCACTTGGCATCCGCAAGTCGCCCCTCGGTGACAGCGCTACGGTACCAATCTTCGGACCATCCGGCAGACAGGAGCGCTTAAACTGCTGGGAAAAGAATCTCCGTATAAAGGTCTCCAGCCATTTGATGATGACTTCTGACGGGTATTCCTCATCGAAGGTCGCTCTCGCCAAGTGGAATATCTTCGCCGGGCTGTAGCCGAAGCGCAGCATATAATATAAAAAGAAGTCGTGCAGTTCATAGGGACCCACCAAGTCTTCCGTGCGCTGCGCGATATCGCCGTCCTTAGGCGGCAGCAGCTCCGGGCTGACCGGTGTGTCCAGCACATCATAAAGCACTGCTTTCAACTGTTCATCTGCTGTCTCATCCGCCGCATATTTGACAAGATGGCGCACCAATGTCTTCGGTACAGAGGCATTGACACCGTACATGGACATATGGTCTCCATTGTACGTCGCCCAGCCCAGCGCCAGCTCCGACATGTCCCCTGTTCCGATGACCATGCCTCCCATGCGGTTGGCAATGTCCATAAGCACCTGTGTCCGCTCCCTTGCCTGGGAATTTTCATAGGTCACACTGTGGTCGTCTTCCGGCTGTCCGATGTCTCTGAAGTGCACCCGCACGGCCTCCGCAATCGGCACTTCCTTTAGTGTGGCACCCACCTGCTGCGCCATCCGGCAGGCATTCTGATACGTCCGGTCTGTGGTGCCAAAACAGGGCATCGTCACTGCAAGGATTTCTTTTTTATCTTTCCCGAGCATATCGAATGCGCGGGCAGTCACCAGCAGAGCAAGGGTGGAATCCAGCCCACCGGAAATCCCCACAACCGCCGTCTTTGCCTTTGTATGCGAAAGCCGCTTCTTTAACCCCATCGCCTGGATGGCAAGGATTTCCTCGCACCGCTCCTTGCGGGTCTTTTCATCCACCGGAACAAAAGGCTTTTTGGGGAATTGCCGCGTCAGGGAAGTCTGCTGTGCATCAATCGAAAATGGAATCCGAATCAGTGACCTCTCCCCTGACATTTTGAAGGTCGTATTTTTCCTGCGCTCTCCAATCAGCCTGTGTATATCTATCTCCGTATAGATGATTTCGTTTTTAAACCGCTGGGATTCAGCGAGAATCGCTCCATTTTCCGCAATCAGGTTATGCGCCCCAAACACCACGTCGGTGGTGGATTCCCCTTCCCCCGCGTTGGCGTAAATATATCCCGCAATCAGACGGGCTGACTGCCCTTTGATGAGTTCTCTCCTGTAAGCGTCCTTTCCAATGGTCTCATCGCTGGCAGAACAGTTGACAAGGATGATTGCCCCTTCCATCGCCGCGCGGATACTCGGCGGAACCGGGGACCATACATCCTCGCAGATTTCCGCGGATACAATCAGTTCTTCCATACCTGACGCCTGGAATAAAAGCTGGGGTCCAAAGGGAAGGTTCTCTCCCTCGAACAGGATTTCCCTTGCTGCAGAAGGTCCGGGTGTGAACTGGCGCATCTCATAAAATTCTGCGTAATTGGGAAGAAAGGTCTTGGTGGTAAGTCCCAGTATTTTCCCGCGGTTTAATGCCGCCGCCACATTGTAAAGTTCCCCTTCCATATCCAGGGGAGCGCCGACAAAGACCAGACAGTCCTTATCCGCCGTTGATTCCGCAATATGAATCAGAGCTTTCTTCGCCTCTTTGAGCAGAACTTCCTGCGTAAACAAATCCCCGCACGTGTATCCGGTGATACACAACTCCGGAAATACAATAATCTTCGCTCCCTGTGACGCTGCTTCCTCAATTGCCTCACATATTTTCTCTGTGTTGTACGCCACGTCTGCCACCCGCATATCCGGGGTCACTGCGGCGGTTTTTACAAATCCGTCTCTCATCTCTTCCTCCACCTATCTGCTCTTTTTCAACAGTTCCTTTAATTCTTCCACTGTGTAATTGTAAGCTGTATTACAGAAATGGCATTTGACCTCAATGTCTTTGCCCTCGTCTATCATGGACTGGATTTCTTTCTTCCCAATGCTGATGATTGCCTTTTCAATCCGCTGCTTTGAACAATTGCAGGAAAAGGAGGCATCCAGTGTATCTGTCACTTCCATATCCAGCCCTTCAAGAACCTGTCCCAGCATCTCCTCCGGCGTATGACCGTTGTCCAGCATTGCCGTTACAGACTGAATCTTTTGGATATTTGATTCTAATTTTGCGAGCACTTCCTCCTCAATAAACGGCATGACCTGTACGATAAAACCTCCCGCACATCTTACCGTATTGTCCTTCTCCATCAGAACGCCCAGCCCCACAGAGGAGGGAACCTGCTCGGAGGTAGCAAAATAGTAGGTCAAATCCTCAGCAATCTCCCCGGTCTGCAAAATAGTCTGCCCGGAATAAGGTTCTTTCAGCCCCATGTCCTTTATCACTGTCAGGACGCCCTGCCCCAGAGCGCCGCCCACATCCAGCTTCCCGTTCTTTGCCGGGAGCATGATATCTGGAACATTGACATAGCCCTTCACATGTCCCTGACTGTCCGCTGTCACAGTCAGCCCCCCAATCGGTCCGCTGCACTTTATCTGCAGCGTCAGGACATCCGTTGGATTTTTCATCATACTTCCCATCATCACGCCTCCGGTAAGAAGACGCCCCAGAGCCGCCGTCGCCACCGGACTGGTGCCATGGTGTCTTCTCGCCTCCTCCACAAGATTTGTCGTAGAAGCCGCAAACGCCCGTATCTGCGTATTTGCCGCAGCCGCTCTCACAATATAGTCTTTCATCTTTATCCTATCCTCTCTTTTTTATTTTCTTCTCTTCTTCAAAACTCCCTCGCGAGTCCTACGCGCAATTCATGCTGCGCGTATCTGCCCGCTCTTACTTTCCACATTCCCTGGCAATCACATAGATGCGCTCACTCTGCGGATGCGGTGCTTCTTTGGTGAAAGCATCGTATGCCGCTATAAATTCCATTCCTGCCTCTGTAAGACAGACTATCATTTCGTCCAGCGTATATGCCCTCTGATAATGAGTCTCCTGATATTTCCGATAGAGCTGTTCTCCCTCATCCGCACAGAGGAACAGGCTTAAATCATACTCGTTGATTCTCTCCTCTTCATAGTAGTAGTTGTCCCATATGAAACTGCACTCGCCTCTGTCCTCCGCAATCGTCCTGTCGCCTAAAATTTCCCGGTATTTATAGTCTGTATTAAAATCAAAAATAAATATTCCTTTGGGGTCCAGATAATTATTTACCAGAGAAAATACGCTCTTCAAGTCAGAAGGCTCTGTGATATAATTCAGAGAATCACAGACACTCACCGCAGCCTTCACGGTTCCGTATAGCTCAAACTCTCTCATATCCTGGAGCAGATAGAGGATGTCATGCCCGGAAGCCTCCTTTTTCTCCATCGCTATTTCCAGCATATCTTCCGAATTGTCCACCCCTATCATGTCATAGCCGAATCCTGCGAGAATCTCTGTCATCGTGCCTGTCCCACAGCCTAAATCCAAAAGGATTCCATCCCGGATGCCATTTTCCTCTAGCAGTCCATGCAGATATTCTCCCCACTCACGGTAGGGGACATTATCCATAAAAGTATCATACACTGATGCGAAGCTTGTATACGCGTCCATCTGTATCCCTCCCATATTTGCTAAGTGGTCAGGTATTAGTTCCACTACGGCTCGTAATAACCTCGCCAAGTGGAAACTATTATACCACACTGCGGAAATGTTTGCCACTGTCTGGGTTTCGCAAACATCACGAGATAGACTGTTACACTCCCCTTACACAAATTTTTCTTGACACTTTTTGTCCTCTGCTCTACAATAAGTGAGTAGAAATTAAATAGTAACATTTCGGTAGGTGAGGTTACCACAGGGATTTGGTTTGATTCCTTAAGATTGCTGCCGCGGAATTGTGGAGACACAATGAGCTGGTTAGCAGGATATGTCGTGAAGGCATAACCTAATGCAATTATTACGCCCTGTGATGCTAAAGCTTGAACGGTGTTGTATACCCTAAAGGGCATACTGCAATACATTCCCTCTGGGATGGCGAGCTCTGCCCGACAAGGTATAAGATTCAGTCAGTATGAGGACTTTGCATTGTTCAGGCAGTGCAGGGTCCTTTTTGTATCATAGGAAAGTCTTTGTGCCTGATATAAAAATCTTACATGAAAGGTTCCCTGTACCGTTTAAAAAGGAGGTGAGGTTATGGACTCTGGTGCCGGTTATCACTCGTGCAGCTTTATAATCGAATATACAGAAATAAGAGGTAGATATTATGGACAAAGATATTTTTGTAAAGCTTCTCCAGCAGCGTCAGTTCAAGGCTGTGAGGAGTATTTTGGATGTCATGAACGAAGTGGACATAGCCTCCCTTCTCTCGGATTTAGATGATGACAAGGAACTTGCTCTGGCTTTTCGCCTCATCCCAAAGGACAAGGCGGCAGAGGTATTTTCCAACATGGACAGCACCATGCAGACATATCTCGTGGAAATGTTCACAGAGAAAGAACTAAAAGAACTGCTGGATGACCTTTATATGGATGATACGGTGGATATGCTCGAAGACCTTCCGGCAAATCTCGTCAGCCGGATTCTTGACACGGTCAGCCCTTCTGACCGACTTATGATAAACCAGCTGCTGAATTACCCGGATGACAGCGCCGGGAGTATCATGACCACAGAATATGTGGACATCCGCAGGACTATGACGGTAGCGCAGTCTATGGCGCACATTAAAGAAACGGGTATCCACAAGGAAACCATTTACACCTGCTATGTCACAGAGCGCAGGAAGCTCATCGGTACAGTATCTGCCAAAGAGCTGATGACCGAGGATGACGATACGCCCATAGAGGAGTTGATGGAGACAGAAATCATCTCCGTACAGACCCACACGGACCAGGAGGAGGTATCTCGACTCTTCCGCAAATACGATTTGATTGCCATCCCCGTTTTAGACGCGGAAGGTTATATGGTGGGGATTGTTACATTCGATGATGCCATGGATGTCATGGTGGAAGAGACAACGGAGGATATCACCAAGATGGCGGCGATGTCACCTTCAGAAAAGCCTTATTTTGCGACGTCCATCCTTAACCACGCAAGGCACCGGATTCCCTGGCTCCTTGTACTGATGTTTTCCGCCACGGTGACAGGCGCTATCATCACACGCTATGAGGATGCTTTCAGCGCCATCCCTCTGCTCGTATCCTTCATTCCTATGCTGATGGACACCGGAGGAAACTGCGGCTCCCAGAGCTCTACCCTGGTGATTAGGGGAATTGCTCTGGATGAGATTCACTTTAAAGATTTGTTCCGGGTGGTATGTAAGGAGTTTGGGATTTCGCTCATTGTCGGTGTTGTGCTGGCACTCGCCAATGGAGTACGCATTTTTATCATGTACCGCAGTGCAACCCTGGCGCTTGTCATCGCTTTCTCCCTGGCGGCGACGATTATCGCAGCTAAGTTTATCGGCTGTGTCCTGCCCCTGCTGGCAAAACAGATACGGCTGGACCCGGCAATTATGGCATCCCCTTTAATCACAACCCTGGTGGACACCTTTTCGATATTGATATATTTTAACATTGCCACGCATTTTTTCAAACTATAAAATGTGCTTTCTTAAATTTCACACTAAAAAATCTGAAACGAACATTTTACGCGCCGCAAAACGGATAAATCATCCCCTTGCGGCGCGCCTTTTTCTGCGAATTTCCCTTTAAATTCCAAACTCTTGGTAAAGTTTTTCCTTGTATTGTGAATCTTTCATTGCCTGCTCTATATCCGGCACACGATTTTCCTGAATCAGCTTATGATAGAGACATTCTGTCCGTTCAAGTTCCTTTCGTCCTTCTTCCAACCCCTCCTCGCGTGCTCTTCTCTTTTCTATTATCTTCTCTTCCCACTCCTGCATATACTTCACTCCAATCTCCTCACTGGACTTGATTTGATGGATGCGTTCCTGCATGTCATGGATTTTATCGCTTTTACACTGAAGGCTTACTTTCTCGGTAGTATGCTCCATATAATTCAGCAGTTCCACCAGTTCCTCGCTGACTCCGGTCTTATCTGTCCCGTGAGTGTTCAGAAAAATTCGTATTGCCCCATCCTTCAAACGCATACCAGGAAATTCCTGACACATCTCCTCGTAAGTATAGCGGTATCTTCCTTTCCCAAACAAATCGAAAGGTGTTATCAATATGATGTACACCTGATTCAGCTTGTTAAAATCGACTTCGCCGGGCAACAATAGCTTGGAGTCTATCATCGCCTGGTAATACCGGCTGCGCTTCGGGAGGTTGTTGGTGTCCTCTTTCTGCACCTCAGTATCGTATACCGTGTCCTCTGTGTCCCACGCCCAGACATCCAGTTTAATGAAACGGCTTAGCGGTGTAGTGCGCTGCTCCTTCTCTGTCTGGGGCAGATGCTTTAAGGCAATCTCTTTTCCCAGAATGATTTCAAGGATGCTGCGCATGATAGCCGGGTCTTCAGTAGCTTCCGCAAACAAAAAACGGTCCATCAGATTCAAATCTTTCAGTGGTTTCAATGTTCTTTTGGTTTCTTCCATATTCACTTTTCTCCTTTCATTATAGGGAAAAATGCAGGAAAAAACAACACTTCTCCCTATTACTTTTGTGTGTCCTTGTACAAAAAGGTAATGTCCGCAATGATTGGACGAGTTTAAAGGGAAACATTTCGGAATTTTTTGATTTGCATATCAGAATAGACAGTAACCAGAACTTTACATAGTTGTATAAAATCGGAGCATTCTATATCTGGACTTGTAATTCTGCCTAAAGTAAGATAGTTCATAAAAGAAATTCCGGATTCAGGAAACAAAGTCCTGAATAAGATATTTAAAATATTAACATACAGATAGAGAACATGCAATGATAAAATTTATTTTCAAATAAAAGGAGCTGCTGTCAGATTCTCCGAATGACAGCAGACTCCTTTTCT
Organism: uncultured Ruminococcus sp.; assembly: GCA_900541505.1. Taxonomy (GTDB): domain Bacteria; phylum Bacillota; class Clostridia; order Lachnospirales; family Lachnospiraceae; genus Mediterraneibacter. Next base: position 42,632 of record UQKK01000004.1, read on the forward strand.
TCTAAAAATTCTTTTATTCGATGACTTTAATCCAGCCTTCCGGCGCCTCGATATGTCCCATCTGAATGCCGGTCAGTGTGTCGTATAATTTCTGGATGGTCGGTCCCATCTTCTCCATACCGCTTGGGAAGCAGATTTCTTCACCCTTATTGACTACTTTTCCTACAGGTGAAATAACTGCCGCTGTTCCGCACAGTCCACACTCCGCGAAATCTTTCACTTCGTCGAAGTATACATCCCGCTCTTCTACTTCCAGTCCCAGATAATGCTCTGCCACGTACATCAGAGAACGTCTCGTAATGGACGGAAGGATTGTGTCAGAGTGCGGGGTCACTACTTTATTGTCCTTTGTGACAAAGATGAAGTTCGCGCCGCCTGTCTCCTCTACCTTCGTTCTTGTAGCAGAATCCAGATACATATTCTCATCATATCCATTGGCATGTGCTGTCACGATTGCATGCAGGCTCATCGCGTAGTTCAGTCCTGCTTTGATATGCCCTGTTCCGTGCGGAGCCGCGCGGTCAAAATCGGATACGCAGATTGTCAGCGGTTTTACGCCACCTTTAAAATATGGTCCTACCGGAGTCGTAAAAATACGGAACTGATACTCATCCGCCGGTTTTACTCCGATGACCGGATTGATACCAAACATATATGGTCTGATGTACAGCGTTGCGCCGGAGCCATAGGGCGGAACATAAGCTGCGTTTGCCTTTACCACCTCTGCCACTGCATCCACGAAGCGCTCTGCCGGAAACGGAGGCATTTCCAGTCTCTTTGCAGAATTGACAAGACGCTCTGCGTTCAAGTCAGGGCGGAATGTCACAATGTGTCCGTCTTCTGTTGTGTATGCTTTGAGACCTTCAAAAACTGTCTGCGCGTACTGCAGCACACCTGCACATTCATTCATCACAATATTCGCGTCGTCTACCAACGCTCCGTCATCCCATTTGCCGTCCTTGAAATTGGCAACATACCTCTTATCTGTAGGCAAATAAGCAAAACCCAGGTTTTCCCAGTCAATATTTTTTTTCTCCATGATAGATTTCCTCCATTCCTCTGGACCAGACGGCTCATCACTGTCTGTTCATTACTTTCGCATAGATTATAATACTTTCAATAAAAAAAATCAAGAGCGCGCTCGGTTTCGGCATATGGCGGACGCCATCAAGCGAGAAGGAGCTGCTTCTGCAGCGGATTCGAGCTTGGCGCATGGGCGAACTCCCCGCCCGAAACGTTCTATTTTCCGTTCGAGCTTGACTGAATTACCGCTCCATCATACTGATGGACTCGATTCCCACGCTTCCGCCCCGCACGACCTCAATGCTTTTAAATTCTTCTTTCATCAATTTCACCACAGCGTCATTCTTTGTGGCAGTCTGCACGAACTCCACCAGCAGGCTGTCTTTGCCGTAGTCGATGACTTTCGCCTTGAAGGTCTCCGCTATCTGGAAGATTTCAATTTTATCTTCCGGCGAGCATTTGAACACTTTGATATAGAGAATCTCCTTCATCCGCACAAAAATATCTGTAAAATCAATGACCTTGATAACTTCAATCATGCGGTTGAGCTGTTTTTTAATCTGCTCAAATGTCTCATCATCGCTCACGGTGGCAATGGTCATCCTCGACACAGTGGGGTCCTCTGTCGTGCCTACTGTCAGGCTGTCCAGATTGTAGGATTTTCCGGAAAACAGCCCGGAAATCTTTGAAAGCACGCCCACCTGGTTCTCCACATACAGAGATATCCATCTCTTTTTCATTCCACTATCCATTTCCTTTTCCTCCTAACAGTCCATAATCATATCTTCCAGCGTTCCGCCGGGCTCAATCATCGGATAAACCATTTCCTCGGGGTCGATGATAAATTCAATCAACGTAGGCGTATGGGTGTTTTTCTTTGCCTCCTCAAACGCCGCTTGAATCTCCTCTTTCTTGGTTACCCGGATTCCTTTGGCGCCATAGCTCTCTGCCAGACGAATGAAGTCCGGTGTATACTCCGGCATCTCCTCCCCGCCTGTGCGCCGGTAGAGTGCGCCCGCGCGCAAATTCGTCATACCGTAGCGTTTTCCGTAGAAAAGTTTCTGCCACTGGCGAACCATTCCCAGATATTCATTGTTAAATACGCAGAGGATAACGGGCAGTTCCTCCAACACCGCGGTGGCAAACTCCTGGATATTCATCTGCATGCCCCCGTCACCGGAAATGGCGATGACCGGTGTGTCAGGATTTCCCAGTTTCGCCCCAATCGCGCCGGGGAATCCGTAGCCCATCGTCCCAAGTCCGCCGGACATGATGATTTTTTTCTTTTCTGTAATCTCCACATACTGGCTGGCGAACATCTGATGCTGTCCGACATCGGTGACAACGATTGCCTCGTCAAACTGGCGGTTGAGTTCCTCTATGATATCCTCCGGTCCCATGACCCCGCGTTTTTTCATCTGCAGGGGATGCTCTTCTTTCCATGCCGCTATCTGCTTCTGCCATGTCTTTGTCTGGCAGTTCTCCACATATTCCTTCATCTTCATAACTGCTTCCAGCGCATCCGCCACAATGGGGACATCCACGTGGATGTTTCGGGAAATGGAAGCCGTATCAATATCGATATGCACAATCTGTGCCTTTGGCGCAAAGGCGTGCAGTTTTCCTGTAATCCGGTCATTGAAGCGGGTGCCGATAGAAAAGAGCAGGTCACACTCGCCGACCGCCATGTTTGCCGCGTACGCGCCGTGCATACCCAAATTTCCAATATACAGCGGATGGTTGGTGGGAATCGCGCCGCGTCCCATGACTGTGGTCACTACCGGAACATTCGTCTTCTCCACAACCTCCTTGAACACTTCATTTGCCCGCGCGATGTTGACCCCGCCCCCTGCCAGGAACAGCGGACGCTTCGCCTTGTTGAGCATCTTGATAGCGCGCTTTAACTGTCCCACATGGACACTGGTATTCGGCTTGTATCCCCGGATATTCACATCTGTGGGATATTCCGCGCTTCCCAGCTCACCCATCACGTCTTTCGGCAGGTCGATGAGCACCGGTCCCGGTCGTCCCGTTCTGGCAATGTAAAACGCCTCCTTAATGATACGCCCCAAGTCCTCTCTCTTTCTCACGGTGATTCCATATTTTGTGATACTTCTGGTGATACCTACGATATCCACTTCCTGAAACGCATCATTTCCAATCAAGTGTCTTGCCACCTGTCCGGTAAAGCACACAAGCGGCACACTGTCATAATTTGCCGTTGCCAGCCCAGTCACCAGATTGGTCGCTCCCGGTCCGCTGGTTACCAGGCAGACGCCTACTTTTCCTGTGGTGCGCGCGTAGGCATCCGCCTCGTGCACCAGTGCCTGTTCATGTCTGGGAAGGATGACACGAATGTCATCCTGTTTGTACAACTCATCGCTGATATCAATGGTACAGGCGCCCGGATATCCGAATATGGTATCCACGCCCTCCTCTTTCAATGCTTTTACCAATAATTTGTTTCCTGTTATCTTCCTCATATTTCCCTCCTAGATAAAAAGTGTGCGCTTGGACGTACACTCGCGCCAAAGCGCGGCTGCGTCAGCTGCCATATTCCTCTACGCCAAGTGCGCATTCCTGTGTTTTTATTTCATAGAAAACTGTGTTTCCTATGAAATAAAAATGCCCTAAGCTGTCATGCTTAGGGCGAATCTTTCATCCGTGTTACCACCTAAATTCAGAGATAGTATCTCTGCACTCTGCCAGTACGGGATTCTCACATCCGATACTGCTTCCCTGTAACGTGGGAATGACGTTGGAGCCTACTTGGGGACTCTTGATGCGATGTATAAATCCTGCACATCCTCCCTGTTCAATCCACTGCTCAGAGGCTACTTCCACAATCCCTTCACGAAGATTTTCACCTGCCATCTTCTCTCTTTGCTTCCGGAAACTATGTACTCCTCCTCGTCCCTGCATTTCGCTGGTTCGTTTTATGGTTATAACCCATTATAGTGTGTATAATTATCATTGTCAACACTCAATTCTTGATATATTTTAACCCCGATAATAATACAACCAGACAGACACCCACTCTCCCTCCGAGTTCTCAGCAGAACCGCAGCGCCAGCAGATATACGGCGAGGTAGTATAAAACAAGCACTGCTCCGCCCACTTTTCTGCTGCGCTTTCTTCCCAGACGGTTCCGCCCCAGAAGAAGGTCGGATAACAGGAAACTGATACCGCCTGCCAGAGTCGCCGCGCCGGAATATCCTCCTTTCAAAATTCCGGAGGTCACTGCCAGGGACGACATGGCACACAGGACAAAAATATAGAGCACCGCCGGAACCAGCAGCTTTTTCAGCCTTCCCAGATATTTTCTCATCACTGCATACGCCGTCAAAACAAACACAACAAAAAGAAGCCCTGTCCATGCGGAGATATCTCCATTTACGAGAAATCCTGCCGCCAAAGAAAGATGTCCCATGCCAAAGCAGACTGCCCCCGGAACAAACTTTATCTCCAAAAGGATATCCGCCGCCGCAAACAGAACAACAGCGCAGACCGTACACCAAAGCAGAATCCTTTCCCCGTTTCCGGAAATGCCTGTCATTTTCTGCCCTGCGCATACGGCAAGCATAAAAAGCGACATCAGCGTCGCCGCCGCTTTGCAGAAAAGCGTGCTCTTCTTCGCCCTTGCCTTCTCTTTTCGCAGAAAATAAAGGGTACCGAAAAAGGCGGTACCGGCTGCTGCCAGCAGTCTCATCCTCGCCTCCTTACAATTGTGTTCCGAAAGAGTCCCAGAAGCATATATACAAAAAACGCCGCCATATTCACGATTACCACGCTGGCGCCTGCCGGAGTCGCACAGAAATAGGACAGGATAAGCCCCAGGACTAAGCAGACTACCGACAGCACAGCGGCATTTATGATGACACTCTTAAAGGTCCGGCACAGACGCATGGAGGTAAGCGCCGGAAAAATAATCAGGCTGGAGACCAGAAGCGCCCCCATCATGCGCATCCCCAGCACGATGGTTACTGCCGTCAGCACCGCTATCATCGTGTTGTACAGGTTTGTCCGCACCCCGGTTGCCCTTGCGAATGTCTCATCAAAAGTCACGGCAAATATTTTCTGGTAAAAGAAGACATACAGGATTAAAACAGCCGCGGACAATACAACACTCAGCTTCACATCCTCGCTGCTCATCGCCAGAATACTGCCGAACATGTAATTGTACACGTCCGTATTCATGCCCGTTGTCATTGAGATAACCATCACCCCCACAGCCAGCGAGCCTGTGGAAATCATAGCGATTGCCGCATCCCCTTTCATCTTCGTGTTCGAGCTGATGCGAAGCAGAAGGACCGCCGCCAGAATCACAATCGGTATGGCTGCCGCCAGAGGAGCTGTATTCGCCGCGGCCGCAATCGCCAGCGCGCCGAACCCCACATGGGACAAACCGTCTCCTATCATAGAATACCGCTTTAATACCAGGCTCACGCCCAAAAGCGCCGAGCAGAGCGCAACCAGCGAACCCACCAAAAAAGCGCGTACCATGAAGGGATAGGAGAGCATTTCCGCCACATTCTCAAACATTCCCGCCACCTCCTAAAAATGCCTTTCCCGCACGGCTTCTCTGATATTCCTGCGCTGTCCCGAAAAACGTCACTGTCTCACTTAAGTGCAGAATATGGCTGGCATACTGTACTGCACTCTCAATATCGTGGGACACCATCACTACTGCGATTTTGTGCTCCCGGTTGATATCCTGTATGAGCTGGTAAAATTCCGCCGTCACAATGGGGTCAAGCCCGGTCACAGGTTCGTCCAAAAGCAGCAGCTTCTTCGTGGCACAAAGGGCTCTCGCAAGAAGTGCTCTCTGCTTCTGTCCGCCGGACAAATCCCGGAAGCACTGGCGGGAAAGCTCGCGGATTCCCAGCATCTCCATCTTTTCGTATGCCTGTTTTTTATCTGATGAGGTATAGAAAGGACGCAGTCCCCGGCTGTTCAGACGCCCGGAAAGCACCACCTCATATACGCTCGCCGGGAAGTCCTTCTGCACGTCCGTCTGCTGCGGCAGGTATCCTATCTCCGTCTGCTTCAAGCCGTCCCCGAACAGGATATGTCCGCTCTCCACGGATTTCAATCCCAGTATACTCTTTACCAGTGTGCTCTTGCCGGAGCCGTTCTCTCCCACAATGCACAGATAATCTCCGGATTCTATCCGGCAGTTTAAGTCTTTTATGACTGTCTGCCCTTCATATCCGACAGATACATTTTCACATCGAATCAGAGCCATCCGCTCTTTCCTCCTTTTTACGCCTCGTCTGCTCCTGCTGCCTTCTTTTCCGGCTGATGCAGGCATTTCACCTGTATTTAGTTCAGCGCTTCTCTCAACGTCTCCACATTCTTTTCCATGAGACTTAGATAGGTCTCCCCATTCTCAAACTCATCCGCGGAAAGATTGTGGCAGCTGTAAAATGTTCGCACCTCTGTTCCTGTCGCCTCCGCCACCGCGCCTGCAATGTCTTCATTGCTCAACTCCATCTTCAGGATAACCGGAACCTCCTCTTCCTTCACCTGATTGATGAGAAATGCCATGGTCGCGGCACTGGGCTCGGTATCCGAAGCACATCCCGGAAACGCGGCGTAATAGTCAAGCCCGTACGCCTCCGCGAAATACCGGAAGGGGAAGCGGTCACCAAATATGAGAAGGTTTCTCTGCGAGCCTTGGACCACTTCTGCAAATTCCTCGTCCAACTCCCGTAATTTCTCCACATAAGCCTTCGCGTTCGCCTCGTAGACTTCACGGTTTGCCTCATCCTCCTGCGAGAGAAGCCCTGTGATTGCCTCCACGATTTGAATAGCGTTTTGGGGTGAGGTCCAGACATGCTCGTCTATCTGATGCACAGAAAGTTCTTCCGTCTCTGCCTTACCATCGTCTTCGCTGCGAATCGTGTCTTCCGCTGCCATATCATCGGTTTCATTGTGAACGGTATCTTCCTCTTCTTCGTGGGAACGTCCCCGTTCCTCCTTCATCCCCTCCACGTGTTCTTCCTCGTAGGTGTCCACACAGTCCACGAGCTTTAACGTCTTTCTCCCCTCATCGGGCATGGATTCCAGTATCTCCTCCACCCACTCGTCGTTCTCGCCGCCCACATAGATGAAAACGTCGCACTCCTGGATGGCGATGATATCCTGCGGGGTCGGTTCGTAGGAATGAGTCTCCTCGCCGGGCTTTAAGAGCATTTTCAGGTTGACCTGCTCTCCTGCGATTTCCCGGACAAAGTCATACTGCGGAAAAATCGTCGTCACCACGCTCAGTTTTTCTCCTGAGCCTGGAGTCTCGTTCTCTTTTCCGCTTTGCGCGCATCCCCCGCACATAAGAGCCGCTGCGCACACAGACAGGCACAGCGGCATGACCGGAAGCAAGAAACCCCTTCTGTCCTTTCTTCTATTTCCGGCGCTCATATTTTGTGAACCTGTATTCCAAATCAAAGCAGGTCTGCTCCTCACTTTCCTCTGTCATCTCCCACTCGTCCATCTTGTCCAGATTCGGGAAAAAGGTATCCGCTTCAAACTGACGGTCTATCTTTGTCACATAGACTGTATCACACAGCGGAAGCAGCATGCGGTAGATGCTCTCCCCTCCGATGACATAAATTTCCTCATCTTTATATTTTTTCAGTTCTTCTTTGAGTTCCTCCTCGGAATAGACCAGCACCGCGCCCTTTGCCGCATAATCCCGGTTAGAAGTCAGCACAATATTCGTGCGGTTCTTTAAGGGCATGCCGTTTGGAAAGCTCTCCAGTGTTTTCCTTCCCATCACGACCACCTTGCCTGTGGTCTTCTCCCGAAACATTTTCATATCCGACGGGATACTTACAAGCAGCTTGTTTTTATTGCCGATTCCCCAGTTTCTGTCTGCCGATAAAATTGCCTGCATAATGGTTTCCTCCTCTAAACTGCCACCGGAATATTTTTTATCTGCGGGTGAGTCTCATAACCCTCCAGACGCACATCCTCCGGCGTAAACGCATAAAAATCTTTTATCTCCGGGTTCAGCCAGAATGTCGGCGCCGGAAGCGGTTCTCTCGCAATCAGTTCCTCAATCATGGGAATATGCCGGTCGTAAATGTGAGCGTCCGCGATGACATGGACAAACTCTCCCACCTTCATATCGCACACCTGCGCCAGCATATGCAGAAGTACCGCGTACTGGCACACATTCCAGTTATTCGCCGTCAGGACATCCTGGGAGCGCTGGTTTAAAATACCGTTTAAGGTCAGCTTCTCACAGTCCTTCTCCTTCGTCACATTGAAGGTCATACTGTAGGCGCAGGGGTACAGGTTCATCTCATGCAGGTCCTGATGTACGTAGAGGTTCGTCATAATCCTGCGGCTGTATGGATTATGTTTCAAATCATAGATAACCCGGTCCACCTGGTCCATCATGCCCTCTTTGTACTGGTGCTTCACGCCCATCTGGTATCCGTATGCCTTGCCGATGGAGCCGTCCTCATCCGCCCAGCTGTCCCAGATATGACTGTTCAGCTCATGGATGTTGTTGGACTTCTTCTGCCAAATCCAGAGCATCTCGTCGGTACAGCTCTTGATGCCCGTCCTTCGCAGTGTCAGCGCCGGAAATTCTTTTGACAGGTCATAGCGGTTCACCACACCGAATTTTTTGATGGTGTAGGCAGGTGTGCCGTCCTCCCAGACCGGTCTTACTTTCTCTCCCTCGGTGCTTGTCCCATTATCAATGATATCTCTGCACATTTCAATAAATACTTTATCTGCGTAACTCATAGGTTCTCCTTTATTCTTGATATTTAAACAGGCAGCCGCAGCTTTGCGTTGCTGCACTGCTGTTCCTTTCGCTCTCTTGTTAAGGCTCCGCGATATTGTACAACAGCTTCTCCAACCCTCTTGTCAGAGTTGCGACTTCCTTCTTTGTCATCCCCCTTGTGAGGATTTTGTCCATCTTCTTGCGGTCCGCCTCCATCCTTCTCTGAATGTCATATGCCTTCTCGGTCAGATAGATATTCTTCTTTCTCTTATCCGTCGCGTTGGGGACGCACAGGATAAAACCTTTTTCATCCAGTCTCTTTAAAATCCCGGTCACTGTCGGATTTTTGAGACTCAAATGCCGCTCCACATCCCGCTGGTTCACCTCGTCCTTGCTGGTGTGGAACAGGTAGTCCAAAACCGCGCACTGGGAAGAAGTGATGCCAATGGTTTTGAGCTTCTCATTCAAATCCTTCTCGAACACATTGTTAATCTGTTTCACCATGAATCCAATAGGCTGGTTTCTTCTCTCCATGCGCTCTCCTTTCTGCTTACAGATACGCCCGTATCACGCTGCTGACCTCAAAAATCTGTTCCATGTCATCCAACTCTTTTAAGGCGTCTTTCATATACCCTTCTTTTACCCGGTCTGTGACGATGACCAGTTCTGCCTGACTCTCCTCCACATATTTCTGTACGACCCGCACGATGCTGACCTTGTGGTTTCCGAACACCTGGGCGATTCCCGCCAGGACGCCGGGCTGGTTCTTCACCTGCATGCGCAGGAAAAATTTATTTTTCACCTCGCTGAATTTTCGGATGGGTGTCTCTTTGTAGCAGGTGCAGCTGATTCTGCCTGTGCAGTTGTACCGGATATCTCTCGCCACATCGATGACATCCCCCACAACCGCGCTCGCCGTGGGAAACTCTCCGGCTCCCCTGCCGTAGAACATAGCGTCATCCACCGCATCCCCGTGGACAAAGACTGCGTTGAAGGAATCCCGTACAGAAGCCAGAGGGTGTTCCTCTTTTAAAAGCATGGGATACACGCCCACTTCAATCCCGTCCCCGGTGTTGTGTGCCGCGCCCAACAGTTTGATGACACAGTCCAGCTCCCTCGCATACTCCACATCCTTCGCGGTAATCTTTGTGATACCCTCCGTATACACATCCGAAAATACCACTCTCGTATGGAAAGCAATGGACGCCATAATCGCCACCTTCCTGCCCGCGTCCAGACCCTCGATGTCCGCTGTGGGGTCTGCCTCCGCATAGCCCAGCTCCTTCGCCTTTAAAAGCGCGCTCTCAAAATCCATATTTTCCTCGGTCATCTTGGTGAGGATATAGTTGGTCGTCCCGTTCACGATTCCCACCACATCGGAAATCTCATTAGCGGCAAGGCACTGCTTTAAGGGGCGTATGATGGGAATACCGCCTGCCACCGCTGCTTCAAATAAAAGGTCCGAACCGTTTTCTTCTGCCGCATTCAGTAAATCCTTCCCCTCTTCTGCTATCAAATCCTTATTCGCCGTCACCACATGCTTGCCCGCATGGAGGGCTTCCAGAATCATGGTCTTCGCCGGCTCGATACCGCCGATGACTTCAATGACAATCTCAATCTCCGGGTCAGCAAGGATTTCCTGCCAGTTGTCCGTCAAAAGGGAAGCGTCTATCCCCTCCCGCTTTTTCTCCAGATTGTGCACAAGGATCTTCTTAATCTCAATCTGGGCGCCAACGGTCTGTTCCATCACATTTTTTCTGCGCTGTATCAGCTTGTAAACGCCGCCACCGACGGTCCCCAGCCCTAAAAGCGCTGCTTTTATCGTCCTGTTTTCCATTTCTTAAATACGTCCTTTCTGCCATGTCCATTGGGTCATATTATAGCATAGGCTGGCGGCGCCTGCAATTGCACTCTTGCCCTGCAAAAAGATAAAATTTTTTGTTAAACATAAAAATGCAGCGGTTCAGCGCGCCATTCCTAAAAATTTTACAGTTCAGCACGCGCCATTCGTAAAACCGCACTGCGTGCTAACTGCGGCTATCGCCGCTGTTTTACTCATAAACTGGCGCTCAGCCCATACAGGTGCCCGCTCGCTAAAACATGCAAGCATGTTTTCTGTTCCCGTACACTGTATGGCTGAACTGTAACCAAAAAAAATTTTAAAAAAGTTGTTGACTTTCCAAATCTTCTGTAGTATAGTATTTATTGTTCCGGTCAACGGAAAACAAAAACGCGACAGTGGCTCAGTTGGTAGAGTACGACCTTGCCAAGGTCGGGGTCGCGGGTTCGAACCCCGTCTGTCGCTCTCTTTTAAAAATCTGCTGATATTGATTCAGCAGATTTTTTTGTGTCGAAAAATACTGCGGACTGACTTAAAGTATCAGCCCGCCAAATACCATTATCCCTTACGGTTTACATCTCGCGCAGGGTTCATATCCCTCTTCTATCAATTCTTCTCTTGTGCCTGTATATTCCCTCTTATTCTTCGCCTTCATATCCGTCACGCCGGAGCAGTCCGGGCGATGGAATTTTTTGCTGTTCTTATTGAGGATATAAGTCTGTTCCTCTTGATTTTCACTGCCCCCTTCTGCCGTGTCCGCCTCTTCTGCCGAATCACTCAAAGTATTGATATCGTCCTCCGCTTCCTGGCTCTCCCCGGTGGCATAGTCAATCTCGATATCCGGCTGCACATTGTACACATACACATTGTAGCAGATTCCCTCTCCTTCATCCTCCACAGACTCTGCCTCCATCTGCACACCGGAGGCGACCAGATTATCCCCTTCAAATATTGGGGTAACGCGGTACATTACATGATTGCCCGTCTCTTTTACATAGTCTGCCACCATATTTTCAAAGGGCAGCATCCCCTCTGTATTCATATATCTGGTTCCGGTAATGAGATTCTCCGGGTTGGCATTCTCCGCTGTGAGCTGGTATCCGATGAGGTGACAGCGATTATACAGATAATTGCCGTCCACACCCGCATACTTCACGGTGTGCCATCCCGTGGGCTTTATCTGTCCTATCTGCCCTCTCTCCTCATCAGGCATGGTCTCCTGCCCCACACATGCCTCCACGGTCTGACAGCGCCCCAGGCTGTCCAGCTCTCCGTAGTCCTCATAGGCTTCTGCGGTGAGCTCCTCCTCTGTAAAATCCGGCTGTCCATCGTTTATCTCCACATAGGGCTCTCCCGTGTACTCCGGGACTTCCTCCACCGCCGATACGCTGACCGTGGATTCCTGCAAATATTCGCGGGCAAAATCTTTTCCGGCTTCCCCGCAGGACGTAAGCGATACAGACAAAAATAGCGCCAGTCCTGTCAGCAGCCATCTCTGTTTCCTGAATTTCATCATCATATCTCCCCTTATCTTTTATTTGTGTGCCCTTCCTGCCCTTCCCTCTCTGTAACACAGCGCACATATCCTAAACCAAATGTCGCCCGTCCAGAAAGGCTGCCTCCCCCACCGGGCATCACGTTCTTATTATAACAGAGTTTTTTCCTCTGTGCCAAATACCTGCCTCTGTGTATTCATTTAAAATCGGAAATACCCTCTCTGTACAAGGGGTGTGTATGCTCTTGTACAGGGAGGGTACCTTCTTTTCATTATATTTTCTGTTTTTGCTCGCTAAATCTTCTACTCTTCCGTCTCTCTAATGGCAAGCCCCAGCTCTTCTAACTGTTTCTCATCCACCACGCCCGGAGCCTCTGTCATCAGACAGGAAGCATCTTTTACTTTCGGGAAAGCGATGACGTCTCGGATGCTGTCCTCCTTTGCCATCAGCATGACAAGGCGGTCCAGACCGTAGGCAAGCCCCGCGTGAGGCGGCACGCCGTATTTGAAAGCGTCCAGAAGGAAACCGAACTGGCTGTGTGCCTGTTCCTTCGTAAAGCCCAGCGCCTCGAACATTTTCTCCTGAATGTCGTCCTGGAAGATACGGACACTTCCCCCGCCAATCTCGTTTCCGTTGAGCACGATATCGTACGCCTTGGCGCGCACTTTCCCCGGCTCAGAATCAATCAAGGCAATGTCCTCCTCCATGGGCATGGTAAAGGGATGATGCATCGCCGTGTAGCGGTTCTGTTCCTCATTCCACTCCAGAAGCGGAAATTCTGTAATCCAGATAAATTTATATTCGTTTTTGTTAAGCAACTCCATCTGTTTTGCCAGTTCCAGACGCAGTGCGCCCAAACTGTCCCAGACAACCTTATTCTTATCCGCCGCAAAGAGCAGTAAGTCTCCGGGCTGTCCCTCCATCGCCTGTACGAGACGATTCATCTCCTCCTCGCTCATGAATTTCGCAAAGGAAGATTTCACTGTGCCGTCCTCCTGGATTGCCGCGTAAGCAAGTCCTTTTGCGCCGTAATCCTTCACAAAGCTGGTGAGCTTATCAATCTTTTTGCGGGGCATGTTTCCCTGCCCTTTGGCGTTGATTCCACGCACGCTGCCGCCGTTTTCTATAGCGCCTGTAAACACGCCGAAACCACAGCCTTTTACCACGTCAGTCACATCGCAAAGCTCCATGCCGAAACGGATATCCGGTTTATCGGAGCCAAAGCGGTCCATCGCCTCCTGCCAGGTCATCCGCGGAATGGGGAGGGGCACTTCCACATCCAGCACATCCTTGAAAATCTTCGCCAGCATACGCTCGTTGACATCAATCACGTCATCCACGTCTACAAAAGACAGCTCCATATCAATCTGGGTAAATTCCGGCTGTCTGTCCGCGCGCAGGTCCTCATCCCGGAAGCACTTGGCAATCTGGAAATAGCGGTCATACCCGGAGCACATCAGAAGCTGTTTGTAAAGCTGCGGGGACTGGGGAAGCCCGTAGAAGCTGCCCGGATGGATACGGCTCGGCACCAGGTAGTCTCTGGCACCCTCCGGCGTACTCTTTCCCAGCATAGGTGTCTCAATCTCCAGAAATCCTTCTTCCGATAGGAACTGGCGCACCATGGTCGCCACCTTGCTCCTCAGCATCAGATTCCTCTGCAAGTCCGGTCTGCGCAAGTCCAGATAGCGGTATTTCAGCCGCAGTTCTTCCTTTGTCTTGGAATGTTCCTCGATGGGGAACGGCGGTGTCTCGGATTCCGAGAGGATGCGCAGTTCCTCCGGCAGTACCTCGATTTCACCGGTGGAAAGATTTTCATTGACTGCGCCGGAACGCTTTGCCACCTTTCCCACAACCGCCACTACATACTCGGAGCGCAAGCTCGCTGCTTTTTCCAGGATTCCCTTATCGGTGGAACCTTCCTCACATACGACCTGTATGATACCGGAGCGGTCCCGCACATCGACAAAGACCAGTCCTCCTTTATTTCTGTTCTTCTGCACCCATCCCATGACGGTGACGGTTTCCCCCACATTTGCCGCGGAAAGCTCCCCGCATCGATGGGTCCTTTTCAGTCCCTGCATTGATTCTGCCATCGTTTTTCTTTCCTTTCTCTTCTATTTCAACTCCGAATCCGCGTAAACTTCTGTGATGTCTGTGTATCCCTGCTCTTTGAGCTGTTCTTTCTGGAACTTCTTGTTCTTCTTCATATTCAGCAGCATCACCTGTTTGCCGCCTGCGCGCTCTTCCTTCGCCATCTCCAGCACCTTCAGCACGCTCTCCTTCGGAAGATTCTTCTCCAGGAGAAATGCCTTCTTTGCCTTCCCGGAAGGCACCTGGTAGCCGCGCTCCAAAAGCAGCATGACAATCCGCTCGAATCCGATGGAAAAGCCTACCGCAGGAGTGTCCTGTCCGGTGAATTTCCCAATCATCTTGTCATAACGTCCGCCGCCTCCCACGGAACCGCCGAACTCGTCCATGGAAATCTCAAAAATCGTGCCTGTATAGTAGGACATACCGCGCACCAGGGTGGGGTCAAAGCTAATTTTGAAATCCGCCTCTTTCGCGGATTCCACGCTGGTCATAATCATTTCCAGTGAATCCGCCGCTTCATCCGCAAGAAAGCCCTGTAATTTCTCTTTGCACCAGCGAACGCCTTCCACATCCGATGTGATTTCTTTAAATAACTGTAAATACGTTTCAACCGATTCTTTCGCATATCCGTTTTCCTCTAACTCTGCCGCCACGCCGTCCAGACCAATCTTGTCCATCTTATCCAGCGTGATGAAGACACTCTCGTAATCTTCCTCCTGAAAACCGCTGTACGCCGCCATTGCCTTCAAAAACCGGCGGTCATTGATACGGATGGTGAAATTTTTGAAATCCAGTTTCCCCAAAAGGCAGGTCGTCGCCAGAATCAGCTCTATCTCCGCCAGATTGCTGGCTTCGCCTAAAATGTCGATATCACACTGCATGAACTGGCGGAAGCGCCCTCTCTGGGGCCGGTCTGCCCTCCACACATTTCCCATCTGCAGCGCTTTGAACGGCGCGGGCAGCTCGTTGGCATGATTGGAATAATACCGGGAGAGCGGCACCGTCAAATCGTAGCGGAGCCCGCCGTCTGTCAAATCCGCCTCACACTGCGCTTCATCAATCTTTAACTTCTCTCCCCGCTTGAGGATTTTAAAAATCAGTTTTTCATTGTCGCCGCCCTGCTTGCTCAGCAGATTCTCCAGATGTTCCACACAGGGGGTCTCGATGGACGAAAACCCGAAAGATTTGTAAGTTTCCTTAATCAGCCCGATGACATAATCCCGAATTTCCATCTCTTCGGGCATCATGTCCTTCATCCCTGTGACCGGTTTCTTTTTCAGTGCCATAGCCATTCTCCTTTTCGTTCTATCATTTCATCGATACGGTCTATATATTCCGTGATGTTCTTTACATTTTCGATACGGATGAGGTTTGTCTCCTTTCCGTTTGCCATCTTTTGCTTATGAGGGAGCACGATTTTCGTGGAAGCCCCTGCCCCCGCCGCAAGGATGGTCTGCTTTTCTTCCATAATAAGTATATTGTATATTCCGGCTTTGTCAACCTTTGCATAGCCTACATTTTCAAAATTTCCCGCAATATTTTTCTGCCGGTACAGATAATAAGGCGCCATCCCCATATTTTCAGCGGACTTTGCCGCCGCTTCCACCATATTCTCTATGTCGGAACCGACGGACTGTTTCCATCCCTCCTGACCGAATTTCGCCGCCCTCTTGATAGCGAGCGCGTGAACCGTCAGGCTGTCCGGCATGAGCATTTCAATCTGCCGCAGAGTATCCTCCATATCCGCGAGTCCCTCTTTTGGCAGTCCCGCTATCAAATCCATGTTGATATTGTCAAAGCCAATCTCCCTGGCAAGGTAAAAGATACGGCATACATCCTGGGGCGTGTGCTTCCTCCCCACCAAATCCAGCGTCTTCTGCTGCATGGTCTGTGGATTGATGGAAATCCTCGTCACCGGAAATTTACGGATGGATAAGAGCTTCTCCCTTGTGATGCTGTCCGGTCGCCCCGCCTCCACCGTATACTCGGTCAGATATTCCATAGAAAAGCTCTGGGAAATCGTATGAAGCAGCCGGGTAAGCTGTCCCTCTGTCAGGGTCGTGGGCGTGCCGCCGCCAATATAGATGGTGTTTAAACGCCTGCCCTTCGTCCCTCCCGCGATTGCGCGGATTTCCCGGCAGAGAGCATCCAGGTAGTCCTCGGTTCTGTCCTGCCACAGGGCAATAGGTGAAGAACTGAACGAACAGTAGGAGCAGATGCTCGGACAAAACGGGATGCCCACATACAGGCTGAATCCCTTCTCGCAGTCCAGCCTGTCAAGAAGCTGTCTCTCTCTCTTTGCGATGGACAGCCCCAGCCTCGCCTTCTTCTCACTGATGCAGTAGGATTCTTCCATGTCCTCTAATATCTTTGCTTCCGCCTCGCCTTCTTCCAAAGCCTGCATAAAGAGCTTCGTGGGGCGCACGCCGGTGAGCATCCCCCACGCCAGAGAGTTCCCTGTCATCTGCGAGAGCTTTCTGTAAAAGAGGCGGGTCACATTCTTCTTCAGCGCAGCGTCCTCCTCTGCCTGTTCCCGCGCTTCGTCCTCACGCACGCAAAAAGAAGAGCCTCCATCCACTGTCAGTTTCACAAGAGGCTCCTGCTTTTCATCGACCTGCTGGGCGATTTCCTCCTCCGGGAAAAACGCCTTTGTCAGATGATACACGTTATACATATACCGGTTTTCTCTGCTGCTTATCTCTATCATATCTTTTCTCTGTCCGTCCCCGGCGCATATCCTTACAGGAACGGATTATATTTCTCCTCATAACCAATCTCTGTCTCTTCCATGTGACCGGGGTATACCTTTGTCTTTGGCGGGAGCACAAAAAGCTTCTCCCGGATAGAGCGTACAAGCTGACCGGTGCTTCCGGTGGGGAGGTCCGTCCTCCCGATGGAGGTGTGGAACAGGGTATCTCCGCTGAACACTACCTCTTCCTGCGGCAGATAATAACAGCACCCGCCGATGGTATGTCCCGGTGTGTAGAGAACCTGCACCGTGGTCCCCGCCAGTTTCAGTTCCTCTTTATCCTTTACATACTGTGCCTTTGTATACGTGTAGCCGGCACCGAATGACGCGGAAGAATTGAGCTGCGCATCCTCCAAGAGCTTTTTCTCCTCCTCATGGGCATACACAGGCACCGCAAATTCTTCTGCAAAACGGTCCACCCCGAGGATATGGTCAAAATGTCCGTGGGTCAGAAGGAGCGCCTTCACCTCATAGCCGCTTTTTTTGATGTGTCCGACTAATTCCGATGGGCAGTCACCCATATCTACCACAAAGGCTTCCTTTGTCTCATCATTGCTCACAATATAGGTATTGGTCCCGATAGGACCTGTCACAAATTTCTCTATCCGCATGCCTGTTATGCCTTCCTTTCTATCCATTCAAACGCCCGAAACTTTTCCTGAGCAGTGCGCGCACGCCCTCTGCAAAAAGCACCTCTGCCTTGCCTGTGCTCCCTGCGCAGTGCGCGTCCTAACCTGCTGTACGCTCGATATCCAGCACGCCTTCTAACTGTCTTAACCGCTCTGTCACTTTGTTCATCTCCTCCCTGCTGTGGACAATAAAGCCCATATCCAGGGTGGCAGTCCCTTTTTTGCTGGTACGCACATTCATAGATTTTACATCGATTTTCGATTCTGTAAAAATGCGGGAGATGTCCATCAGAAGTCCCTGGCGGTCATTGGCGTACATCTTGAGCTCCGCCAGATACTGTCCGCCGTTCTCCTCCCCTGCACTTTCTTCCCACTCCGCGTCAATGAGACGCTCTCTCTCCGAGTCAGTCAGGTGCAGCATATTGATGCAGTCCGTCCTGTGGATGGACATGCCTCTGCCTCTGGTGACAAATCCCACAATCTCATCCCCCGGCACCGGGTTGCAGCACTTGGAAAACCGCACTGCCATGTCATCGATACCTTTGACCACAATGCCGCTCTTGGATTTGCCAATATGAACCTTCTGGTGGTTCGCCTCGGATATCTTTTCCAGGATGGTCTCATCCGTAATCTCTTTTTTATGCTCCTTTTGGTACTCTTCCAGAAGGCGGTTCACCACCTGTCCTTCCTTGAGCCCGCCGTGACCGATAGCCGCGAGCACAGAGTCCCAGTCCTTAAAGCCGTATTTCGTCTGCACGCTCTGCTGGTATTTCTGCTTGATGATGTCTGCGCTGTTCAAGCCCTTTGCTCTGCAGTACGCAACGAGCAGTTCCTTGCCGCGGACGATGTTGTCCTCCTTGAACTCCCGCTTGAACCACTGGTTAATCTTATTCTTCGCCTGGGTGCTCTTCACAATATTGAGCCAGTCCCGGCTGGGTCCCTTGGAATTCTGGGAGGTCAGAATCTCGATGCGGTCCCCGTTCTGTATCTTATAGTCGATGTTGACAAGCTTGCCATTGACCCGTGCGCCCACCATCTTATTGCCCACAGCGCTGTGGATGGCATAGGCAAAGTCGACAGGCGTGGAGCCGTTGGGAAGGTTCTTCACATCCCCGTTGGGCGTAAAGCAGTACACATCCTCCGCAAACAAATCCAGGTCGCCCTTTAAGAGACTTAAAAACTCCCGGTTGTCGGACATGTCCCGCTGCCACTCCAGAATCTGTCTAAGCCAGCTTAACTTCTCTTCCTCCTGTGCCTTCATACTCTTCGTGGCATCGCCGCCCTCTTTATATTTCCAGTGCGCGGCAATACCGTACTCTGCCGTCTTGTGCATCTCCTCTGTACGTATCTGAATCTCAAACGGCTGCCCGGACGGTCCCATCAGGGTCGTGTGCAGAGACTGGTACATATTTGCCTTCGGCATGGCGATATAGTCCTTGAAACGTCCCGGTATGGGGGTATACATCTCATGGATGACGCCAAGGGCAGCATAACAGTCCTTCACAGAGTCCACGATGATGCGCACCGCAAAAAGGTCATACACCTGGTCCAATGTCTTGTTCTGGTTCACCATCTTCTTATAAATGCTGAAGAAATGTTTTACCCGCCCATAGACCTTCGCCTGAATGTGGGCGTTCTTCATGTGCTTTGAGACTTCCGCCACAATCTGCTGCACGAACTCTTCCCGTTCTGTCTTGCGCTCATTTAAGTCCTTCACCAGATTATAATACACTTCCGGCTGGGAATATTTCAAAGACAGGTCGTCTAATTCTGTCTTGATTTTAGAAATACCGAGGCGCTGCGCGATGGGCGCGTAAATATCCATCGTCTCCCGCGCCTTCTCCTGCTGCTTGGCAGGTATCATAAATTCCAGCGTCCGCATGTTATGCAGGCGGTCCGCCAGCTTGATGATGATAACACGGATATCCTTCGCCATGGCGAGAAACATCTTCCGCAGATTCTCCGCCTGTACCTCCAGTTTATCCTTAGAGTAGGACAACTGTCCCAGTTTCGTCACTCCGTCTACAAGGAGCGCCACCTCTTCCCCGAACTGTGCCGACACTTCATCCAAAGTCATGTCCGTATCCTCCACAGCATCGTGGAGCATACCTGCTACGATTGTCTCTTTATCCATCTCCAGCTCCGCCAGGATGATGCCGACCCACAGCGGATGGATGATATATGGTTCCCCTGATTTTCTCACCTGGTCTTTGTGGGCTTTCTTTCCAATCTGATATGCCTTCTCTATCATCGTGATATCCGCAGACGGATGATATTTTCTAACCCTGGCGACCAATGCCTGGTATAACTGTTCAGGGTCTTGATAATCTTCAGGTGCTTTTACCGCGTGACCGTCCACCATCTCCAGGTTTCTGTTGAGCAGTTCATATTCCAGTGTACCTGCCATATCAATTCCCCCTTTCTTACGTGAATATTATATAGTATATCATTATTCCGGCGATTTTCAAATATTTTCAAACCATTTTATTGGTAATTGACAATGGTTATCTGTATATTTTTCGCTCCCCTGAACTCATTGACGGACGGATAATAGGTGACAGCGAACCTGTCTTTTTCCTGCATGGTCTTCAAGCAAGCCTTCACATCTCCGAAATAGACCGCCTCCATCTGGTTCCCCCGTTCATCTTCCAGCACGCATTTTAACACATTCTGATTTTTGCCGATGATGCGCGGACTTTTCGCCCTCACATTGCGCTCGGCAAAGAGAGGCTTTGTATTGCCCTTTCCAAAGGGCTCCAAAAGGGAAAGTTCCTCTATCAGAGGCTCCGTCACGTAAGGGAAAGGAAGCTGCATATCGATGGAAACCTTCATCTGCAGGTCCTCCTCGCTCAAATCCGCCAGCTCATTGATAGTCCTGCGGAAATGCTCCACCTCTTTCTCAGGAAGGGAAAGTCCCGCCGCCATCTTGTGACCGCCGAATTTTGTAAAAATGGAACTGCACTTGCACATCTCATCGAACATATTGTACGCCTCAATGGAGCGCCCGGAGCCTTTCACACCATCCTCCGCCTTTGTGAGGACAAAGGTCGGGCGGTAGTATTTCTCTTTGATGCGCCCGGCAATGATGCCCGCGATGCTCTCATGGCAGTCGGGCAGGTAGATGACCAGCACATTATCCTCTTTCAGACTGCTGTTCTCTATCTGTTGTACCACCTGTTCCACGCCCTGTTCCGTCATTTCCTTGCGGCTGTCGTTTAAAGCTTTCAGGTCTCCGGCAAGCATCGCCGCCTCTCTTTTGCTCTTCACATTGAGAAGTTCCAGCGCGCGTTTCGCTGTGTCCAGCCTGCCGCTGGCGTTGATGCATGGTCCTAAGATAAAGCCGATATGGTAGGTATTCAACCGCTCCACGGGAACCTGGGTGCATGCCATGAGCGCCTTCAATCCCTCATTATTGGTGCGCTTTAACATCTCAAGCCCCTGCTTTACAAAAATGCGGTTCTCCCCTGTCAAGTCCATCACGTCTCCCACCGTGGCGATGGCGACATTTTCCATGAGGTAATCCATATCCTCCGCGTCTCTTGCCATCACATTGTACAGTGCTTCCACCAGCTTGTAGGCGACCGCCGCCCCGCACAGCCCTTTAAAAGGGTATCCGCAGTCCTGCCGGTGCGGGTCCACCACAGCGTCTGCCTGTGGAAGCTGATATTCCCTCTCACCGGAAATATCCACGTAAGGTACTTCATGGTGGTCCGTCACAATGATGGTCAGTCCCTGCCTCTTTCCGTAGGCAATCTCCTCCCTCGCGGCGATGCCGTTGTCGCAGGTGATGATGGTATCCACCCCGTCGTCCAGCGCCCGGTCGATAAGCATGCGGTTCAGACCGTACCCATCCTTTATCCTGTCGGGGATATCGGTATCCACATCCGCTCCCAGACCGGACAGCCCTTCCTGCAGGATATAGGTGGCGTTCACCCCGTCGATATCATAATCTCCGATGATGCGGATTGCCGCCTTCTCTCTTATCTTTTCCGCGAGAATATCCACCGCCTTATCCATATCCTTCATCAGCATCCCGTCATATAAATCCGCGATGGTACCGTTGAGATAAAAATCAATGTCCTCATCCGCTATGATATCCCGGTTGCGGATAAGCCTGGCGATGATGGGGGAAATGTGATATTTTTCAGCAATCTTCCCGAAATCCGCCTTTTTCATGGCAACAAACCACTTTTCCATGGGGAACTTCTCCTTTCTTCATCTACAGGAAATGCCGGGGCGCGAAAAGCTCTTCTTCCCGCTGCCCCGGCATGTCATCTCCTTTTTGGAAACTTAATTTCCATGCAAAGGTCTTATTTCTTTTTGCCCTCTTTATTCTTAACCGGTATCGCAGCCTTGTCAGCGCCGCGGTTCTTCATCACATACCAGAGCGCTCCGGTGATACATACAGAAGTGTAAGCGCCGCATCCGATTCCGACCATCAGCGGAAGCGCAAACTCTTTGATGGAGCTTACGCCCATCACATAGAGAATTGCCACCATGACAAAGGTCGTGAATGTCGTATAGATGGTACGGGTCAGTGTCGCAGTCACGCACCGGTTCACCAGTACAGCCAGGTCTTCTTTTCCTTTTGTCTTTAGTTCCTCGCGGATTCGGTCAAAGATGACAATGGTCGCATTGATGGAGTAACCCACAATGGTCAGCATACACGCGATAAATGTATTTCCCACAGACACTCTGCCGATGGCGTAAACTGCCAGCACCACGAGCACATCGTGAATCAGCGCGATAACCGCACTGGTCGCGAAACGGATATCCTTAAATCTGAACCAGATATAAAGCAGCATACAGATGGTCGCGATGACAACGGCGATGACCGCATCCGTTCTCATCTCCGAGCTCACCGTGGAGCTGATGTTCTCTGAGACAATGCCCTCATCTTCATTTACGCCGAAATCGTTCACCATCACTTCGTTGAATGCCTCTCTTGTATCCAGAGAGAGGGTCTGTGTCTTAAAGATAACCTGGTTGGTGCCTTCTACCTTCTGCACCTGTACATTCTTATCCCCGGTCACATCCTCCAGCTTCGGTACAATCTGGCTGTCTATCTCCTCCAGCGTATATTCCTTGTCAAAGGTAACGGTCGTGGAAGTACCGCCCTTAAATTCCATACTGTAGTTTAACGCCTGGTCTCCCTTCCCCGCATGGATGCCCATTGCCGCAAAACCGGAGAGACACAGCAATACGGAAATAATAAAGAACACCTTCCTCTTGCCGATAAAATCGATTGGCTTGCGCGCCGGCTTCGGTCTGCCGTATACTTTCGCACTGCGGATTCCCACCGCATAGAACGAATAGATGATAAGCCTTGTGATGACCAGTGCTGTGAACATGGATACCACAACACCCAGTGCCAGTGTCTGCGCGAATCCTCTCACGCTTCCGCTTCCCTTTATCCACAATACTGCCGCCGCAATCAGCGTAGTGATATTTCCATCCAGGATGGCGGACATCGCCTTGTGGAATCCGGCGTGCAGTGCCGCTTTCACACTCTTGCCTGCGGTCAGTTCTTCCTTCACGCGGGCAAAGATGATGACATTCGCATCCACCGCCATACCGATTCCCAGGATGATACCTGCGATTCCCGGCAGGGTCAGGGTGATGTCAAAGGCATTCAAAAGTACCAAAATCAGCTCTGTATAGAGCAGAAGCGCCAAACTGGAGGCAAATCCCGGAAGCAGATAAACGATAATCATAAACACAAAGACAACCGCAAGTCCGATGGCTCCCGCTTTTAAGCTAGTGCTGACCGCCTCTTCTCCGAGCTGTGCTCCTACCACATTGGAGCGCAGTTCTTCCAGCTCCAGATTGAGTCCGCCGATTCGGATGGTGGAAGCTAACGCATCCGCCTCCTCATATGTCATGCTGCCTTCGATGATGGCTTTTCCGTCCTCAATAACCGCATTGACTCTCGGCACACTGATAAGTTCCCCGTCATAGTAAATCGCAATGGTCTCTCCCGCCTCATTTGCCGCTCTCGTAGCCTCGGCAAACTTCTCTGTGCCGCTCTCACTCATGGATATCTCTACCACATTCTGTTTTACAGATGTGGTACTGTTCTGCTGGGTAGCGGCAGAAGCGCTCTTCACATCCGACCCGGTGAGGACGATAGAGCCGTCCGTTTCCAGTTCTTCAATCGTTTTATTCAGCACATAATTTCCTGTAGAATCCGCTGTATAGTTGGCTTCTCCGGCAGAATCCTTCTCCCGGATAAAATACAGGGAACCCGGCTGTCCCAGTTCGTCTAAGATGGCATTGGCATCCGTAACACCCGGTATCTCGATGCTGATGCGGTCATCTCCCTCCTGGTACACCTGCGCCTCCGTGCTGTACTGTTCCACACGTCTCTGCAGCTTGTAGATGGTGTCGGACATATCCTCGTCAGACGGCGTGCCGCCCTTCACCTGGTATGTGATGCTCACTCCGCCTTCCAAATCCAGTCCCAGATTGATATTCTTCGCGGCACCGCCAAAATCTCCCAGTCCGAATATAGTCGTATATCCGAGAAAGACCATAAACGCCGCGATGAGAATGAGACTTAAAAAGCCTTTACTTTTCTTCATGATTGTCATTCCTTTCTTCCATGTCAGCCAACGCTGCCTTTATCATTATCGCACACTCCACTCTCTTTCGCTCCATCTCGCAGCTCACCTCATAAGTGTCGTTGATGGTGTGGTGGAACTTGTAGGAGTTCGCCATGCAGCCCCCGCTGCAGTAGAATCTGGCAAAGCAGTTTTTACAGCTCTCCTTGGAGTATACGCTGCATCCCCGAAATTCATCCGCGATGTCGGGACGGGTAATCCCCTCCTCTACATTTCCCATGAGAAACTCTTCGTTTCCCACAAACTGATGGCAGGGATAGAGGTCACCCCAGGGGGTCACAGCCAGGTATTCTGTCCCGGAACCGCAGCCGGAAAGACGTTTTGCCACACAGGGACCGCCCTCTAAATCCAGCATAAAGTGGAAGAACGTAAATCCTTTTCCTTCCCGCTCCCTCTCTACCATGTATTTCGCCAGCTTATCATACTCTTCAAATATCTGCGGGAGGTCTTCCTTCTGAATCGCGTAGACGTCCGTATCCTCCCCCACCACCGGCTCTATAGAAATCTGTTCAAACCCGAGGTCGGCAAAATGCTTCACATCCTCGGAAAAATCCAGGTTCTCTCTCGTAAATGTGCCGCGAATATAGTATTTCTCCTGGTTTCTGCTGTCCGCCAGCTTCTGAAACTTCGGCACAATGAGGTCATAGCTGCCCTTGCCGTTTCTAAAAGGACGCATCTTGTCATTGACTTCTTTCCTTCCGTCCAGGCTTAAGACCACATTGTCCATCTCCCGGTTCACAAACTCCTGCACCTCATCGTTTAAAAGTACCCCGTTTGTGGTGAGCGTAAACCGGAAATGCTTGTCGTGGGTCTTTTCAAGCTCGCGCCCGTATGCCACGAGCTGTTTGACAACCTCCCAGTTCATCAGCGGTTCTCCGCCAAAAAAGTCCACCTCCAAGTTGCGGCGGTTCCCCGAATGTTCTACCAGGAAATCCAGCGCCTTCTTTCCCACCTCGTAGGACATCAGCGCCCTCCTGCCGTGGTACTCGCCTTCCTCCGCGAAACAATATTTACAGGCAAGGTTGCAGTCGTGGGCGATATGCAGGCACAGCGCCTTCACGACCGTCTTTCTCTTCTTCACCTCTCCGATATAATCTTCATAGATATCCTGGGTAAAGAGCTGTCCCGCTTTTGCAAGCTCCGCCACTGCCTCCAGGATTTCTTTGATTTCTTCTTCTGCATATTTTTCCCCCAGACACGCCTTTAAATGACCAAGTGTCTCCGGGGCTCTCAATGTCTCTTCTGTATGGGCGGGATTTTCCTTCTCCAGCACCTCAATTACGTCGTATGCCGGCTTGTCCACCACATGGACAGAACCGCTGTTGACATCGAGCACGATATGATATCCGTTATTCTGATATTGATGAATCACGATATGTATCTCTCTTTCATTCTGTAATAACAAACTAAGGGCAGCGGGAACCTCCGCTGCCTCTTTCTTCTTCACTTTTATTCAGTCGGAAGTTTCAAATCTCCCGCCTATTTCTTATGCTCGCATGTCTGGTTTCCTACAGTACAGGATGTCTTACATGCTGACTGGCAGGATGTCTGGCACTCTCCGCATCCGCCCTTTTTCACTGTATGGTTTAAAGTCTGTGTATTCAGTGTCTTAATGTGTTTCATCTTCTCTCCTCCTACTTCTTACGCATAAGCGCACCTGTTACTTCGTAACATTATAGCACACTGTCCTGTGTTTTTAAAGTCTTTTTTTCTCCCTTCCGAAAGCCCTCTCAAAAAGCCGGCAGGAAGACCTTTTTTCACCGTCAGCAAAACCGGCAGAGCACTTTATGACAGCATGCCGCCCAACATTCCCCCGCCCGCGCACAGTAATCCGGTGGTCAGAAGATTCTGCCAGCCGGACTGCAGACCGTGGTAGACCCCAAGGGAGATGAGCACCAGCAGGACAAAGTACAGGATTCCCAGCCCCAGTCCCCATAAAAAGCGCCGGGTTCCGGCAAGCTTCCCCGCCAGAAATCCGCCCGCAAACGTGGACAGGATATAGATGACTACAATCCCCGCCGTCACCTTACTCTCGTCCTGATTCAGCTTATATAGAAGCATCGTCAGAATAAAGAGCAGGATTCCCGTCACAATATAGGCGCACAGCAGCGATTTTAAGAGCCACAAAAGCTTTGTCTCCATCCCCCGGACATGTTTTTTCTTATTTTCCATGTTTCTCCTCCTCCATCGGCATACCTTGAGTATTTTCTTCTCCTTTGCTACTGCATCCTATGCCTGTTCGAGGAGTTTTATTACTACTATTGTCCCATCTGCTTTCCGAGAAATTCCGCCGCGCTCAGGGCGACTTTCTGCTCCACCTCCGTAAACTTCCGCTTTTCATCCCTGGTCAAAAATACCACGGAGCCAATCACGTCCCCGTCACACAAAATCGGGCTGATGACCTCCTCAGCAAATTCCTTGGCGCCGGAGACGATTTCCACAAATTTCGGATTTCCTGCCTTTTCCATCACCTGCGCGCGCATTTGAATAACCTTTTCCAATTCCCTGCTGATATAGGCATCCTGTAATTCTTTCTTTCCTGCGCCAGAGGCAGAGACGACCTGGTCCATGTCTGTGATGAGCACCGTACATCCCATTGTCTGAGAAAGGCTTTCACTGTACAGCCTGGAAAGCGTTCCCAGCTCACCGATAGGCGAATATTTTTTGAGGATGATTTCTCCCTCCCGGTCTGTAAAGATTTCCAGCGGGTCCCCCTCCCTGATTCTCAATGTTCTTCTTATTTCCTTCGGAATGACCACCCGTCCCAGGTCGTCAATCCGCCTTACAATTCCTGTTGCCTTCATAAAAAATTCCTCCATTTTACATTCTTACATCTATACGGATAAATGTAGTATCTGTAAAACAGAGGAAAATATTCGGAAAAATCAGCCTTCCATTTCTTCATACTGCTGCGCGATATTCTTTACATGGTCGCCCACTCTCTCGAAATCCGTCAAAATCTCTGAGAACAGGATTCCGGTCTGCGGTTTGCATTTGCCCTTCTTTAACCGCTGCATCTGCTTCTTGAAGTATTTATCTCTTGTGTCGTCAATCTTCTGCTCCATCGCAGACGCTTTATCCAATGCCTGTCTGACATTTGACGGCTGCACATCTCTGACCGTGTTAAGCGCTTCCAGACACTGTTTTTTCATGACCTCCAGCTCTTCCACCACATTGTCAGAAAAGTTCAAATCCCATTTCTTTAAATCATCCGCATATTCCGCCAGATTAACCGCGTGGTCTCCAATTCGTTCTAAGTTGCTGATGATGACATAAAAACCATTCATATACTTGGAATCCGAGAGCGATTTCTCATTTCCCATCATGGAGACGATATATTCGGAAATTCCTTTATTCAGGTAATCTATATATTCCTCCCGCTCTCCCACCTTGTTCCGTGCTTTTCCGTCATAGTCGATGAGCACATTGTAGGCGTCATTGATGTTCTTTGCCACCATATCGTGCATCCTTCCCACCTCATCACGTAGCTGGGAGATGACCACAGCACCCTGTCCAATAGAGTAGGTAGAATCAAAAGGACGGATATATTTCAGGCGCAGTTCCTCATCGTCCGCCTTCTTACTGTCTGGCAGAATCCTCACAGCCATCTTCGCCATGAGTGTACCAAACGGAAGCAGTATCAATGTGGTGACAATATTGAAGGTCGTATGTACATTGGCAATCTGGGAAACCGGATTGCCCGGCGTCAACGTTTCCATCCATGAGACAAACGGCGTCAGCATACAGACAAACGTAAACAGTACAGAGCCAAAAATGTTAAACATCAAGTGGATAATGGTTGTTCTCCTGGCATTTACCTTTGTTCCAATCGATGCAAGAACCGCCGTGATACAGGTTCCGATGTTCTGCCCGAACAGCACATACACCGCACTGGACAAGGGAATCATCCCTGTGGCAGCCAGCGCCTGCAGGATACCTACGGAAGCGGAGGAAGACTGGATGATAGCCGTAAAAACTGCCCCAATCGCAATGCCAACCAGAGGATTCTTGAAGTTCGTCATAAACTGGATAAACGCCTCTGAATCGCGGAGCGGCGCCATGGCACTCCCCATCATATCCATTCCCATGAAGAGGATACCCAGTCCGGCGAAAATACCGCTGATATGGTGTACTTTCTCATTTTTCACGAACATAATCGCCGCCACACCACCGATGGCGAAAATAGGGGCAATGGCTCCCATATCCAGGGCAATGAGCTGCCCGGTAATCGTGGTACCGATGTTCGCGCCCATGATAACCCATACCGCCTGGTTCAGTGTCATCAGTCCTGAATTAACAAAGCCCACCACCATGACCGTGGTCGCCGAGGAGGACTGGATGACCGCCGTAATTCCGGCACCCACCAGCACGCCCTTTATCCGGTTGGACGTCAGTTTCTCCAGAATGGACTTCATCTTATTTCCCGCAGCGGACTCCAGACCGCTGCTCATCATCTGCATACCGTACAAAAACAGGGCAAGCCCGCCCAGCAAAGACAGTATATCTGTTATTCCCATCTCATTTTCTCCTTTGTTTTCACTCTCATATTTTTACCCTCAGTTGACAGGAATATGTGCGGTCAATTGAGGGTAATTATTCATTTTGCAGAAAAGCCCTTCGGACTTTCTCTATGAAACGGACAGACTGTAAAGCCTTCCTATAGAAAAATAACATGCAGTACCTTTACAGACAATCTGCATTTTTACTTTCTTAGCAGAATTTTAACATATCTTTAACAGAAAGAACAGCCCTTTGATAAAAAGGGCGAAGTGCTTACCGTAACACTTCGCCGAAAGCCTAACCGATTTGAGCATAATGTGCTTGATTAGGTCTGCCTTATAGTTTATGTTTCATATCAGATTTTAAACACTTAAATGTGTTTTCCAATCCTCCGGAAGATTCATTGCTGTAAGGCGAATAACGCGCTTATCATCCTCAAACAACTGCTCCAGCCCATCAGTAAATATCTTCCACTCCTCATCCGATACCCTTAAATATTTCATAGCAAGTAAAATCTGATAGAGCCCATTATGAACCGGTGGAGGTGTAATTTTATCAATATCCAGTATCTCAGGAGTTGTATGTATTGTTCTGTTATATATCCTGGAATTGTGTGCACACATATTGCGCAATACCGCAACACTCTGCACCCAGGATGCCAACATCTTTTGTGATGGACTTACTCTATTCCCTTTTGGGGAAATGTATTGATAATTTCCTGCCAGGACTGTATACGCACTTCCTTTACCAGTCTTAAGATTTTTGATAATTTTTGACAAAGTCCCGAAAGAAAGCACTTCTGCTGCCGCCCATACCGGTACTTCCCCTTCATGGTTTTCAAAATTATGTTGAATGAACACATCATTAGAACGGGCTATTTCCGAAGCTACAACTGACATATTCTGCCAGTATCTCTTTTTGTCTTTAAAAATTGAGGAATCCTGTAAAATCAACGCTTCTTTATAAACCAACAGCGCTTCCACCAACCTGACTCTCAATGCAACTTCTATTTTAGAAATCATTGAAAAAATCATATCCGAGAGCTTTTGGTCGAAACGATATAGCTTCAGAATATCTTCAAATTTTGTCCCCGGAATATATTTTTTTGCGGCATTGTCATAAAGTTGAAATGAGTATCCTCTTAATCGGTAATATCCGATTGTTGTCAGTGCGTTTTTCACCTCATCATGAGAAGCAATCTCCATACCTGCATCAACATAAGTTTGAATCTGCTCTTCTACTGTTAAAATTTGCTTAGGATATCGATACATAAAAAGCCCCCGAAAATATAAAAGTCCCACCGGGTTGCGCATGATAAATCAGAGGCGTGGTAGGATCTGTTAAGTTTATTATACACAGTCAGATATACTTGTCAAGCTGTCTCACTTGAAAACACCGCTTTATTCTGCTAAAATTGTCTAAGTATTGTTTGAGGAGGGAGCCATGAATCTGAAAATACCGATTGAGACATCCGCCAGACATATTCATTTGTCCAAGGAGGATTTTGAAACTTTATTTGGTCCCGGTGCACGCCCCACCTATGTGAAGGAATTAAGCCAGCCGGGACAATATGCATGCAAAGAGCGCGTGACCGTGGCAGGTCCGAAAGGGCGTTTTGAAAAGGTCATTGTTTTGGGACCCTGCCGCAGCAGCACCCAGGTGGAGATTTCTGTTACCGATGCAAGACGTCTGGGAATCCAGAGTGTCATCCGGCAATCCGGCGACATAGAGGGCACTCCGGGATGTCTGCTCATAGGACCCAAAGGACAAGTCGAACTGGAAAAAGGTGTCATTGTCGCCAAACGGCATATCCACATGAACCCTGTCGATGCCATCCGTGCTCATGTCAAGGACAATGACATTGTCTTTGTCATCACTACCAGCTATGAGCGTTCTCTTATCTTCTCCGATGTGGTAGTCCGGGTCAGCCCGTCTTTTTCCCTTGCCATGCATGTGGACACGGACGAGGCGAACGCTTTTGCCAATGAAGACAATCCGACAGGGGTTATTTTAAAACTGTTCAACGGACATACCTACAGTCTGCAAACCTGGGCGGACGAACTACAAGCGGGAATCGACCGGTAGCCGGGTATTCTGCAGACGTTTTTATCTGTATGTGAGGAAAATTTTCCGCATTGCGAAACACTATATGAGGAGGGACCTTTGGTCTTATGTTTACACTGATTTTTTCACAACTTATGAAAATGTTTTTTATCATGCTGCTTGCTTTTGTGTGCTACCGCATCAAGCTGATTGGTCAGGAAGGCAACCGCGCAGTCTCCAACCTGCTTTTGCTGGTCGTGAATCCCTGCGTCATCCTCACTGTATATCAGACAGAGTACGATGCCAGGCTGGTGCATGGACTTCTGCTTGCTTTTGCCGCAGCATGTGCTACCCACCTTCTTGCCATCCTCGCCGCGAATCTTTTCGTGCCCGCCAAAGACAACCCGGATTACTGTATCGAACGCTACAGCGCGGTCTATTCCAACTGCGGATTTATTGGGATTCCACTTATCTACAGTGTGCTCGGAGATGAAGGGGTGTTTTATCTTACCGCCTATATCACCCTTTTCAATGTATTTTCCTGGACCCATGGGCTGGGGCTGATGGAAAAGGGGTTCCACCTCAAAGGGTTAAAAGAAGGGCTTCTCTCCCCTGTCATCCTGTCCACTGCTGCAGCACTGATTTTGTTTTTTACAAGGATTCGAATACCGGGAGTCCTTTTGGATTCCATGACTTATGTGGCGGATATGAACACACCGCTCGCCATGATGGTCGCCGGTTTTTCTGTAGCGCAGGCTGATTTGAAACGGCTCTTTACCACTTTTCGCATATACCGTGCCTCGGTTTTAAAGCTGCTTCTCATCCCCCTGCTCACAGTGGGACTTTTCGCCATTTTTCCGGTCCCCCACGCTGTGGCGTACACCATTCTCATTGCCGCAGCCTGTCCCACCGCTACCACAGGGACTATGATGGCAATCCGTTATCATCAAAATTACACTTACGCTTCGGAAATCTTTGCCTTTTCCACCATAGTGTCGATTTTCACTATTCCCATTATCATATGGGCAGCGGGCTTTGTCATATAATCTTTATAGGCGTGCTGCCCTTTGCACACTGACGCTAAATGAATCTTGTATAAATGGTTAGCGCTCGTATACAAAGGGCAATACTAATTAAAACACATAAAAACGTAAACACAAAGAAATGAGACTTCTATCATATGAATGTATTGATTTTATCCTGCAACACCGGAGAAGGGCATAATTATGCCGGAAGAGCGCTGAAAGAATGTATCCAGTCCCACGCGGATTACGCAGAGATGCTGGATATCATGCTCCTGAAGGGGAAACTCACCTCACGCCTGGTAGGAGGCGCATATGTGGGTATCGTAAAGCATGCGCCCCACCTGTTCCATCTGCTCTACAAAGCGGGTTCTCTTGTGAGTTCCCAGAAAAGGAAATCCCCGGTCTATTATGCCAACGCTCTGCTCGCCCGCGCTCTGAAAAAATATCTGGACGAGCACGATTTTGATGTCATCGTGACCGTCCATCTTTTCGCAGCAGAGACTCTCACCTATATGAAACAGAAAGACATGCTCACTCAAAAGGTCGTCGCCGTGGAAACAGACTATACCTGTATTCCCTTCTGGGAAGAAACCCGGTGTGACGCCTATGTCATCCCCCATCCGTCTTTAATCGGAGAATTTGAAGACAGAGGGCTTCCCGCGGATAAGCTGAAACCTTACGGCATCCCCGTTCGCAGAGCCTTCTCTCTGCCGGGGAACAGAGCGCGTGCCAGAGAAATCTGCCGCATCCCAAAGGACGCTCACGTTTATCTCATCATGAGCGGCAGCATGGGATTTGGAAAAGTCCCCTTTTTTGTCGCTGAATTACTGAAATCTATCTCGCCGGATGAATATATCATCGTCATCTGCGGAAATAATAAAAGACTGCGCCGGCTTTTACAGAAATCATTCCGTCATTGCTCCAATGTGCGGATACTTGGCTATACGGAACACATTTCTGCTTACATGGATGCCTGCGATGTCCTCTTTACCAAACCGGGAGGACTCACCAGCACAGAGGCTGCCGTCAAGGAGGTGCCTATCGTGCATACCCGCCCCATCCCCGGCTGTGAGACGCGCAATCTCACCTTCTTCACCTCTCATGGTCTTTCTCTGTCTTCCCGAAAGTTCTACGGGCAGATTCATGCCGGAGAAAGTCTTTTGAAAGATGAAGCACTCAAAGCTTCCATGAGAACAGCGCAGCGGGAGTTCATCCCCAAAGACGCAGCAGAAAAGACTTATCAGCTTCTGCGTGAGCTTTCCGCTCCTGAAAACATTTTCTCGGAGGGTACGCTTTAACCCCGCAAAGAAAGGAAACACGCTATGTCAGATTCTATTTTTTTCATCCTTATCGGCTATCTCTCAGGCAGCATCCTGTATGCCAGGATTCTCCCCAAACACTTCTGCGGCATCGATGTCTGTGAGGTCGGGGAAGACAAAAATCCCGGCGTCTATAATGCTTTTTCCTGCGCGGGGATAAAGATAGGGATACCTGTTCTCCTTTTAGAACTCGCCAAAGGATTTCTCCCTGTCTTTTTCGCCATGCGTATGCTCCATCCCAATGCTCCTCTGTTCTGCCTCATTCTGGCTGCCCCCGTTATCGGTCATGCTTTTCCGCTCTTTCAGGTAAAACACGGCGGCAAGGCTATCGCAGTCTCCTTTGGGTGCCTGCTGGGACTCTATCCGGTTCTGGACCCGCTATTCTGCCTTGTATTTTTCTACCTGCTGTTTTCCGTGGTGGTCGTTTTAGAGCCCCATCTGTTTCGCAGCGTAGTGACATTTACCTGTTTCGCTCTCGCCTGCGCGCGCACGGTTCCGATACCGTCCGTGATATACGGTACCCTCCTCATCTCCGCCACAGTTGTCCTGAAACATTGCGCCAGGTATAAAAAAGAACCTCTCCGCGTCCATTTTCTACTGTGGAATAGGTAAGCACAGGATGAATGATTGAGAATATCTCCGGTCTTATCGGTCTCTTTCCTCCCATTTATGGTAAATTGCTTCCAGCGCATCCGCCACTCCGTCTATCCCCAGGAGGCTGGCATTGAATACCATGGCAGTCCCTTCGATGCTGCCCCACTCTCTGCCCGTGCGCGCCTCGTAGTACAGCCGTCTCTCCCGGTCAATCTTCTTTATCTTATCCCACGCCTGCTTTTCTTCCAGCTTGTAAATCTTCATAATGCGCCGTATCCGGTCTTCTTTGTACGCATAGATGAATGCATTGATGCAGTTCGAGTAGTCGCCCAGTATATAGTCGGCGCACCTTCCCACAAAGATGCAGGGTCCTTGTTCGGCAAATTTTTGTATCAATGCTTCCTGTACACGGTAAACCCGCTCACTTAACGGAGTCCCGCTCTCTTCGCCGCTCATGAACGCCGTGTAATCACCGCTATTTACCACATAGGCGGAAAGGAAGCGCCCCAGCATGGTCTCATCCACCTTTGAGGCATCCTCATCGCTGATTTTGAGCTGCTGCGCTGCCATACGGATGAGATTATGGTCATAGAGTGGAATCTGAAGTCTCTCAGACAGCAGGTTCCCCACCGCATGTCCGCCGCTGCCGAACTGTCTGCCAATAGTAATAATTGTATGCTCTGTCATGTGAACCCCTCCTTTATCAAACGATTTTTACGCTGTTTTTCTCCTACCTCTATTATACATAAATTTTCTGAATAATACATGTATTTTCTGCTTTTGTATCATAAATTTCTATTTCCACTGACAATGGTGTAGTATTCTCTTGAGGTCACCACGTACACGATAATATAGAACAGGGTAAATCCCAGATAGCATGCCCCGGTTACTCCGAGTAAAAGCTTTTTATCCGTCACGGAGAACAGTACAAGGAGCTTGGAGATAAGCGGAAAGGCGAATGCTGTGTGCACTCCCGCCGCGATGAGGGGCAGGAAAAATACCGTCAGCACCTGGGAATTGATGCTCTGCCGGATTTCCTTTTGCTTCATGCCCACTTTCCGCAGGATATCAAATCTGCCCTCATCCTCGTATCCTTCCGAAATCTGCTTGTAATACATAATCAACACTGTCCCGAATACGAAAATGATTCCCAGCAGGATTCCCAAAAAGAACAGTCCGCCAAACAGACCATAGAAACCTGCCCGCTCATAGGCGACGCTTTCCACCATCACTTCCGGGAAGGTGGTATCTGCCCGATACAATCCCTGCAGTTCTCCCACGATTTCTTCTGAAATTTCCTTTTGCTCTTCATCATCACAGTTTAAATCAAATCCCCAGTATGTGTGAATTTCTGATTGATTCTTTCCGAAAATCTCTGCCTGTCCTTCATTTATCTGTTCCATGACGCTTTCATCCTTCACAAATAAAAACAGTGAAGACATAATCTGCTGCGCATCGACCCCATTGGAGACAAACTCCGGCACCACTTCTTTTACCTTCCAGGTACCGCCTCCTTCTATCGTGATGGTATCGTAATCATATTCGGAAGCATTTCCATTCTCCCCGAATTTTGTAGTGTAGATGATGACTTCATCGGAATCAAGTGTCTTCTCCTCGCCTGTGATACGATTGTAATCATCGAGGGAGATGATAAATAACTGCCGTACATTTTCGTATAGCTCCATTCCCACATCCACTTTGGAAGAATCCAACATGATTTCGTCGCCTTTCTGTAATCCTCCGATATCCAGAATTTCATAGTCCAGCACTGCCTCCGGCTGTACTTCATGCTTTTCCAGTACCTCCTCTGCCGCCTCGCGGACCGGTTCTACATATGCCTCATCTGTGCTGGGAATTTCCAACACAATATTTCTCGGATAACGGTCCCGCAGGCTGTCCTCCGCTCCAATGTACAGACACGCTGTCGAGGAGACAACAACCAGCACCATGGTAGAAAGGATACAGATGGAAGCCAGCCCTGAACCATTTCGTTTCATCCGGTATACCATGGAGGAGAGGGAGACAAAATGCTTCGTCTTATAATAATAGCTCTTATTCTTCTGCAAAAGTCTGCAAAATGTGACCGAACCAGCGATAAACAAAAGATACGTTGCCGCGATTACCATAATCACTGCCACAAAAAACCAAATGAGCGCTGTCATCGGCTCCTCAATGGATAACGCCAGATAATATGCCCCGCCAAGGGTCACTGCTCCTAATATGGCGAGCACCCAATTGGCTTTAGGCGGTTTTTCTCCCACATTTTCGCTCTGCAGCAATTCTACCGGACGGGAGCGGTAAATGTGGAAGAGCATGCGCACCATGATAAGGAAAAAAATGGCCGCGAACAGTGACACTGTCATCATGACTGCTTTTCCATCAATATGCATAGAAAATCCCGCCTGTCCTCCCATAATTCTGACACAGATAACGTCTGCCCCTTTGGAGAGCAGAAAACCTGCGATAATTCCCGCAGCTACAGAAAAAACGGCTGTGATGAGGTTCTCCCAGACAAGTATTTTCACCAGATTGCGTTTTCCCATCCCCAGAATATGGTACAGCCCAAACTCCTTTTTTCTCCTGCGGATGAGAAAGGAATTGGTATAATATAAAAAGATGAGAGCAAAAAATCCGATGACTCCGCATCCCAGTCCCAGCATGGACTGCATCGCCTCCCCGCCCGGTATCTCGCGGAACTCACCGCTCATCGCCAGAAAATTGATGATATAGAACATCATCACCATGCAGATGCAGGTCAGGATATAAGGATAATACATTTTTTTATTTTTCGTGATGCCTGTCAGGGCAAGTTTAAAGTAAAATCCGATTTTCATCTCACGTCACCACCTGTCGCCAAGATTGTAAGGGTATCCGATATTTTCTGATAGAGCTGCTCGTCTCTCATCGACCCTCGATATATCTGATGGAAGACTTCCCCATCCTTGATAAAAAGCACACGTCCCGCCTTGCTCGCCGCTTTCACCGAATGTGTCACCATCAATACTGTCTGCCCGCTCTTATTTATTTTCGCAAAGAGCCCCAGCAGTTCATCCGTAGATTTCGAGTCCAGCGCTCCCGTCGGTTCGTCAGCGAGAATGAGCCTCGGATTGGCAATCAGCGCCCTCGCCACTGCTGCCCTCTGTTTCTGCCCACCGGAAACCTCATAGGGATATTTGTTCAAAAGCTCCGTAATTCCCAGCTCAGAGGCTATAGGAGCGAGCCTCTGTTTCATTTCCTTGTAAGGCTTTCCCTCCAGTACCAATGGAAGAAAAATATTGTCCTGTATGGTAAAGGTGTCCAGAAGGTTAAAATCCTGGAACACAAATCCCAGATTGTCCCTGCGAAACGCGGAAATGGCCTTCTCTTTTATGGATGACAGCGGCACACCCTCCAGATACACCTCCCCTCCTGTCGGTTTGTCAAGCGCCGCCAGGATGTTCAAAAGCGTGGTCTTACCGGAGCCGCTCTCTCCCATGATTGCCACATATTCGCCTTTCTCCACGGCGAAAGAGACATCCGAAAGCGCCTGTACCTGATTTCCCCCAAACCGCGGCTTATATATCTTTTTTACATTTCTCACTTCTAAAACTGCCATTTTATATGTCCTCCTTATACTGTCAGCGCAGCCGTTTCACTTCCTGCGCTGTGCCTTCAGTATAGCAGGACGGCGATAATGCCGACATCGAATGCTGTGACATTATCGCCGTCCCATGTGACAAATTTGTAATATCACCCTACTCTCCCTCAAAAGGATAAGAATCCAGGTCAACGGAAAAACGGCTCCCCTGCCCCGGAACGGAGTCCACTCTTAGAGTATGCCCCAATTTATCCGCCGCTTTCTTCACCAGATACAGACCAATCCCCGTGGACTTTTTATCCAGCCGCCCATTGTAACCCGTATATCCTTTCTCAAAGATACGCGGCACATCCTCCGGAGCGATTCCGATTCCGGTATCCCTTACCGTGAGACATTTATTCTCAACCGAGATGCACACCTCTCCCTGAGACGTATATTTCACAGCATTTGATAACAACTGCTCCACAATGAAGGAAAGCCACTTCTCGTCTGTGAGAACAATGGTATCCGTACCCTCATATACAAGGCGTATCTTCTTCCTGATAAACTGCCCCGCGTACTTGCGGATTGCCTTTCTCACGATTTCATCCAGAGCGTATTCCTTTATCACTAAGTCGGAGGCTCCCTCCCCCAGTCTGGTATAACACAGCGCCATATCCACATACTGCTCGATGCGGAACAGTTCAAAACGCATCTCCTGATTCTCCTGTGTGTCCTCTCTCTGCAAAAGCACCTGTAGCAC
The DNA here is from genome assembly GCA_900541505.1 of uncultured Ruminococcus sp. Taxonomy (GTDB): domain Bacteria; phylum Bacillota; class Clostridia; order Lachnospirales; family Lachnospiraceae; genus Mediterraneibacter. The sequence goes on from UQKK01000004.1 coordinate 80,615, forward strand.
GGCGATGGGCGCTTTAATCTGATGTACCCATGTAGCATAATAGTCCTGCATATCCCGCTGCGAATCCATCCATGCCGCCTCACTGTCCCGGTAAATCTTCTCCATTCTCGCAATCAGCTCCTGGTATGTCCTCTCCAGCTGCGCGTAAGGTGCCGGAAGACATTCCGCCACCGGACCGTTCTCTCTCGCCAATTTCTCCAGTCTGCGCCATTTTCTCCGGTATTTGAGATATCCCGGTATCAGTAACAGGAGCGTCAGCGCGGCACTAAGAAGTACCGGGTAGACGACCGCCCGGATATCGATACGATATAACAGAAATACTGCCGCAAAACAGACAGCGCATCCAAGCGCCCATGCGACAGTATACCGGTGTTCATATACATAACTGAAAAATATGCTCTTTTCCTCTCCTCTTTCTTCCATCTTCGACCTCCCTGTCATTTCTGTCAAAACGGGTCCGCTCAAGCCATCAACTTCAGCTTATACCTCTGCTGATTCAATGATATAGCCTTCCCCCACCTTTGTGGTAATAAAATCGGAAAGTCCCGCCGCTTCCAGTTTGCGCCGAAGCCGCGCGATGTTGACAGTCAGAGTATTCTCCTCAATGTAGTCATCCGTCTCCCAGAGCTTCGTCATCAGAGTGTCCCTGCTCACCATGCGCCCCTTCTTCTCCATCAGAGTCTGCAGGATGCGAAACTCATTTTTCGTGAGATTTATCTTCTGCCCGTTATATACAAAGGACATGTCATAAAGGTTCAGCATAGCTCCCCTGTGCTCCAGAATCGGCACCTTTCCCGACAGGTCGTACGTTCTTCTTAAGACCGCCTGCACCTTTGCCACCAGCACATTTAAGTCAAAGGGCTTGGCGATAAAATCATCGCCGCCCATGTTCATCGCCATGACAATATTCATGTTGTCCGCCGCCGAAGAAATAAAGATGACAGGAACGTTTGAAATCCTTCGTATCTCACTGCACCAGTAATATCCATTGTAAAACGGCAGCGTGATGTCCAGCAGAATCAAGTGCGGGTCAAACTCCGCAAAACGGGAAAGTACGTTCTGAAAATCTTCCACATACTCCGCCTCATTTCCCCAGACCGTCATCTCCTTCTGAATTGCCTGCGCCATGGCAAGGTCATCCTCAATAATCAAAATCTTATACATCTGCTGTCATCCTTCCTCTATGCTGTCCCCGGCGCCACAACCCTCTGGATATGGATGGCAAGGAAACCAATCTCCTCCCTTGCCACCTTCTTTTTCAGGTTCTTCTCCATAAACTGGCAGACTCTCTCCGCCACTTTCCCGGTCTCCGGAAATTTCTCAAATATAAAGTCGTTGAAGCTCACATTGGTGCGCTCCTCTTTTCTGGTGCGCGCAATCATATAGTACATGTGGCTCATAAGGCGCGTATAGCCGAGGGAATCCTCCTCAAATTTCTTGCCGAACGCCGACTCCACTATGGCAATGCTCTCATTGATAATCCGCGTCGTCTCCAGTGTCTCCGATATCTTCTCGTCTGTCCGCCCGGAGTGGATATGAAGGGTGAGGAATCCCACCTCGTCATCGGAAATCTCATATCCCATCATCTCTTTGATAATACGCCGCCCTTCCAGAGCTACCGCGTACTCTTTCTCAAACAGCACCCGGATATCCGGTGTAAACGGATTGGGTATCTGACAGTTCTCCTTCGCCCGCTTCGCCGCCAGCGCGATATGGTCCGCCATTGGCAGGAGGATGTCGTGGTTCACCTCAGAAAATGCCGCCTCCGCCGCCTCAATAATCCGCCCGGAAGCCTCGATAAACTCCGGGCGGATTCCATTTATCACCTTCAGGGCTGACTGCTTCTTCTGCCGCGTCACCAGAGTGTACACCTTCGCTCCTCTGATATCCTCTATCTGCTGACTGGGCTTTTTTCCAAAGCCCACGCCGTTCCCCAGCAGAATCAGCTCTCTCTTGCGTTCCTCATCATAGACGAGGATTCCATTGTTGTTCAGTACTTTTATAATCCGGTGCATAGGTAGATAGGATTCCTTCCTTATTCCATACTCACAATCTCTGCGACTTCATCCAGGACATCCACATTTCCGTCTGCCTTCATGCGTACTTCCTGCCCTTCAGTGAGACTTGTAAAGACAACGATGCACTCATCCGATTTTGCGTGTCCTTTTATATATTCTATATCAAAACCTATCAGTTTGTCACCCTTTTTTACCTGGTCCCCATCTTTTACAAAGGCTTCGAATCCCTGTCCTTCCAGTTTGACTGTATCCACTCCCACGTGAATCAGATATTCCTTACCATCCTTCGCCAACAGTCCCACCGCATGTTTAGATGGAAATACAAAGGAAACTTCCGCGTCCTCCGGCGCATATACCATTCCTTCCTTCGGTCTTATCAGATATCCGTCTCCCATCATTTTTCCCGCGAATGCCTCGTCGCTGGCTTCCGTGATGGGGGCAGCCTCGCCTCTTACAGGTGAGAACAATGCCATTTTTGTAAAAGCTGCCGCATCCGACTCTGCTGCATTTGCCGCCGCTTCATCTGATGTTGACGCTCCTGCCGTTTTCTCTGCTGTAGACATTCCTGCTGCCACGTCCGCCGTCTCCTGGTTTTCCGGCGCATCCGTGTATTCTTCATCGGGTGCTTTTGCCAGATAATCCTCCAGATTCGACTTGATGACCGATACAGAAGGTCCGTATATAACCTGGATACTCGTACCTTTTCTGAGAATGCCGGATGGGTTTGTTGACTTTAAGACCGCCTCGTTTACCAGTTCCGGCTTCACTACCGTGCATCTCAGTCTTGTAGCGCAGCAGTCTACATCCGCGATATTTTTCTTTCCGCCAAGCCCTCTGGTGATAAGCACGCTCTTTTCATCTGCCTCTTCCCCTGCTGTTCCTACAGCGGCTCCGCCTTTGCCCTGTTTTGCCTGATAATCTGCCTTTGTGTATAATTTCGTCTCTCCGTCATCATCTTCCCGCCCCGGTGTCTTTAAATTCAATTTCTTGATGAGCACTGAGAAAATGACATAATAGAGGATGAAGTAAATAATTCCCGCCGGAATGATGAAAAGCCAGCTTGTCTTCTCATTTCCCTGCAAGATTCCGAAAATAAACAAATCCAAAAGTCCGCCGGAAAAGGTAAGTCCGACCGCGATATTTAAAATATGCGCAATCATATACGCCGCCCCTGCCAGCACAACCTGCACGACAAACAAAATCGGCGCCACGAACAGGAAAGAAAACTCGATTGGCTCTGTGATTCCGGTCAGCATACAGGTGAGCGCCGCGGACAGAAGAAGTCCACCCGCCTGTTTTTTCTTCTCCGGTTTCGCGCAGCGGTACATGGCAAGCGCCGCTCCCGGAAGTCCGAAAATCATGAAAATAAATTCCCCCGAGAAATATCTCGTAGCATCCGCGCTGAAATGAATGGTGGACGGGTCCGCAAGCTGTGCAAAGAATATGTTCTGCCCGCCCTGAATCAACTGTCCGCCCACTTCCATGGTTCCGCCCACTGCCGTCTGCCAGAAGGGAAGGTAAAATACATGGTGCAGTCCGAACGGAATGAGCGCCCGCTTTGTGATACCGAAAATGAGTGTCCCGATATACCCTGTTCCTGTAACCAGTCCGCCTAAAGCGTAAATCCCGTTCTGTACGACAGGCCATATAAAATACATAAGAATTCCCACGCCCACATATACAATTGTGGAGATAATCGGTACGAACCGGGAGCCCCCGAAGAAGGACAGCGCCGTGGGAAGCTGGATTTTATAAAAGCGGTTGTGCAGAGCCGCAACACCCAGACCTACAATGATACCGCCGAACACACCCATCTGCAGTGTCTGGATACCGCAGACCCCGGTCACTGTTCCTTCCAGCACATTCGGAGCAAGGCTCCCATCTGCCAGGATATCTCCCTGTACCTGCAGCATGCCGTTGATGGTCACATGCATTACGAAAAAGGAAATCATTGCCGCCAATGCCGCGACCTCTTTTTCCTTTTTCGCCATTCCTATCGCCACACCCACCGCGAAAATCAGCGGAAGGTTGTCAAAAATAACACTTCCCGCCTTGCTCATAATCGTCAAAAGCGCATGCAGGATTGTCCCGTCTCCCAGTATGGACTGCAGATGATATGTCTCAATGGTCGTTGCGTTGGTAAAGGAACTTCCAATCCCAAGCAAAAGCCCGGCAACCGGGAGAATCGCGATGGGAAGCATAAAGCTTCGTCCCACTCTCTGCAATACTCCGAAAATCTTGTCTTTCATTCTTTGTTTTCCTCCTTTTCGCGAGAAGAATGTCCGTAAGGCTTTTATTTAACAGGAAACTTCGTTTCCGTTAAATAAAAAAAGACATAAACTACACCCTTTTCTATCAGCCAAAGCTGATATGTAAGGATAGTTTATGCCTGCCATACAGTAACACTCTATCTCGTATCTTCTCTTTACTCTTGCCATTATAGACAATCCATACAGTCCCCGTCAATCCACGTATTTCACTAAATTTCACATAAAAAACTGTACAAGATTCACAAAATTTGTCTCAATTCAAAATCTGGATTGCCGTATCTCCGTCCCCTCCCAGCGAGAATCCGGTCTTCTCATAGAATCCGCCGAGAAGCGCCACATACACTTCCCTGCTCTCATACCCCTCCGGCAGCTTCGCGTAGCCGAGAGGCGCTTTTACCATGGTCACACCCTTTTTCGCAAGCTGGTCCAGAATCTCTATCATACAGACAGAACCGTATCCCAGTCCCCTGAGTCCTATATCTATCAGGTAGAAGTCCAGGATTTCCGCCTTAAATTTGCTCTCCAGAAAATAGTGCAGGCAAAACACGAGCCGCCCCTCCTCATACACACTGACCGTCTCGCTCTTATAGCGGAACTCCAGGATGTGCGCGCTCTTGTCCCCCAGCATCACACCTCTGAAATATTCTTTTCTGATATACAACGGTACTGCCATCTTCCCTGCCCCTTATCTTTTCCCACGGTATCATATTGCCGACGCGCCTGTAAAAAGCGCTGATTTCCTTGGTTCCTTTTTAAGTTTACCACGGAAAAAGAAGAAAGACAATGTGATGTTCGATTTTTCAGGTACCATATTGCCTGGGCAATGCTTTATCGGATTCCCCATTGCCCAGGCAAAGTCTTTTCATCTGAAAGTCTGTCTATTTCACCACATCCCTCACCGCGTCAAAAAACGGCTGCTCGGATTTCTGCACTTCTATCTCTACCTTTCTTGCGTTCTCTTCTCCCGGTCTCTTAATGGCAATCTCCAGTAAATCGCCTTCGCAAAGACCTTTGTCACCAAATTCTTTTTTTATGAACGCATAGATTTCCGGGTGGTTGTCTAAAAAAGTTTTCCTCTCGTTTAATACTTTCATCACTGCTGCCAGGTTTATCATGTATTTCTCTATCGAGTGGACACTCGATACTCCTTTCCTTTTGAACTTATATAAACTGTCGAATCATCCCTTGCTCTTGGCGAATAATATAATTCCATACTCAAAGCCCTAAAAATGACTCTACTTCATCCGCAGAGAGCCATCCTTCCCTTCTGGCTGACTGCTCACCTTCTTCTAATTTAGACATCAAAGCAATCATGGCACGCATTCTATCATATTCCTTCATATCAAGAATCACATATTCGCCTCTTCCGTTCTTCGTAAGGAATACAGGAGAGCCCTCCTGCGCTTCTTTTAAAACCTCTGTATAATTTCTCAAATCTGAAATTGGCTTTATATTCGGCATATGACTAACATCCTTTCTGTTTATTCTATATATAGAATACCAGTTCTTCACCAAAATTACAGCGCAAATTAACATGTTAAATTCATTTAAAATAATTTACATTCCAATCGACTTACAGAAAATTCGCAAGAGTTTCATCTCTTTTAATTATATACCTCATTAATCAGTCGTTTCCGCTGACCGTATAGGATGTAATATTCCAGTCAAAAAGGTGTTAATCACTCCTCAAAAGGGTGCATTTGATGACAAAAAGTGCTAATCCCCCTCAAACCCTATTAATCGAAGATTTAATTGACAGGTTAAACTTCATATTCTATTACGCCAAGTCTTATTAAATAATTATATCCCATATTGCTTCCGACTTGCTCATCTCCATGATAACACCAGGATGTTTCTTATCCTGATTTATTCGTTTTTCAAGCTCCCAGAACCAGTTCCCTACCCCTTGTATCGATTTCCTTTCTTTAAATAGTGGCCTGAATCCCTATTATAATGGAAAGTTGTTTTTTGTATAACTAACGTTGCGCACCACAAATCAAAATTAGTCAAGTACGATTCGGCAAATCATACTTGACTAATTTCTTGTTTGTTTCTTTGTAGTTGGTTCCCCTCAACTTCCTCAAAAACAAACACTCATCCTTCTGCTTCCCTATTGACCGTATATCTCGCCAATCAGTCTCTTTGCCTCTTCTATAGTAGCTGCATCTGGCTCTATCACATATAAATCCTGTCCCGGCATGGAGTAGGTCTGCGCATACATACTGTTTCCGCTGACCGTATAGGATGTAATGTTCCACTGCGCCATATCGGATAGCTGCATCTTCACCAGTGCCGCAATCTGGTCTTTCGGCATGTTCGTCTCAAAACTTCCCGCCACTGCATCCATCACGGAACTGTAATTCGCCAGCAGTGAGGAGGAAGCGCATTTCTGGATGACCGCCCGGATGACTTCCATCTGGTTCTTCGCCCTCTGGTAATCTCCGTCCTCAAAACTGTATCTCTCTCTGGCAAACGCAAGCGCCTCGATTCCTGTCAGCTGGTTATACCCCTGATGGTAGTCCTTGATTGGTTCTACAGTAAAATCATAGTCCGAGTAGACCTCGATTCCTCCCAAGGCATCGATAATCTCCATAAATCCGGTGAAATTGATGCGCAGATAGTAATCAATATTCACCCCATACAGTCTCTGCAGAGCGTCCATAGACGCATCCACTCCGTAAATACCCGCATGGGTCAGCTTATCCTTCGCCCCGCCGGTTACAGAATATTCCACATAGTAATCTCTCGGCGTGGACAAAAGCAGGACATTTTTTGTCTTCGTATTCACCACTGCCAGAATATTTACATCACTTCTCGACCGTGCAGATACACCGCCATATGTGTCAATCCCACTCAAATACATGATAAAAGTCTCCGGAACATTTTCCGGTACCGCTGCGGTCTCTTCCTCTTTCACTTCATGTGCCACCGAAGTGAGTTCCCGCAAATCAGTACTCACCCACTCGTAGTCTTCCACATCCGCGATGATGCCCAAGTAGGCGCTGTTTAGAATGATAGCTCCCAGCTTGCCTTCCTTCAGCTCGTCCACCATAGCAAAGGGGTCCTCATACTCTTTCACCTTGAGTTCTGTCCCCAAAGTCTCCTCCAGGTTCGCTATAGTGACATCTGTATTCCCTCGATCAATGGTCGTGCTGATTCCGAACTGATAATCCGCCGCTCCATTTAAATCCTGCGCCGGGTCCTCATTCATCACATAAACCGCCACTACATCTGTCTGCTTGTCCGCTGTGGCAACATCTTTTATCGTCGTGTTGGTTTTATGGATATAATAGCACCCGAAGATACAGCCTACCGACAGCAGCACACACAGCACATCCGCCACGATTGACAGCGCAAACTTTTCCTGCATAATAACGAAAATCACACCAAAGATAGCAAACACCGCTGTCGCTATAATCATGTAGGTAGTGGGCAGCATACCTAAGTCTATACAGAAAGTCAGGAAAGCAAGCGCACATAAGGCGTAGAGGGCTATGAAAGAATAGCCGATGAGCTTGTGGAGTTTTCGTGTTTTAGTATGTTTTTTTGTCATAATGTAAAACCTCTTTTTTATATATCATTCTCAAATTTCAATCTCATCTATATTCTGACCAAAAGGAAGCACTTCATGAGTTCTGTCATCCCACAGATAATACTTTAAAAGTCTTGCTACATGTTCCTGAAAATGCTGCCTTTGCTTTGCTGTAAATCCGCAACAAAGAGCTTTTTTTATCTGTGGTTCAATTTTACTTTTTGAAAACGCTTCATAAGTACAGCCGGAATCTTTTAACTGGATATATCCCAGCATAACAACCGGCTTTCCTCGAAACAATGCTGTATATGCACTTTGGGAAAGAATCGTTACTACTACATCTGTATAATCAATTGCTTCATTGATATTAATGTTTTTCAAAATATGCTCTGTGCCTTCTTCTTTTTCCCCATCCTCTCCATGATAGGATGTGGTTTATATAGCAGATTCCATCCATTACGTATTGACAGCAGTCTCAGATACTCCAACGCGTCATTTTGTCCCATATAGGTAACAACTGGTTTTCCCGTCTTCCGCTTTAAAAATTGGCACAACTCACCATTTCTTTCAGGTTGTATGTTTCTATTTAATTCCGTTCTAAATATATACTGAATTGTTTTATCAGCTTCTGCCTTATCTTGCCGTTTGATTGGAAGATGATGAAAGAAAAAGGGATGTCGCGCAGGCATGCTTTCTCCCTGCTGCCCGCCTTTTTCGATGACAAAAGTCCCTGGGACACAACCAAATTCCATATACTTCAGTTCTATCTTTCTCTGTCTGCACAAACACTGAAGCACCATGTGGAACGCATAAAATTCGTTCCATAATATTACTTTGTCCGGTTTCAGCTTTTTAAGAAGGAGCTTCAAATAAATTTCAGCATAATATATGAGTGCTTCTGCATATCCATCCCCAATATTCTTATGCCGCATATTGAGATTAGCAACTGCTCTTTTCAGATATTCCCTTTTGTTAATATATTCTGTCATTTCTTCTGTCACAGGGATATCCATATATGGCACCAGTATTTCTTTTGCCAGCAAATGTGGAGTACAAATAGATTCAAATACAATCTTGTCCTTTGTCTTTCGTCTATATTCTGCAGTCACTTCTGAAAGGAGGACAAATTGGTACTCATCCGACTTTACTTCTGCTATACGATTTAGGAATGCAATTGTTCCTTTATCAAAAACAACCATAGCACCAGATATCAAAATGACCTTCTTTTTCTGTCTGATAAATTGAAGACTTTCAATATCCTCTATTCCCTTTTTCAGATTGTCAAAAAATACTTTGTACGAGTCGTATGCAAGATATTCCTTGCGTTCTTCTGCTGTGGGAATATATTCCATATCGTTCCTTCCTTTACAACTTTTCTTTCAGATGCTTGCACAATTTAAGCGCACTTTCTAGTGTCTGATCCATATTATAGTATTTGTAATCTGCAAGTCTCCCACAAAGATATAGGTTCTCTACTTTTTCTGCCTCTGTTCTATATTTTTCATATAAGCACTGGTTTTCATTCGTTGGAATCGGATAATATGGTTCCAAATTTCTCCCTTTTTGATAAGGTATCGAATATTCTACTGCTATTGTTGTCACCCCCGGAACATCCTGTACCGGAAGTTTCTTATACTCTGTAATCCTTGTATATCCTTCCGCCTGTGGATAGGCAACCACAGGTGCCGACTGGTAGCTGTCCATCCCCAATGTCTTCCAGTCAAATTTAAGAGAACGATATGGCAACTTGCCGTATTTACCGCCCAATAATTCATCGATAGCTCCCGTATATATAAGCGGCTTATCCCATTTTTCGCCTTTATAGAACAAGCCTCTTTTCTCTGTATCGAGAGATATAAAATCCAATGCTTCGGTTTCTAATTTTACTTCTATATTTTTATGTGCCAGAAGTTTATTAAAAAAGTCTGTATAACTGGTTTCCGGCATAAACTGGTATTTATCATGGAAATAACCTACCCGGTAGGAAAATTCTACAGGAACTCGTTTTAATACGCTGACATCAATGGCATCTGGTGAAATCCCCCACTGTTTCGCTGTATAAAGCTTATAGTCATTGTCAAATAAAAACTGTGCATAATTTCTCACTGTACAATTTTTACTTTCCAGCATCTCCACCACTGTTGCCTGTGGTCTTTCCCCGTATTCCCGATAAATTTCTTCCTTTATTTTCCTTGCTTCGTCCGGACTGAAAAAATCATCGATAGTTTGAAAATTAAACGGCGTAGGTGTAAATTTCCCATTTATCTCTGCCCCACATGTAAGATGATATTCACCCCATCCGGCAAACCGCTGCATATATTCAAATAGATATTTCTCGTTTGTATGAAATGTATGTGGACCATATAAATGAACTAAAATCCCTGCCTCATCCCTAAAATCATACATATTTCCACCGATATGATTTCTTCGCTCAAAAACAACGACCTTTTTATCCATCTCTTCGGCAAGGAATCTGGCGATAACTGCTCCGGATAAACCGCATCCTACAACCAGCACATCTGCCTGCATGCTAAAAACCTCCGTATGTTTCTTCAAATTCTTTGAACGTCTGCAAATTTTTATCCTTATCTGCTATGATAAGTTTCTCTTTGCCTCCAATCTTTTCAAGCGGCCACTCAACACTGATATCTTTATCGTTCCACATAATCCCGTCATCGTATTCATCGTAAAATTTCTCGGCACATTTATAACTTACGATGGACGGTTCCAATACAAGATATCCGTGAGCACATCCAGCAGGCACAAGGATTTCGTTGTGCCTTTCGCCTATCAAATCAAATCCCAGCCACATCTTATAGGTAGGACTGTCTTTTCTTAAATCCACTACAACGTCGTAAACATGTCCCGTAATACAACGTACAAGCTTTGGCTGTTGTTTTACTCTTTGAAAGTGTAATGCCCGTATCACACCTTTATGAGATGTAGTATAAAACACTTCCATCAAATCATGTCTAATCCCATTTGCTTCAAATATCTCTTTCGAATAATCTTTTGTAAAACATCCTCTGATATCATCAGCATTAAACGGTGTTACCTCAATCAGTCCTTTTATCTTTGTCTCCTTAAATGCGAACGGCTGTATCATACTTCATCCTCCATCTCCATCCACCAGTCTCTGGTTCTGCGGCATCCTTCTGAAAAACTGATTTCTGCTTTAAAGCCTGTATCCTCCTCTGTCTTAGAACAGCTAAAGTCTTCCAGGGAAAGATTCACACCTGTAAACGGAATATCTCCAAACACAAAATCTAAATCAGGTGCAATAGCTTCTTTCATTTCCAACAAAAATTCTTTTAAAGGTTTTGCCTGAGAAGAGCCAATCAGATACTCACAAAACGGTTTTCCCTTTTCTCCTATCAGACGAAAGGCGCGCGCCACATCATCGATATAAACAAAATCATAATTCTGGGTTCCCGCCGTAAACTGTGGACTCTCTCCCCGGATACATTTCTGAATTGTCGTATTGACCATGCGGGGACTTTTCTCTCCCACTCCATAAGCATTTGTAATCATAGCCCAGACAAGCTCAATACCTATATCCGCTGCCACTGACTTACACATTGTATGTGCCACTAGCTTTCCGCTTCCGTAGATATACCCTAAGCCTGGCTTATTTCCTGCATTAAATACTGCTTTAATCGTCTCTGTCTCCATAATGCTGCCTGCATTTACAAACCTGGAGCATCCTATTTTTTTAGCTGCTTTCAAACACTCTACAGTCCACTGTGCATTTTTTAGCTGCAGCTCTGTATCCGCACGAGCTGATCCCGCAGAGCCAACCCATGCAAAATGATAAAAGGTGTCAATATCTCTGTCTGATATTATGTCTTCTATTTCTCCTGAATTTTCTAACTGAAACGGATAAAAGGTAACCTTTGAACTTTTAGGAAGATTTTCGGTATGACCTTCCATATCCAATGCGATTACTTCAATTCCCTGCTCTACAAGTTCCTTTACCAGAGCACTTCCTACAAATCCATTTGCACCTGTAACGATGACTTTTTTCACGTTTTTCTCCTTTACCTTTGTAAATATTCCCTAATTTGCCGCTCCATCTCCGCAGCTATATCTCCATCTGCAAGATAAACCTTACTCCATGTCACACTGTTCTTTACAGCGTCTTCTATATGCCATTTCGGTTTCCAGCCCATCTTACGTTTTATCCTGGAACAATCCAGTTTCAGAAATCCTGCTTCATGGGGGGCATCCTTCTCCGAGACGTCTTTCCATGACGCTCCATCTCCCCAACAACTGCAGAATAACTCTGTTAATTCTCCCGTAGTGACACAATCACAGTCATCCGGTCCCACATTATAATGTCCCGCATAGGTTTCTCTGTCATTGTACTGCAACTCTGCCAGCTTTAGATAAGCGCAGACCGGCTCAAGCACATGTTGATAAGGACGTGTGGAAAATGGATTTCTCACAATAATTTCTTTTCCCTCTTCCATAGCCCGTACACAGTCAGGGATGATTCTGTCTTTTGCGAAATCCCCGCCTCCAATTACATTTCCTGCCCGGCAGGTAGAAATCGCAATCTTTCTACCACTGAAGAACGATCGCATATAAGATGCCGTTACAAGTTCAGAACAAGATTTCGAATTAGAATAAGGATCGTACCCGTCAAGAACATCATTTTCCCTATATCCCCACTCCCATTCATTATTCTTATATACCTTGTCAGTTGTCACATTCACCATTGATTTTACAGAAGGAGTTTTTCTCACCGCTTCCATGATATTAACAGTTCCCATCACATTCGTTTCATAGGTATATACCGGATTAGCATAACTCTCCCTGACAAGCGGCTGCGCTGCCATGTGTATCACGATTTCCGGCTGTACTTTATCAAAGACTTCTAACAGCTTATCCAAATCTCTGATATCAGCGATGATGGAATCCATCTGCCTATCCAGTCCGAGACAGTTGAATAAACTCGGTTCTGTCGGAGGTTCTAGGGCATATCCTGTAACAAGAGCTCCTTCTTTTAATAAGACCTTACACATCCAGCTCCCTTTAAATCCGGTATGTCCTGTGACAAGGACCTTTTTCCCTTTATAAAAATGTAAATCCATTATTTATCCCACACTTTCCATGGTGCTTCATTTTTTTCCAGCAGTTCTTCCAAAAACATCTTGTCCCTCATCGTATCCATACACTGCCAGAATCCATCATATTTAAACGCCTGTAACTCTCCCTCACTGGAAAGACGTTCCAATGGCTCTCTCTCAAAAGTAGTCTTGTCCCCTTCTATATAATCAAATACCTTTGGTTCCAAAACCATGTAACCACCGTTAATCCATCCTCCGTCCTTTTTACGCTTTTCCGCAAAACGGTTAATTACATTGTCCGCTCCAATATCTAAAGTACCAAACCGTCCTCCTGGCTGGATTGCTGTCATTGTTGCCAGTTTTCCGCCCTTTTTATGAAATTCTAACAGTTCACTGATATTGACATCACTTACACCGTCCCCATATGTGAGCATAAACGTTTCGTCTCCAACATAGTCACGAATCCTCTTAATTCGTCCACCTGTCATTGTATTTAAACCAGTATCTACAATCGTAACTTTCCACGGTTCTGCCACATTGTAATGTACCTGTTTTTGATTTTGATTCGAAAAATCAAACGTAATATCTGATTTTTGCAGGTAATAATTAGCAAAAAACTCTTTAATCGCTTCCTGTTTATACCCTGCACAGATAATAAATTCATTAAAACCATAATAAGAATATTCTTTCATGATATGCCAAAGGATTGGACGTCCGCCAATCTCAATCATCGGTTTGGGCTTTAAATGTGATTCCTCGCTTATACGTGTTCCAAATCCACCTGCTAAGATTACTACTTTCATCATTGTCCCTCTTTTCCCCTTACACTTGTTTAATCATTACTTTACTTCTGCAATTAAGACAGTTTCTATAACAATTGCATTATTAACTGGTTTATATATGCTAAATTTATATCCTAACCCTAAACTTTCAATCATCGGTTTAATATCGAAAAAGTCAGAAGCTGTGTGGTATATGCTTATTAATAATACCGGTTTAAAACGCCTAATTGTTTCTATTGCTCCATCTAAAACCATCTGTTCTGCTCCTTCAACGTCTATTTTTATAAGACTAACTTGCAGATTATTTGCAGCCACATATTCATCCAATGAAATTACTTGTACATCTATTTTCTCTGGATATACATATCCTGAACGTTCCACCAATGTATTACACGAACTACGCTCCCCTAAGCTTAAGGGAAGTTGACATCGTTCTTTCCCCAACGCTAAATTTTCTACCACAATATTATTAAGTTTATTTAAATTTATCGTCTTTTTAATTAAATCATAATTATACGGAGATGCTTCAAAAACATACACATTATGTTCTGTCATAGGTGAAAATAATAAAGCCGTATCACCAACATATCCCCCTACATCAATAATGTCCCCACATGCAATTTTTTCCAAGGCATTCACTTCTTCTAATCCATATTTGCTCCAAAATACCGATGAATCAAACTGATTTACAGGAAGTAATAGTCCATTATAGCAATATAACGAATCTGATATACACAAAATTTGATCACTAAACTCTGATTTCATTTTCAAAAATTCTTCTTGCTCTTCCTGGGTAAAAAAATCAATTCCTTTTGTATTTCCATCAATTATCTTTTTCATTCGAACCAAAATACGTATCACATTTGTTATACTCTTTTCATTTAATCCACTTATTAGCGCAAGGAATTTTTTTTCAAATACATCACTGTTCTCCATAATTTCTCGAAACGATTGAGATAATGCTTCTCTCTCTGTCAAATTCACATATATTTGTTTAGGTTTTATATTTCTCCGCACACGAAATTCCCTCATCACTTCAGTATGCAAATTTGATATTTTTTGATTATCTTCTTTTTTATAATCTTCTAACTTCCTACTTATTGAATTTAATTGTGCCTCCTCTATTTTCCTGTCTCTAATTATATGTCCAAAAATCTCCTCTTGATCTTTTTCAACTTGTTCTAAAATATAATGAGACCTTTTATGCAAAGCCTCACTTTTTTCGTCCATTTTTTTTTGCATGTCAGAGACATATTCAAAGAATTTACTTTTATCCTTTTCATTTTGCTCCATTCTTTTCTTCTCTATCTGTTGCCAGAATCCTATCTGTTTCTCTTCTTTTGCTTTAATCTCGACAATGAGTTTTCGAATTTCTTCCCCTTGTTGTTCAATTTCTGTTTGCATCTCCATCTTCATTTGTTGCCAAACTTCTTCTTGCTTTCGATTTTTTCCCATTACTTCAATTATAATTTTCTGTAAACCATCTTTCCATTTCTCATTTTGTTCGATTATCATCTCCTTTAACTCATTATAAAAAATTTCTGTTCTTTTTTTCTCCTCTGCAACTTCGGTCAAGCAAAAACATTTTACCTGCTCTATTTTAGACAAAAATAGCTGGAAATCATGCGCTTGTAAATTTAACTGCCCCAATATTTCTTCTTGTTGCCGAGACAAACATTCCAATTTCATACTTTGATTTTTTTGTAAGCAAATAATTTCTTGTCTCTGTAACTTAATTTTTTCATTCAAGCATTTATATGTTTCCAAAAACTGAGTTTCAAGATTATTCATTTGGCTTTGATTTTTCTCGAAAAAATAAAGAAAAGCCTTTTCTTGTGAGGAAATTTGCGCTGACAGCAATTTTATATGTTCATTTAATACTTTTGATGAAGTCGGAAGCCATTCTTTCAATCTTTCTATAAATCGTTTTAACAAATTCTACCTCCCACTGATTTACTTATACTGTAAGAACTCCTCGGTAAGAATTTTACATTCATTCCGATTTATTTCCACATGATTGGACAGGTAATTTTCTGTGTATACATCAGTAAACAGTCCCTTAAGCCCTACTGGATTTATTGATATGATTTCTGTTTCTGGATAAAAACGTTCTACAAAAAACTTTACCTTTTCATATCCTTTTGCCCATTTCGGTAAATTAGCAAAAAGTTGTTGTGTCCCATCAAAATATCCGGACGAGTCACAATCACAGCCTACCAAAAATATTCTTTTAGGATTCGTATATATTGCAAAATGAATTGCTTGGAACGCAATTGAATAAAACCCCATCAAGGGATAATATTCTATGTTGATATTTATGTCCTCATTTGGTGCTCCTTGAAAGAAGCGCCGCGCGTTATTTTCCCTTATGAGTTGTTCAGATACCTGAAATCTATCTCTATATACACCTGCCGAATACTGTCCAAAAAATTTAATAAAATCATAATTCTTCAATTCTTCAAACCACTCATTACGACTCTCATAATCCGTTGTAAAGTAGTAGTCCAGTTTTATATTTTCATTTTTGAATGCAGCATTTACACCAATATGGGGTATATCGGGAATCTGTGAATAATATTTCATACTCGGACCTGTAGCTACCACGACCACATCTTTTCCAGTATTACAATCACGAAACTCAGAAAAAGAAGCTTTATGAGTTTCATGAAGTTCTATCGCAAAACATGCTATATTCAAATCTATGGAAGAAGTCAAAGACCAACTATCCCATTTCTTTTTCGTCAATGAAGTGGCAATCGGCTTTTCTGGTTTTGCTTTTTCTTCCTGTTCCTTCTTTAAGGACTCTTTTGTGCTATTCACCAGATAGCTAATCTTCTTTTCTAATCGTGCAGATTCAACGGATAAATCATATATTCTCTCTTCCATCCTTCTTGAAACCCGATATGCTGGCAGAACGTTATTCAAACCTCGCTTAACTAAATCTCTAAACCATTCTCCTAAATTAAAGTTTCTATTATTCGGTGGCATTTGTTCTACTTCTTGTATTTTTGGTGTTTCTCCCACTTGATATTGACTAAAAAACACTACCTGTAATTCTTTTAACTTCCTTTTTTTATCTTTTAAATATAATAAAAATGTAGCATACAATATCTCTCCCATAAATCCTGGCTGACGCTCCAACTCTCCCGTATATCTAGTCATATCAAATACTTTTTGTAGTTCTGCCAGAGCTGAAAATTGGAACTCACACATCTGGTTAAACAAATCCCTTTTCATAACATAGCAACACCCCACATAAATGGTAGTCCCTTTTAAATATTCCATTAAATACGGATACATTTCTGGATATTGTTTTTCTACAACTTTTACAAGCGCTTCTATGCATTTAAAATCAATCTGGTCAACCTTTGCTTGCCAAAATTCTTCTACCGTATGCGGGTAAAATCTTTCTCCGCCTGGTACCCCTGTCAGAATGGTTCTTATATCAATCGGTGTTGGAATAACAGCATCATATGTGCGAACAACATTTATTATTTTTTTTGTATTATCTAAATCATATTTATTAGAAGCTGATGCGATAGTCTCTTTCTCAATAACATTAAAGCGATCCTGCTTATACAAAATATCAGAAAACGAAAAATATCTACGATAATGACATAACCCATAATATTCTGCATCGTAGTTTTTCCAAGCCCAGTATTGCACTGTTAATTCACAATATGACTTTCTTAAATGAGATATATTATCCCCTATATTATCACCCGGGACATTTGAAACTGATTCATCAAAAATTGCACCACAACGCATAGGATGATAAATTGGACTATTGGGAACCTCACATGCCAAATCTATTCTTTGTGAAACAAATATTGCAATTCCCTTTTTCATACTATTTCTCTCCTTTTTACTTCAAACTTATGTTTTTATTTGATGTAACAAACTCTAAATCACATTCCAAATTCATCTGCCTCAAAACTTTACTTAATCCCTCGTTCTTTTCAACCACACTTTCACTTCTAATGGCTATCTGCAAATCCTCATTAATATAATTCGCATGAATATCATTCGAATATCCGTCCATTCCTGCAATATATATTTTCTTTACACCACAATCAATTAAGATTTTTATCAACATCAAAGCCGCATTATCCTCGACGCCACTTTGTCTGTTTAAATACTTTTTATATGGTATTTTATAATCTACCTTTTCATCTATATTTGAAGTAGCAATTACACATCCTTTGTCTTTAGGCGCCTGCTTAAATCGGCGAATATTACTAAAAAAGACATAATCCGGTATTTTATCCTCATAAACAAAGTTTACCGAAATCAATACCAAGTTATGGTTATTAACGAAAATACTGATCTTATCCTTTTCTGTCTGAACAGTTTTTCCGGGTGCAATCAATAAAATCTCCTTCCCCTGAAGTTTCGATTTCAAGACCTCGAAATCGTCCGATTTTCCGTTTTGATATTCTAAATACTCCAAGTATAACTGATTTATATAATCTTTATTGTACTCATATTGCTGGTCGGCTGAAATCTTCTCAAATATTTCACACATTTCATTCAGTGTAAGTGTTTTTTTATTCTCCAAGTAATTAGCATAATTAGGATGTACATTATATTTCGCTGATAAAAAATTCGGCAAACTATATCCCCAATATTTTTCTTCGTAAAACCCAAGTATAATTTCATCAATAATTTCCAAAACACTTTTTACTCTGTATTCTTTTTTTGCCTTAAAGTTTAAATACTCTGCCAGCAATTCCGTATTTAGATTTCCTGCGCCTCTCCCCATTCCGCATACACTTGAATCAATAATAATAGTTCTCCCACTATCTGAGTGTTCTAACATCCACTCAGCATTTGCGCGAGCCAACTGCATATTATTATGTGCATGAAATCCCATAGCTACATTTGGCAATAAGTGCTTATCCGTGACAAAATACAGATGTTCAAGCTCTGCCCGCTTCATCGAACCAAAACTATCTACAATATAAAACGCGTATGGTTGTATTTCATTCACGGTATCAATCAGCTGTAAAAACTCTTCCTCACTATAGCGAACCGATACCATAGGTTGCACAAATACTTGATATCCTTTTTGCTTTAATAACCTACATACACTTAATGCCTCATTGCAATCATCTTTATGAAAAGCCAAACGAATTCCATCTACTATCCCCTCATTCACAGGTAACTCTTCAAAATTGTATTCTCCATAATTAGCCATCAAAACAATTTGAGATTTCGTTTTTTCAGTTAAATAATATTTCAAACTTTTTATTTCTTTAAACCGTGAAAACTGTTTATCACCACTATTTTTCTTTGTCAGGAAACCACACTCAATAATATCAATAGCTGCTTCATCCAATTTTGAAATGATTTTTGATATATTTTTTTCTCCAAACTTCCATTGATTGCAATATCCTCCGTCTCTCAACGTACAATCTAAAATCCGGACATTTCCCATGATTGTTTTCAACCTCCGTATCTCTTGTTCTCTAAATATTCAGAAGTAAATTTATCTTCAAATAATCCAGTTAAACCCACGGGGTTTAAGGAATATATTTCAATATCAGGGTATAATAAATCAGCATACTCTTTTAAACTCTCCCACGTCTTAATCATATATGAATTATCAAAAGACACCTCTGATTCGTAAAAAAAGCCAGAAGAACAATCACAACCAACTAAATAAATTTTTTTTGGATGTGTATGTAAAATAAATTGAAAAGCAGCAAATGCAACTCCATCCGGCAATAACGGCTCATTTTCAATATCGTATGCAATCCTATCATCTTGTAATAAATCGTAAATATAATACTCGCTGGCGGCTGCCTCCTCCACAAAATATCTGGGACATCTCCGTACATGGGCAGCAACTGCTGTTTCTTTACATGCCCGCATCCTGTTTTCGGGTATTCTTCCGAAGAATTTTTTACATTCCCCTTTTCTATACTGGACAATTATCTTCCGCTTTTCTTCGTCCATATAAAAGTCCTGACAAAACAAATAATCAAACTTAACCTGCTCCAAAAGACATGCATTATTCACTCCCACATGAACTGCACCTTCTATTCCCCGATAGTATTTACTGGTAGGGCCGGAAGCCACTAACACCACTGTTTGACCCCTAAACGCATTTTTGTATGGTCCAAATGTCTTTTTGTGCAGCTCCTGACACTGAATTAAATTCTTTAAATTAGCACTTTCCGCCCAACATGAATGTACTTCCTGGCGAATTATATTTATCTGTTCTTCTATGCCAGGCAAACTATTTAATTGATTAAGTTTTGTTTCATAGTCTCGTAAAATGTATTCCTGTTTGTCCATCAATATTTTTAGCTTTTTATTCTCTTCACAAAGCGACTGCATCTGGGCATAAAAATCGTTTCTCTTTTCTCCAATACATTTCCCAAAGAGATAATATCTTTTTTTATCGGGGAATAATTCTGTTTTCCATAGTCCAAAGAAGTACTTTTTCGTTACTGCTATATCTGTATCCGTGCGCTGATAAATCGGAATTCCTAGTATTTTTCTTGAACTTTTAACCCCTTCAACTATCTCTTTTTTGTATAGGAAACCCATCCTATTTCTTTTCCTCCTGCCTTTTTTTCTGTTCACTTATCATATGATTCACCTTTGTTAAATCATTTGGTGTATCTACTGCAACTGTATCCGAATCAACTTCAATAAATTTTACACGATATCCATTTTCTATAAATCTTAATATTTCTATATCTTCAATTGCTTCTACCTTTCCTTTTCCATACTTTTTCCCATACTCACAGTAAAATTTAAGTGCTTCAGGTCTAAATCCATATACACACACCTGTTTATAGTAAGAAAAATCAATGGATCCTTTTGGATATGGTGCCGTACTTCTCGTCAAAAATATTCCTTCGTTATTTCTATTTGTTATTACCTTCGGTACTGTAAAATTGACTACATCCACAGGATCTTTAATTTTTGTCATAAGATTTGATACAAAAAGGGTATCATCATCAAAAAATGGTAAAATCGCTTTTCTTATATTCTCAGGCTCAATCAAAGGCTCGTCGCCTTGGATATTAACATATAAATCTGCTGATATCTTTTGCGCCACCTCACCGATACGATCAGTTCCTGTCAAATGTTCATCAGATGTCATAACTACTTCTATGCCATTTTTTTCGCAAACCGTCTTTATCCGCTCATCATCTGTTGCCACATAAACCTGTTCAAATTCTTTTACCTTTATACACTGATTGTATACCCACCAAATCATCGGTTTTCCACATATGTCTGCTAAAGGTTTTCCCATAAAACGTGAAGATTTGTATCTTGCAGGAATCACTCCTATTATTTTCATTATTATTATCCTCCTTTTATTCAATATTTGCTCCATCCATTACATTATCTATATCTTCTATAAACTGCCTGTTCTCATCTTGCTCTACATTGAGCATTGCTGCATAAGCCTCCCTCCCCCATATTTTAAATATTCTCTTTCCTTTTTTCTGAAACATTTCATAGAGATAAACAAACTCCAATATCCCCCGCTGTATCTCCTCTATTTTTTCTTTCTCCGCAGTCTCTTTCTTGAATTCGCATCGGTACTTTCCATCCTCATCCAGATAGAACCCTTTCAAGCTTCCATGGGGTGCATCCAGCAGCATCTCCCAGTACAGATTGTGGTTCTTGCCTGGGTCGTGGAACTTCCACAAATCCCGATTTTCTCTCTGGGAATACAGATAGCTTACAAGCTTCCCTGTCTGGAGGAAGGTCTCGCTGGCATCCGGTTCTGCGTTGTGGCAGGTGTTGGTTCCTGCGATGATTCCCGTGATTTCACAGTCCATCTTCCAGATATCATTGGCGATGTGGTTCAGAGCGACAGCGCCGCTTCCCGCCCATCCGATATCCACTGCCACCGCGTTTTTACAGCCGCCTAGGATTTCTGTGAAATACTGCTTTCCTGCCTCCAGCTGTTCCTCATAATGCGCCAGCACCTTGTCCCAGTTTTTCATCAGGAACCGCTTTACTTTCCCTACATTTTTTTCTGTCAGGCTGTTCTGAAGGGAAAGTCCGGTCGCCTTCACAAGTGCTTTTCCCATGTCGTCAAGTTCCATGGACTGAAGTATCTTTTCCAGCGTGTATCCCTGGTTCACTTTGTGATAGAGAAACCGGCGGAAGTAATCATATTTGAAATATCCGGCTGCCATCTTAGTGGCTGCAAGCCGGGACCAGTACACATACCGCAGGTTTTCCGTCTCTTCCGGGTAAAGCTTTTGGTAGGCTTTCATCAAAATGTCTCCGTCCCGCGCCAGAAAAAGGATTTTCTCGCTTCGGTGTGTCTTTACATACTCATGAATAAACTGACAGTATCCGGCAACAAACAGTCCGCCGTAAATAAAGCCGTATTCATATTCTCTGGAATACTCTTTCAGCCCGTTATGGATATGGGCGTTTACAATTCCCCGGTAAATGCTTCCGGTAATCACGGACATATCTTCTGCGCGGAACTGCTGTCCCGCGGCATTGACATTGACGTAATGCGCCGGATGGAAGTCATGCTTTTTGGCGTTCTCGATATCTGCGATGTAATTATCACCCACATGGGTAAATGTCATCTCTTTTCTGCCGCTGCAGCGTTCTTCCTGTTTTCTCACTGCTTCATATAAATCTCCCTTGCTTTTGGATTTTCCCAAATCGCAGGACACATAGTAGGCGTCAAATTTCCCCAAGCCGCAGTTTTCAAGCAGTGTACGGATTTGTTCGGTATTTAAGTACATGTCCGAAGTGATAATGATTCGTTTTCCAAGGTCCCGCAATGCTTCCACCACGCATTTCATATAGGGATTGGCGAAACAGTATGTATTCTCCAGCTCCACCTCGCGGCTCATCGCCTTCTCTTTTGGAATCCCGGTCTCTTCTGACAGGACGTCATAGATTTCCGACAGGCTCACTTCATAATGCTTCTTTTTCTTATATTTTTTTCTCCTTGCCTTCTGCTCCATCTCCATGCGGATTCGTTTAAAATCTATATAACCTAATTCGTCCCCCAGCAGAAAGAATACATCCGCCGGACTGGAGAAGGGACGTAAGATTAACGTGTCAAACACATCAAAAGAGACCACATCGTATTTTGCAAGCTTCTTTGCCAGAACCTTTGGAGATTCCCGCTTTGACAGAGACGATTCACTGCCTTTGTCATAAAGCTTTTTGCTCTCGTAAACAGGATATTTTTCCATCAGTTCCAGTTTCCTGTAGTGAAAAACGTGGTATGCCACATTCATCCCCAGCAAATATCCCCAGGCAGCCGCTCTCCCGGCACCCTGAACACTGTTTCTTTTTTTCTTGTACCTCTCCCGGATTCCCGGTACCTGGTTGACCAACGCCATATAGAGTTTGTCTATGCCGCGTATACTGTCCATGTTTCTTCTACTCCAACTCTTTTCTCTGTACTTCTTTTGCTTCAGGCTTAAGTTTCCCTTTTTCCTGAAATCAGTTCCCCTGCACTCCTGTTTTCGATAGCTATGCTCCTCTTTATGCTCCCTGGTTCATCTTCTCATATGCCGCACATACCTCCTGCGGCTCTCCCACTGCCCGAAGCTTTCCCTTCTCAATCCAGACTGCCTTTGTGCAGTTGCTTTTGATGACCGAGGTGGAATGGGATACGATGAGCACTGTGGAACCGCCGTGCATCATTTCCTTTATCCTGGCTGAGCTCTTTTTCTGGAAGAACATGTCTCCCACGCTCAAGACCTCATCCAGTATGAGGATTTCCGGCGTATCCCGGATAGTGGCAATGGCGAATCCCAGTCTGGAGACCATACCGGAGGAATAGTTTCTCACCTTCTCCTCCATAAAGCCTTCCAGTTCCGCAAATTTTACGATATCATCATACTTCTCATCGATAAACTCTTTCGTATACCCGATGATAGCGCCATTCAGATATACATTTTCTCTACCTGTCAGTTCAAAATCAAAGCCTGTCCCCAAGGTCAAAAGCTGTATCTTGCTTTTGTCCACCAGCACTCTTCCCTTTGTGGGGGTGAGCACGCCGGAGATGATTTTTAAAATGGTACTCTTACCGGAACCATTGGTTCCGATGATTCCCACAACCTCTCCTTTTTTCACGGTAAAGCTCACATCATCCAGAGCCTTGAACATCTCATAGCTTCGCTGGCGTTTAATGGTGCGAATCATCAATTCCTTGATACTGGTCGCTTCATCCTTTTCCCGCTTAAACGTCATGGTGACATGCTGTACGTCAATCTCCGTCTCCCTCGTATCGTCATCCACTTTTGAAACAACCGCAACGCTCTTCTCATTTTTGTCTTCCTCTGGTCCGCTCTGCGAACCTTCCTTCTGCACTGCCTGATTTTGCTGTCCCTTCTGACCTATGGGAGCTGACAGGTTCTGTTGTCCCCCAGCCTTTTCGCCCCCGGTCTGTCCCGTGTGAGCACGGCGTTTTCTGCGGCGTCTCTTCCTTCGAGAAATCCGGACCTCCAGAGCGATGAGCAAAGCCAGGAGCAGAAGCAGGATTCCTGCGGCAATGGCAAGGATGGTCCCTGCCCCAATCCCTTCGTCTTCTTTTTCATTGATAATCTGCACGGAAGGTTCCGGGTCGGTCTGCGCACCATCGGGACTGTCTGGATTGCCAGATGTCCCATCCTCTGTTCCGGCACTTCCTGCGGTCTGCTCCGGTCGGTTGACGGTCAGCAGGTATCTCGCGCGCTCCCCGCTGCTGCTTGTTGTGAGGATGGTGATGGTATTTGCCCCTGTCTTGAGCGCTGTATCGGATATTTCTACTGTCGTATCCGCTGACTGTGCCGTTGCCTGCACCGCCGCCTGCTGGATATCCGCGGCCACATCCATGGAGTAGCTCATGGTGCCTGCCGCGAACCCCGGCACTGCCTGTCCGTTTACCGTGAGACCGGAGAGGGCATTTCCCTCCGTCACCGGGATTTGTACTCCCACTCTGGAATCTGTGGCTACGGACGTTTCCCCAGACTCATACTGCACCGTAGTGCTGCTGATACTAATCTGGGTACTGCCCGACATCAGCGGGATGAAGTTCAGCATCATACTGAACTCTGTCTCCATTCCGCCTCCCGCGCTGATTCTCACGGTCCCCTCTGACTCCAGTTCCCCGCCGGAGCTGTACTGCAGCATCTGCGGGTCATAGGTGACTATCAAATCTACATAATAAATGGGGCTGTCGGAATTGACATAAATTCCGATGGGATTCTCTGCGCCCAATTCCCACGAGTAAGACTCCGAACCGAAATTCGTCGTCTCCCCGGCAGCTTTTACTGTAAGCGGCGCTTCTCCTATTTTCTCCGGCAGTATTTCTGTCGGAAGAAGGTTCCCGGCTGTCAGCAATGGAATTGCCAGAAAATATCCTGCCAGTAAAACCGCCCACAGAATACTTCCTGCCGCTATTCTTTTTAAAACACCTCTTGTTTTCCTTCTGTTTTCCATAGTTCCCCTTCTATATTTCAAGGTCTCTTGTTGTGCCGCATACGCTCTCCAACACGAAATCCCTCTATCTTTTCTGTCTGCATTTCCTGTCTATATTTTCTGCATGACTTTATTTCTGTTTTTACGGAAAATGTAATATCCCACCACGTACATAGCTGCCGCCCATACCACCATACGAAGGATTTCCAGAGCGGGCGGCATCTGTCCATACATGACCACATTTCGCATAGCATCGATGTAATTAAATATCGGATTCAGCTCTATCACAGTCCGGATGGCTCCTTCCAACTGGTCCACCGGATAGAACAGGGCGGAGCAATACATCCACAGTGTCAGCAACACGGAATACAAATGTTTCACATCCCCGAAAAACACATACGCCGATGACAGGATAAACGCAATTCCCAGCGCAAATATTAAAAGCAGCAGGATGACTATCGGTGCGAACAGCATGGTCCATTTTGGCGTGATTCCAAACACCAGCAGCATCACCACATACGCCACCAGCGAGTAGCCCAGATTAACTAACGCCGTGTATACCCTCGCCAGCACGAAAATTTCCATCGGAAGCTTCACCTTGATGAGCATGTTTTTATTATCTACAAGGGTTGTCATTGCCGCATTGGTAGCTCCGGTAAACATCTGCCACAGGATATAGCCTGTCAGGTAGTAGATGGGAAAGTTCTCTATGGAACGCCGAAATATCTGGGTAAAGATGGTCGAAAGTACCAGCATCATCAACAGGGGATTTAGCACGCTCCACACGATTCCCAGATAAGACCGGGAGTATTTGCGCTTAATTTCTCTCGAAGTCAGTTCCCGGATGACGAAGATATACTGTCTTCTCCGCTCTGCTCTTGTTCCTTGATTGCCTGTATTCTCCTGTCTGTAGTTATCCTTCTTTTTCCTGGACATGTCTTCTTCTCCACATATACATCTGCCTCATATAGAGCAGGTATTTGTACATTCCGTACTGTATGAGGTGGTACCCCGGACGTTTGGAAAAACGCACCGCGCTCCCTTCGTACCACGCGCTCTCTTTTATCTGCTGCCTGCGCACGCCCAGCATGACAAGGATTTTATTGAGGAAGTGATTGTCCTCCAAATCCTTCTCATCCATCTTCACCGCCAACTGGTGGTTTTCATACTCCAGCACATCATCACAGAATGTCAGCCTCCCGCAGGCCTCCGCCTCGGCTTTTGTCGGCTTTCCCATGAAAAGCTTCAAAACCTTTTTCATGGCTCTGCGCTCTCTTTCGCAGTCTGCTCCTACTACGGAGCCATTTTTTTCAAACAATTCTTCTGCGGCTTGTTTTGTGTATGTAATCAGTATGTTCTCAAGCCGTTCCATATATGTCTTTCTCTCCTGGGAAATGCGGCTGTAGACCGGTTCCCATTTGTCTTTCTTTTTTTCATATCTAAGGGTCATCCCGTGGGGCGCGCTGAATACGGCTTCAAAAAGATTGTTGTTAAAATATACTTTTTCTCTCAATTGTCCTTCCGGGCTGAAATAATAGCAGTGGTATAATGCTCTCTCCACTCCCGGCGGCAGTTCGTAGAGCCCCCAGTAGTATCCTTCCAGCTTTGTCTCTCGTCCCATATAGGCAAGCACCTGGTTTAATGTCTTCTGCATGGAACCGACCCAGCCGCTGTCCACCACCGCATCATCTGTGCCGTCCAGAAAGCCTTCCTGCTTTAAATAGTCCGCGAGCACCGGCATGGCGTCCCTGGAATGGCGGCGCATATAGTTCATAAATGTATTGGACGCGACAAGTGTTTCTTTCACTTTTTTTAAGGAGGCATAGGGAATGGTCTCATGCTCCTGCCCGATGCGGTCTATCTCAGCTAAGACTTCCTGCTTTTCTTCCCTGGTAAGCCCCGCCCGGTTCATCATCCGGTTTAAGTTCACGCCGATACTGTCCCGGCATATGTATTCCATGGCTTCCTCCTCATCCAGGTGGAACACCGGAATCCTTAAGGAATACCTGGAACAGCTCACATAGCGGCACTCCACATCGAGGTGAAATTTTTCTGTATAAATCTGTGCCGCGCGGTACATAAAATACCCGTCCCGCGCCAGAAAGTAGAGTCTCTTCTTTCCGCTTCTTTCTGCCTCTTTTAAAACCCATATAACAAAGGCATTGAGGGCGGGACCCAATACATAATTTCCCGCCTCCCAGAGCTGACCTTCTGTTTCAGACTCCAGTCTCTTTGGAGGGCAGTATATCTGTTCTTTTTTTAAATATCTTTGGTAGGTCTTCAGTCTTTCGTTACTGTTCTGTAAACGGGATGACATGTTTCTTCCTCCTTAACAGCCTGCGTATCTTCTTCGCTCCCGGCAGACTCCCCGCCAGAGGCCGCAGTGTATAAAGGATTCTTGCTGCGGTGGGAATGCGAAGTCTTTGAAATCCCTGCCGCCGTATTTTCATCTCATACAATCTACATGACAATATACGTTTCCCGTAACTTTTTTTATCTTCTCTGTATAAGAGCAGATACTCCTGCAGATTGTATCCTCTGTATCCAGCTGCATGCATACGCATAAATAACTCATAATCCTCACACCTCTTTGTCGCTTCTGAAACACAATATCCGCCCGCCTTCTCAAGGATGTCTCTGCGAAACATCACAGAAGGATGAATATAGGGAGAATATTTCAGAAAATCTTCCTTCTTTGGTATCCTCGGCATTTTTTCTTTTCCCCAGACTCCCGCATCGTCAAAAAGCTCTGCGTTGGTGCCTGTCCACTGAAATTCCGGATGTTCCTCCAAAAATCTGCATTGCTTTTCAAATCTGTCAGGCAAAGCAATATCATCGTCATCCATCCTTGCGATAAACATCCCTTCCGCCAAACGTAATCCCTCATTCAGTGCATAAGCGAGTCCGTGATTTTGATTGTTCCTTATCCAGCGGATTCTCTTATCCATATGCGACACCCGCCGGATGATTTCCGCATGTTCTCTGTCTGAGCCATCGTCATATAAAATCATCTCCCAGTCTTTCACTGTCTGTGCGCATATCGACCTGACCGCTTCTTTTAACTGCCGCTCATCAGGGTTGTACACCCCCATGAGGACCGATATCCTCTTCTTCATCGCTTTCCATTTCCCGGTAAATCTTCTCCATTATCTTCAGCACACCGTCCTGCGCAAATCCCTTGACCGAATCCCGGCATCGTCTCTTCATGCGCTTCCTCTTTTTTCCATCCAGACTCATCATGTAGCGGATTCCCCGGATAAAGCTTTCTGCTTTCCCATCGGAGCAGACATATCCGTTGTCCATATGGTGGATATACTCACGGGTGCCTCTGTTGTCAGAAACCACCGCCGGCACCCCCATGGAAAGTGCCTCCAGAGCCGCCATGCCAAGTCCCTCTCTCTTGGACGGGAAGAGGAAGCAATCCGCGCTGCCCACGATATTCCTCACATCCATCTGGTAGCCGTAGAGCTTCACTTGTTTTTCAAGTCCCATCTCTTTTATCCAGCGCTCCATCCTGCTGTAGAAGAAACCGTCTCCGCAGACTCCGTATACGATATGAGAAATGTCTTCTCCGTCCTTACGCATTTTTTGCAGTGCCTGCAGGATAAGACGCTGGTTTTTGTTTTCATTGAGCTCCCCTGTAGTCACCATGAAGAATTTATCCTGTACCCCCAGCTCATTTCGCTTTGCCTTTCTCTCCGATTCGGAAAGCGGCTGAAAATGCTGCGTATCCAGCCCGACACCAGGAATTTTATAAACTCTCCCGCCCGGTTTCAACCGGAACTTTCTGGCACTGACATAATCTTCCTCGTTGATGGTAATCAGAATATCCGTGTACCTTGCCAGGATTTTCTCTACCGTGTAGTAAATCGTATTGTTTATCAGCGGCGCTCCTCTGTAGAAATGAAATCCGTGTGCTGTATAGATGACCTTTAAATTCCTCTTTTTGTAATATCTCCCAGCCATTCTTCCCAGCACACCCCCTACCGGCGTATGGCAATGAATCACGCCGATATCACAGGTATCAATGATTTCCAGGATTTGGCGAAATGCCTTTCGGTTTTCGCGAAACATATAGGGTGAGCGCTCCACATCGATGTGATGCGCCACTATCTGCATCTCCTCCAAATCCTTCTCTCTGAAAAGATAATGCTGTTCCCGCATATTCGCGGCATAGTGTATGGTATAACCCATACGCTGAAGGATTCTGACGTCGCCGGTCTCGAACTTTTCCAGAAATCCGCTGACTGTCGTCAATATCAAAACTTGTTTCCCCATTGGTCCTAAACCTCTTTAGGGGAAAGGAACACCATCCAAAAATGGCTGTACCCCCCCCCTAAATTTTTTTATTTCTTTTCCATAGTATGGTCTAAAAGCCTTCAATATATCATATAAAATCACATTCTCATATATTATATGCTTTATATTAGCATATTGTCAACAAAATGTGCCTTTATATATCATATTTCTCCATATATAGTGCTTTATAATGTGATAGTAGGGGGTGATGTTGTGTACGAAAGAGAATTTAGTAAGAGACTATCAGATTTGCGGATGCAAAAAGGGGTATCCGCGCGGGACATGAGCTTATCACTGGGACAAAATTCAGGCTACATCAATCACATTGAGAACAGGCAGGCACTTCCTTCCCTGGCAGTATTTTTCAATATCTGTGAATACTTTTCTCTGACACCCGCCCAATTTTTCACCACAGATACTGAGGACCCGGCGCTCATCGCTGAAATCACCGAGAACCTGAAAAAGCTGACGCCGGAACAACTCCACTGCCTCGCCGTGATTATCCATGGCATCACATCTCAAAAATAAAAGGCTTTACCTTTGGAAATGGCTGTGTCTTAACCATTGCCAAAAGTAAAGCCTTTTTTCTGTATAATTTTATTCTGTACGATTTGATATTGTTCTTTCGATGACTTTTCCGTCTGCTTTCACGGTACACATACTTTACAGGAACCCCAGATGTTCCATCAAAATCTTCACCCCCAGCACAATGAGGATGATTCCTCCTGCCAGCTCTGCCTTTGCCTTATATTTCGTGCCAAAGATATTTCCAATCTTGACCCCCACCGCGGAAATCACAAAGGTTGTGATTCCGATAAAGGTGACCGCCCAGACAATCTGGACTTTCAGAAACGCAAACGTAATCCCCACTGCCAGCGCATCGATGCTGGTCGCCACCGCCAGGATGAACATGCTCTTTACATCCAGCGCC
Organism: uncultured Ruminococcus sp.; assembly: GCA_900541505.1. Classification (GTDB taxonomy): domain Bacteria; phylum Bacillota; class Clostridia; order Lachnospirales; family Lachnospiraceae; genus Mediterraneibacter. Next base: position 110,928 of record UQKK01000004.1, read on the forward strand.
GCGTCCGCCTCCTCGCAGTCGCACTCCCGCGAAAATGCCTCCCGAATCATGTTGGCTCCGATGATTGCCAACAGCACAAAGGCTATCCAGTGGTCTATCTGTGTAATCTCGTCCCTGAACTGATATCCCAGGAAATAGCCCGCCAGCGGCATCAGTGCCTGGAAACCTCCGAACCATAGTCCCACAATGCACATTGCTTTTTTCGACATCCTGGGCATAGCCAGACCCTTACAGACAGAGACTGCAAAAGCGTCCATGGATAATCCCACCGCCAGTATGAATAATTCCGCAATTCCCAATGATATATCCTCCTGTGTATTTTCTGTAATGCCATTGGTTACCCTCTCTTTACAAGGGCACAAAATTTATCTCTTTATCGACTGCGTATGCTCTTGTAAAGAGAGGGTAAGAACTGCCAATGTCTCATTTTACTCTGCTATGTCTTACTTTGCTCTGTTTTCCCTGTATTCTTCTGCCAGCCCTTCCCAGTACCGCTTGTCTTCATCGGTAATCTTCCGGATAACTTTACAGGGATTTCCCGCCGCAACCACATTAGACGGAATATCCTTTGTCACTACAGAACCGGAGCCGATGACCACATTGTCGCCAATCGTGACCCCCGGATTGATGACTGTATTTCCGCATATCCAGACATCATTTCCTATCTTCACACGCTTTCCGTACTCAAGCTGTCTTTTTCGAACTCCCGCATCGATAGGGTGTCCCGCTGTATAGATACAGACTCTTGGTCCGAAGAACACATCGTCTCCTATCTCCACATCACATATATCTAAAATAATGCAGTCAAAGTTGGCATAAAAATTTTCTCCCACTGATATCTGACAGCCATAATCACAGTGAAACGGCGGTTCCACCCACACATTCTCTCCTGTCTTCTTAAAAAGTTCTTTCACCGTCTGTGTGCGCAGCTCCGTCTCTTCTTCTGTTGATTCGTTCAGGCGTCTGGTCAATCGCCTGGCACGCATAAAATCCTTAGAGAGTTCCTCATCTTTTGCAATATATAATTTTTCTGATAACATCAGTTCTTTTTCGGTCATAATAACTTTCCATCCCTTTCTATTGCCCTCTCTTTTTGAGCGGCAATGTCCTGCCATCCAATCTCCGGGTGATGGTACTGCTGCCTTCCCCTAATGACAGGCATGGAAATATCCAGTGCTTTCTGCGGGCACCAATGATAGCAGGCATAGCATGCCGCACAGCAGCTTCCGTGCACCGCCCTGCCTTCTTTTATGCGGATATTCGAAGTCGGACACACCTTCCCGCAGATTCCGCATCCCGTACATCTATCCGAGGGAAATGGCTTCATGGCATTGCCCGCCATGCTTGGTTTATAAAACCAGGACCCTGTCACAAAATCTGCTTTTAAACGTTGTTGACTGTTTTCTTTTTCCTTTTTTGTTTTTTCAGCCTTTCGTCTTACATTTACTGTGCCTGCCTTGATTTCTCTTATTATCTTTTCCAGTTCTTCCGGTGCTCTTAAAAGCTTTGCCTTTTCTTTCTTAGCTTTCCCCGGAATACAGTTTCCCGGCATAGGGAGATTATACACATAGGAAAGTTGTGCTCCGCCCGCACGAAGCGCGGTGTCCAGGCTTTTTGCCGCCTTACCGCTCTTTCCGCTGCTGGACGTCAGCACCGCAAATATATACTTGGGATTTTTTAGCTTAAGTTCCGCGAGAAATGCCTTTACCGCCCAGGGCAGGTCATTCATATAAGTAGGAAATACAAACCCTATCCTCGTGTCTTCCGCCGTCACACACTTGTCCGATGCATATTCCATGATACCGTGAAGCTTGGCAGAAAACCGATGCGCTATCCTTTTTGCCGCCCAGAGCGAATTTCCCGTACCGCTAAAATAATAAATCATCATTTCATTTTTCTCCCACCATCTTTTTACAAAAGCAAACGCGCCCTGTACACTGGCGCTGTTATTTTGTTTTCCTCGTTATTGGGAGCTGCAGATTGACTCCAAAGGGATTGATAACCACGCCTTTTGCCTCGGGAACCAGCACCTTCAAGAGATTTTTTGCCTCGATTACCGCACTCTTAAATTTCTGTTCCCTGTTAAATTTCTGAAACTCTATCACATCTGTAAAAATCGGCTGAAAAGCAGAACCGTCCTTCTGCTTTAAAAGGGGCACCTTCTTGTCCTCCTGCACCGCGACGATATAGGTCCCCTTCTGGAAATTTGAGAGGATTTCCTCCTGCATCTCTTTTAGCTCCTCTGTCAGTTCCGGCTTTTTCTGCCTGCGCATCTCCTGCATAAAATACAGCGCCGTCAGGTGGAGCCCCGGATTTTCCACCCAGATTTTCCCGTCCGGCAGATTTTTTACGTCTCCTCGTTTCACCAATTCTTCTAACTGCAGGGCTGTCTGGTTCCCCTCTTTATCCTCAAACACCAGACAGTTGACCCCCATCGTATACAGGCTGGAATAGAAGGGCAAAAGCTGCTTTTTCGCCACTCTTCCCACATTTACCGGCTGGTTTTCCTTCCGCAAACTCTCAGCGCGTTTTTTCGCACATTCTAAATCATTGAACAAAAATATCTCATCGTCATAGGTTTCACTGTCACACACCACAAACGGCATTTTCGTACATGCTGACATCATCATGTAGATTTCTTCCGACCCTCGCAGCGCCTCCAAAACCTTCTTCTTTTCTTTCGATATTGTATCTGTCTTTTGTTCGCTCATAGCCTAAATCCTTTCCTTTTCGTTACCCTCCATTTTATCAATCCCATGCCCTAGTGTCAAATATTATAATTTTCTGCGGCAGCTGTAGCTCATAGCGTCTGCAGGAACGCTTTCACCAGAAGCGGATTGACATATGCTTCCAGGATAAGCCCCACCGCCATCATAACCGCGGCAAATACAGTCTTCTGGTAATTCCATCGGTTCTGCGGGTAGGCACAGCAGTACCAGATGAGGACCAGATATGCCGGTATGTAGAATATAAACTGGGGGAGGATTCCCACAATACAGAGAAAACTCCCCTTGATTCCCAGCTCCAGCACTGCCGAAGATATAAGGATACCGCTGGAAATGCCCGTCCACACCATAAACAGTACAGCCGCGGCTTTGCGCAGCTTTGTAAACGCCACTCCTAAAAGGGCCAGAAACGGCAGGACTCTTAAGCGCAGCAGATACCAGATATATTCATCTATGACAATTTCTACACTTCCGAACTGATTCAGAAAATAATCACTGAAGATTCCCACTTCCGCCATATACCGCTTCGCGAACAGATTCATATAGAGAATCCCCAGTATAAAACCGGGCATGAAGAACAGCAAAAGCTGCTTCCTCGTATGAAGTATCTTCACATGGTGTTCCCCCTATCGTTGAGATATTTCATTATATGCCCGCCCGTTTCTTTTATTCTGCTTTTCCGTATTTCACATCGTAGGCGAGAAGGGAGGAGACAGTCTTGGAATCCTCTATCTCCCCTGAGAATATCTTTTCTTTGAGTTCTTCTATGGTATATGCCTTTAATTCGATGAACTCATCTTCATCCAGATGCTGTTTGGATGGAATCAAGTCCTTCGCCACATACACTTCAATCTTTTCATTGCAGAACGCCACCGTCGTGCGCAGAGTGATGAGCCACTCCATATTTTCACTGCGGTATCCTGTCTCCTCCTCCAGTTCTCTGGAGGCGCAGGTAAATCCCGGTTCATCCGCTTCGTCTAAAGCTCCTGCCGGTATCTCCAGTGTATAGCGGTCCAGAGCATTTCTGTACTGCTTCACCATGAGAATCTTTCCGTCCTCCATAACCGGCACGACAGCCGCCGCCCCTTTGTGACTGATAAAATCCCACACCGCCGTGTGGGTTCCGTCTATCTCCATGGTATCCTGGTAAAAATCCAGTATCGCCCCTTTAAACTTCAGCTCCCGTTTTACCCTTTTGATTTTATTCTCCATTTTCGTTCCTCCCTTCACTTTTCGCGCACAGTGTCCTCTTCGTTTCCTATACAATTAAGAAAGCCCCTGTCAAATGACAAGGGCTGTACTTTCTTCGTACTTTCACTGGCTGTTCTGATTCTGACTATTTTGCATAATCTGTCGCCCGTGACTCGCGAATCACATTTACTTTAATCTGTCCTGGATATTCCAGTTCAAACTCAATCTTTTTCGCAATGTCTCTGGCCATCAATACCATGTCATCATCAGATACCTGCTCCGGAACTACCATTACACGAATCTCTCTTCCTGCCTGAATCGCAAAAGATTTGTCCACACCTTTAAATTGATTGGTGATTTCTTCTAACTGTTTCAATCTGTTGGTATATGTTTCAATTGTCTCTCTTCTTGCCCCCGGTCTCGCGGCGGAAATCGTATCTGCCGCCTGAACCACGCACGCAATCAATGTCTGTGGCTCTACATCTCCGTGATGAGCCTCCACCGCATTGATAACTGTAGCAGACTCTTTGTATTTTCTACACAAATCTGCTCCAATCTGGATATGTGAGCCTTCCACATCATGGTCGATAGATTTACCTACATCATGCAGAAGCCCTGCACGCTTCGCCATCCTGACATCCAGCCCAATCTCTCCGGCCAAAAGTCCTGACAGCTGCGCCACCTCTATGGAATGTTTTAATGCATTTTGTCCGTAACTCGTCCTGAACTTCATACGTCCGAGAAGGCGAATCAACTCCGGATGGATACCCGGCACGCCGACCTCTAAAGCCGCCGCCTCTCCTTCTTCGCGTATCATGGCATCGACTTCTTTCTGAGCCTTCTCCACCATCTCTTCTATCCTGGCGGGATGGATACGTCCATCCACAATCAGTCTTTCAAGGGCAATTCTCGCAACTTCACGGCGAATGGGGTCAAAACCGGACAGCACGACTGCTTCCGGCGTATCATCGATGATGAGCTCCACACCTGTGAGCGTCTCAAGGGTACGGATATTCCTTCCCTCTCTTCCGATGATGCGACCTTTCATCTCATCACTGGGAAGCTGCACTACTGAAATTGTAGTCTCAGCCACATGGTCTGCAGCGCATCGCTGGATTGCGTTGACGACAAACTCCTTCGCCTTCTTATCCGCTTCTTCTTTCGCCTGAGATTCCAACTCTCTGACCATCCTGGCCGTATCATGTTTCACATCTTCTTCAACAGTTTTCAACAGATATTCTTTTGCTTGTTCGGAGGTTAAACCTGAGATTCGTTCCAGTTCCTGTACTCTTTTCTGATTCAGTTCTTCTACTCTGGCTTCACGTTGTCTCAACTGCTCTTCCTTCGCCGTAAATTTAGCTTCACGGTGTTCGATAGCCTCGGAGCGCTTATCAACAGCCTCCTCCTTTGCGAGCACTCGTTTCTCGTAGCGCTGCAGTTCGGCTCTCCTCTCCTTGGTCTCTTTTTCCAGGTCATTCTTTGTCTTGATAGACTCTTCCTTCACCTCTAAAAGAGCTTCCTTTTTCGTTGCTTCAGCAGTTTTCACGGCATCATCGATAATCTCTCTCGCTCTCGTCTCTGCATTTCCAATCTTGGATTCTGCGTTCTTCTTTAAATTGGAGACAGTTAAGTAATGACTGATGATACCAACTATCAACGCGAGGGCCACGGCAATAACGATACTTAACATTATTGGCACAGGAGCACCTCCTTATTTAATTTTCATTGTACAAACTCACATCAATACAACACTTAAATTTTATACTGTTTTCACAACGATGTCAAGCATTGTCATTACAATTTTGTATTACTTGACGGACTGTATCGTAGCTGAAGCCTTTGCGCGCCAGATATGCGTATATTTTCCGCTTGTCTGCCTCATCCATCTCTTCTATCTTTTCCGGTTCTATCCGCTTCTTTCGCAGGGCTTGACGCACCGCCTCTTCTTCCGAATCTTTCTCATAGCAGATTTCGAATGCCTCTTCAATCTTCTCCCGGTCAATGCCCTTCTGACTGAGCAGGGCATAAATCTCTTTCCTGCTCTTTTTCTCCTTCCTGCTGAGGATAAAGTTCTGTGCGTATCGGGCGTCATCCAGGTAGCCGAAGGATTTCACATAGGCAATCGCCGCTCCCGCGATATCCTCCGGATACATCCCCTGCACCAGCTTGCGGTGAAGTTCTCCTTCTGTCCTGTCCATATCCTCCAACAGATGCATAGCGCGCAGCTTCGCTCTCTTGAGGATAATCTCTGTGCGGATTTTCTCCACCGTCTCTTCCGGCAGCTCCGCTCCTTCTGCAATCCCGAATCGGGAGAGTTCGCCTTTGTATAAAACAAAGGCAAACTCTCCGTCCAACTCCACTTTATATTTTGTCTTTGTCAGTGCTTCTGTCTTTGTGACCTCCATGTCCTGTCCCTATGCCTTTTGTCCTGCTCCTGATATTCTTTCTGCCGTTGGCTGTACATTTGTCAGAGTACACTTCCAGCTCTTATTTTTGTTCTTTTTCTTTTGCCGCCTTAGGGGTGAGCTTCAAATCCTCCGCAGCCTCATTGTCCTGCGCCTCTTCTCCCAGGTGATAGTGCGCCCTCACTTTGCGGTCCAGCTCTTCCATCAGTTCAGGGTGGGTCTCCAGATATGCCTTCGCATTCTCTCTGCCCTGTCCAATCTTCTCGCCTTCATAAGCATACCATGCCCCGCTCTTTTTCACCAAATCGATATTCGCAGCAAGGTCCAGCACATCTCCCTCCTTGGAGATTCCTTTTCCAAACATGATGTCAAATTCCGCCTCTTTAAACGGAGGCGCAATCTTGTTCTTCACAATCTTGATGCGGGTCCTGTTCCCCACCATCTCTCCGCTCTGCTTCAGCGTCTCTGTTCTTCTGACATCCATACGCACGGATGCGTAGAACTTCAGGGCACGTCCTCCTGTGGTGGTCTCCGGATTCCCGAACATCACGCCGACCTTCTCACGGAGCTGGTTAATGAAAATTACCACACAGTTTGACTTGCTGATGACCGGAGTCAGTTTCCTGAGCGCCTGGGACATCAGACGCGCCTGCAGTCCCACATGGCTGTCGCCCATATCTCCCTCTATCTCCTGCTTCGGCACAAGGGCTGCCACAGAGTCGATGACGATGATATCCACCGCACCGGAACGCACCATTGTCTCCGCAATCTCCAGTGCCTGGTCCCCGCTGTCCGGCTGTGAGATATAGAGCTCATCAATATCCACACCGATATTCTTGGCATAAACCGGGTCCAGCGCATGCTCTGCGTCGATAAATCCCGCGATGCCGCCTCTCTTCTGTACTTCCGCAATCATGTGGAGGGCAACCGTCGTCTTACCGCTGGACTCCGGACCGTACACTTCAATTACACGCCCCTTTGGAACGCCGCCTAAGCCAAGTGCCAGGTCCAAACTCAAACAACCCGTAGGCACTGTCTCCACAGCCACCTGCGCGCCGGGCTCGCCTAGCTTCATCACCGTTCCCTTGCCAAAGTCCTTCTCCAGCTTCGCTATCGCCGCATCCAGGGCTTTCTTCTTCTCTTCCATATTTGCAGGTTTTACCATCTCTACTTTATTCGCCATTTGATTTCTCCTTCTCATTCGAACAATTGTTCGCTTCTGGTTAATATAGTATTATAATTATTATAAAATGTCAACAACATTTTCCTGTTTTCATTATACATTTTTACCAGTTCAGCCATACGGTGTACGAGAAGTAAAAACATACTTGTATGTTTTTGCGAGCGAACATCTGTATGTGCTGAGCGCCAGTCTATGAGTAAAACAGCGGCGATAGCCGCAGTTAGCACGCAGTGCGGTTTTACAAATGGCGCGGGCTGAACTGTTATGTACAATAAACAGGACTTTTCTTCTCTCTTTCGTTTTATTTTTATATTTCGTATACCAAATCTTCTCACCTCCTGTATGTCCGTACATTCACTGCGGATATCACTGCAAAAGCCTGAAAATCTCATAGTTCGGGGTGTATTCCTATCATGAAAGGAGCACGGTTTTAAAGGGCGCGGTTCCTTTCAAAACATATCATAAAAACGGGAATCCTTACAAAACCAGCTGGCGTGAAATGCCATGAATGCTGTTGTAATCAGAACTACTGCTGCGGTATTGTATCTGACACCGCGTTTGTAGTGTTGCTACCATCATACCATGATGGCGGATGTTGTACAAGATAAAAAATTAAATTATAATCTGCAGTCTGACAAAATCTTTGCGATTGCCTCCCATGAGGAGAGGGAAGGGTTTATGCAAAACGGACCATCGCTCCGCAGATGTCATCCATCCACATCGCAACAGCCCGCCTGCTCTTTTTTATCGACCGCGTATGCTCTTGTGAAGAGAAGGTATCAAACCTATCTCATCCTATCTCTGCATGATTTCTTATTCTTCATAACCATTAGGATTTTGTTTCTGCCATCTCCAGGAATCCTCGCACATCTCGTCAAGTCCGTGCTGTGCCTCCCAGTGCAGCTCCTCTTTCGCCTTCGTTGCATCGCAGTAGCAGGAAGCGATATCCCCTGCCCGGCGCGGCTTAATTTCATAAGGAATCTCCTTGCCGCACGCCTTTCCGAATGCTTTCACCATATCCAGGACGGAATATCCCTTGCCGGTTCCCAGATTGTAGACAGACACGCCTGCCTTTTCTCTCAGCTTTTCCACCGCGCGCACATGTCCTACTGCAAGGTCTACCACATGGATATAGTCGCGCACTCCGGTCCCGTCCGGCGTGTCATAATCATCGCCAAAGACACCGAGGCGTTCTAATTTTCCGATTGCCACCTGGGTAATGTAGGGCATGAGATTGTTGGGAATTCCCTTCGGGTCCTCGCCAATCTTACCGCTCTTGTGTGCCCCGATGGGATTGAAATATCTGAGCAGAACCACATTCCATTCTTCGTCTGCTGTGTGCAGGTCGGTGAGAATCTGCTCCAACATCCATTTTGTCCAGCCGTACGGATTGGTGCAGGTACCCTTCGGACATTCTTCAGTAATCGGGATAAACGCCGGGTCCCCATATACTGTAGCGGAAGAACTGAAAATAATATTCTTCACATTATGACTGCGCATGACATCACATAATGTCAGCGTGCCGCCGATATTATTTTCATAATACTCCAAAGGTTTGGCGACAGATTCTCCGACTGCCTTCAGTCCCGCAAAATGGATGACTGCCTCGATGCTTTCTGCCTCGAAGATAGCGTCCATTCCCGCTTTGTCGCGGATATCCGTCTCATAGAATTTCACCTTTTTACCAGTAATCTCCTCAATCCTGTCCACCGCTTTTTTGGAAGCATTATACAGATTGTCCGCGATGACCACCTCATAGCCGGCCTCTAAAAGCTCCACACAAGTGTGACTTCCGATAAATCCCGCTCCTCCGGTAACTAAAATTGCCATTTTTCTACCTCCTTAATCAGGTAATCTTGTGTTTTTATTTGCTCCTATTCCCACAACTTCTGCGGATACACGCCCGCATCCTTCAAGCTCTGGATGGCTTCGACCACCATGGGTTTATCTTCCTTATATGTGACTCCGTACCATTTGTCCTCTGTATCCAGTACGGTCACGGTTGCCTTTCCTGCTGCCAAAAGCTCGCTGACTACGGAAGGCAGGAAGTACTCGCATTTCAGTGGATTCTCCTGAATCCCTTTCTTCAAAAACGCCGGGAACCCGTCTTTAATAACGTCCATAATGCTCTTTGTAAATCCCCACATATTCAGGGAAACTAATTTCTCTCCATCCACCTCAGTCCATGTACTGCCGTCATCCTCTGAGTAAGCAATCCCGCCGTCTCTCTTTTCAATCCGGGTGCGCTCATTAATTTCCACCAGCTCCTGCGCCTCATTGAGCTCGCAGATTCCGCGCGCTACATGTCCATTATCTGTCATGGTATTTTTAAGTCTATACCCGACCATGGTATAACGGTATTTGTCATCGTCCTCGTGTGTCGTCAGATACGTATAAATCTTTTCAAAAGCATGACGCCCGTAGTAATCATCCGCATTGATGACGGCAAAAGGTCCGTCCACCTCGTCATAAGCGCTCAGCACTGCGTGTGCCGTGCCCCATGGCTTCACTCTGCCCTCCGGGATTACAAAGCCTTCCGGGATATTCTGAAGGTCCTGATATACATAAGCCACCTCCATCACCTGTTCTATCCGTTTCCCTACTGCTTCTTTGAAATCCGCCTCATTTTCCTTTTTGATGATGAATATAACCTTCTCAAAACCTGCTCTCTTCGCATCGTAAATCGAGAAGTCCATAATAATGTGACCTTCCCCATCTACAGGGTCAATCTGTTTCAGTCCCCCATATCGGCTCCCCATCCCTGCTGCCATGATAATTAAAACCGGCTTCTTCATTTTATGATTGCCTCCTTAAACCTTATCGGTATTCTTTTAAAACCTTTGTCTTTCAAATTATACCTACATCCGGTCTGCCTTGTCAACAAAGCAAAGGCTATCTGTCAGTTTTCTGTCATTCCTGTTCAAAAACGCTGTCCCTGTACTGCTTTTATGGTCAGGATAATCGGATTTTCATTTTCGCTGCCCCTTGTAAGCAAAGTAAATCCCCGGCAGGATAATCACAAGCTGCAGGATTGCCCCCGAAACAGACAAATCCGCCTCCACTGCCGCTCCTGCTCCGCTGTTCGGCACTAAAAAGATGTCCCCAATGGAACCCAGCATATTAAATATTACATGGAGAATTACCGGAACCCAGAGATTTTTTGATTTTTCATATGACACCGCAAATAAAGTTCCCAGTGCGAATGTATAGAGCACCTGCACTGTCGTCCCCACAAGGAAATACGGTTTTCCCACCAGATTTAGAAAATGCAGCAGCGCAAATATGGCGGAGGATATCACCATTGCGTGCCAGGGGTCTTTCATCCGCTCGCACAGGATATTCTGTATCAAGCCCCTGCACATGATTTCCTCGAAAACAGCAGTCAGAATATATCCTACCATGAACAGCCCCAGAGCGGAAAAGGAAAAATACCGGTACGTCTCTGTCGGTGCTGACAGGAGAAACAACCCGGCAAGTATCATCCCCGCGAGAAAAATATACCACCCCTTCGTGAAGATAATGTGCCAGTTCTTTTTGCTGAATTTCAGGCTTTTCCAGCGCTTCAGAACCGCTGCAGCAGCCAGGATGAACAGGAGCGGCAGCAGCTTTGCCGCCGTCTCCAATCCATCCGCCGCTTCCTTTCTGTTTCCAATCCAGAGGGCTGCTGCCACAAGTCCCGCCACTCCAAAAAGTATGGTCCATATGATTTCTGTTATCCAGTTTCTTTTTGTCTCTCTCATTTTTCGTTTCTCCTCTATGTTGTACGCAGGGCTTCAATGGGTTTCTTTTTCGCTGCTCTGTTCGCCGGATAACTTCCGAAAATCATACCGATAGCCGCCGAGAAAGACACCGCTGCCCAGAGTGCTCCGGCAGAAAGTCTGTATGTGTATCCCGCCATAAGCGAGTCCGCCGCTTTCACGATTCCCCAGGACAGAAAAATCCCGATGGCACATCCGATAAGACTGATTACGAGAGATTCCACAAGAAACTGCATCATGATATTCCCATAGGAAGCTCCGATTGCCTTGCGGATTCCGATTTCTCTCGTACGCTCTGTCACAGAGACGAGCATGATATTCATAATCCCAATGCCGCCAACCAGCAGAGATATCCCCGCAATGCCGCCCAGCATGAGCATCATGGTCTTCTGTGTAGATTCCATCAATTTGATGAATTCCGCAGAATTGGAAATCTGAAATGACTTTTTATTTCCTTTAAAGCGCTGCAGAAGCCAGCTTGTCAGCTTTTCTTCTGTTTCTTTGCTCTTTTCGCTTTCCGCCGCAGTCACGCTGAACGTACTGACGTATTTTGCATTTGAGGAAATCCCTGACATGGTCGTAAAAGGAATATATCCCTCCATCTGTTCCATATTCCATCCGCCCTTGTCTTTATCCTCAAGTACCCCCGCAACGAGGAAACGTCTGCCTCCCAGCAGTATCTCTTTTCCCGCCGCTTCTGTGGTATGGAAGAGCTTTTCTGCCGCCCTGTTATTGAGCACAATCACATAGCTGGCATTTTCCACATCCGCCATTTTCAGGCTCCGTCCCTTTTCTGTTTTCAGATTCTGTATCTGAAAATATCCCGGTGTTGTTCCAATCACGCTGATATCGCCCTTCTCTTCTTTGTATCGCGCAGCCAGAGTTTCTGATGCGAAAGGCGCCGCTTCCGCCACCCACTCCCGGTCCGCGAGTTTCCTGATTTCCGGCAGGGTAAGGGGAACTCCCCGGTTATCATTTACCGTCACCGACAACATCGTCTTTCCCGCCTCTGCAATGCCCTCCGTAACTGAATCCGTTGCGCCCTTTACAAGGGAGACCAGCACCACAAGGGAGGTTACGCCGATGATGATTCCCAGCATGGTAAGAAACGAGCGCATCCTGTTGGAAAAAATAGCTTTGCATGCCATTTTAAAAGACTGTAAAATCATATCGCCACCTCGCTCACTTTTCCGTCACGGATACGGATTTTTCGTTCCGCCTGGTTTGCCACATTCTCGTCATGAGTGATGAGCAGGATGGTATTTCCCCGCTCATGCAAATCCCGGAAGATTTCCATAATCTCTTCACCTGTCCTGGAATCCAGCGCCCCAGTCGGTTCATCAGCGAGAAAAAGTGAGGGATTTGAAGCAAGCGCTCTGGCGATTGCCACTCTCTGCTGCTGTCCTCCGGAAAGCTGTGCAGGTTTATGTCCTTTTCTCTCCAGCAATTTTACCTGTTCCAAGGCTCGGCAAGCCCTCTCTTTTCGCTCTTTGGGCGAAATCCTCTGGTAGATAAGCGGCAGTTCCACATTTTCCAGTGCTGTCATTTTGGGGAGCAGATTAAAGCTCTGAAAAATAAACCCTATCTTGCGGCTCCTCACCTTCGCCAGCTCCTTTTCCGAATAAGAGCTCACAGGCTGCCCGTCCAGCAGATATTCGCCCTCGTCTGCACTGTCCAGACATCCAATCATATTCATCATCGTAGACTTTCCGCTTCCGGAAGGACCGACGATACTGACAAACTCCCCTTTTCGTATGTACAGGGACGCCTGGTTCAGTGCGTATACTTTTTCCCCGCCCATATGATAAATCTTCGATACCTTTTTCAGTTCAATCACACGCTCCACCTCCTGCTACATCATCATTTCTTCCTCAGTATTCCCCTGGACGGGTTCTGTCTCCTCATAATAAATTTTCTGTCCCTCTTTAACTCCTTTTATGATTTCCACATTCGTCCCATCGGAAAGACCTGTCTTAACTTCTTTTTTCTCCTTTAGCGCTCCCGTCTTCTCATCCAGTGATATATACACATAGGACTTATTTCCTTCTTCCGTGATTGCAGATACAGGTACTGTCAGCACACCGTCCCTCTTCTCTGCAATGACCTCCGCCGAGACATTCATCCCCCAGAGCATATTTTCATCTCTCGGCACAGTAATCTTCACTGTGTATTTCGTAACACCATTGTTGGCATTTCCTATCCTGTTGATGTAGCTGATTTCTCCTTCGTAATCTGAACCCGGCATAGAATTGAGGCTTATCCTTGCCTTCTGCCCTTCTTTAATGGAGAGAATATCCATCTCGTCCACCTGGATTTCCACAGTCATCTTGTTGTCCGCGGCAATCGTAAAGGCGGACATCAGCTCTGTATTCACTTCTTTCGCGCTTCCCTCAGCAGAAGCGCCTCCTGCGGGTATGCTGCCCGCGGATATACCCCCTGCGAATTCGATTGCACCTGCGCCTGCCTGCATATCTCCTCCTATCCCGGTGTTTCCCGGAAGCTGTTCTGTTTCTGCCTTCTGCGGACCTACATTTGACGCTCCTGTATCTGAAGATTCTGTTCCTTTTGTTTCCTCCTCTTTCGTCCCCGTCTCAGTTGTCCCCGGCTCTTTCTCCTCCGTCTTAACAGATGGGAAAGATGCCAGGAAATGGATTTCTGTAATTTCATCTTCTCCCAGATATTCCACATTGGAAATCTCTGCTCCCTCAAGCTCGGGCAGCAGTCCTTCTTTAAAATAGTATCCCGGGTTCGCTATCACCCTCACTTTTGCTGTGTATTTTGTATCCGGTTCAAACACCTCTGTCTGCGGGTCCCAGTCTGCCCTTGCGACGTAAATTTCTGTCTCCAAATTCCCCGTATAAGGCTTTTTTCCTGCTTCCGGCGCCTTGATGTCCAATTTCGGAAACGCCTCAATGCACACATCCTGTTGTTCCCCTGTTCCATCCGACAGATTTATCATTTTGTATCCGCTGTTTGCGGCTGTGCCCCTGTATAGTGTGATACCTGCTGATACACGGAATCCTTCCAGAGCAGATATTTTCTGTCCATTGGTTTCTTTCTGAGCGCCGCTGTCTTTGTCATTACTTTTTTCTGCATTTGTCTGTCCGCCGCTTTTGTTCTGCACATTGCCGGCAGAAATATTGACCGCTGTCACAGACCCATCCGCCGGAGCAGTGATTGCATTGTTCTGCGCAATTTTTTCTAAAATATCTCTCTTTTCTTCCAGGTCTTTCTTGTTTTTCACCTGGGTGTAATATGCGGAATCCTTTTTAGCTGCCGCATTTATACTTTTTTCAAGCCTTGTGATTTCCTCTTTTGCCTCCAAAAGCTCTGCCTGTACACTGTCCCCGTCTACCACTGCCAGAATCGTTCCCGCTTTCACACTGCTGCCCGCACGGACCTTTACCTCCTCCACCTTAATTCCCGTAGGAATCTGCACATTTTCCACATTATCCGCCAAAAGCACGCCCGTGCCCTGTATACTTTTCCGCAGGTCCTGGCGCACAGCTTCCGCTTCCGTAAACTGTACAGAGGCAGCCGCAGCCGCATTCCTGCCTAAGATTAATTTTCCTGCCGTACCTGCTATCAACACCGCGGCGAGACACCCCGCCACTATTCTTTTCTTCTTTGTCATCAATGCTTCCTCCATTTTGCTTTTTTCATCTGTCTGCGCACAAGTACCCTGCAGTAAAATTCAGACGGTTCTGCCTGTCTTACACTGGATATCCTGTACAGTGACGTTGCCTTTACGGATTCATCATATAATACAAAGATTGAAATAAAATTGAAAAAGAGAGCAAACCCTGAAAACTTTCAAGATTTGCTCTCTTTTTATCATAACAAGACCACAAATGTTGTCCACCCGTCATTGCACTCCACATGAATCGTCCCACCGTGGCGCTGCGCAATACTCCGGGCGATGGCGAGTCCCAGACCGTACCGGTTCTCACCGCGGCTGCGCGCTTTATCACTCCGATAAAACCTCTCAAAAATCTTTTTTTGTTCTTCCTTTGGTATAGGTTCACCGGTATTGGAGACTTCCATACAGATCCGGTTCTTCTCCGTCTTAAGCTTCACTCGTATCTGTCCCTTTTCAGAAACATGGGAAAGCGCATTGTCTGTCAGAATGACAACAAGCTGTTTTATCTGTTCTTCCTCCGCGCGCAGAAAAATGTCTTCTTCAATATCCAGGTAAAACTCTACACCTTTTTCAAATGCGATACTCTCATAGGGAAGAATAGCGCCGAGTACTGCTCTGCTTATATCGACGGACTCATCCGGTTCTTTTTCCCCTGCATTTTCCACCTTAGCGAGCAGAAGCAGCTCATTGAGAAGTTTCCCCATCCTTTTGTTTTCCTCCAGAATATAGCCAAGCCATCTGCTGTCCCCGTTTTCCTGTTTTAGCTTACGGGCATTGAGGCTGATGACTGCCAGCGGAGTCTTCAGTTCATGACTCACATCCGATACAAACTGTTTCTGCTGTTCAAAGGTCCGCTCCACAGGTTTTACAAGCCAATTGGCAATCACAGAAGATACTCCGATAATCAGCAAGAGACCAACTGCCAGACTCATGGTGAACTCTTTCAGCAGCTCTAGATTTTCTCCCATTATCACATCTCTGTCCAGAAAGCTTAAGATTCCATCTTTATAATAATACCGGAAATTCCCGTATATCCCCCCATCTTCCCCTGTGCTGTACATCGCTTCCGCCAGATTTTTTATCTGGGTGTGGGTATGACTTTCCTCCAAATATGCTCTTAAAAGTTTTGCTTCCCCGCTCTCTGACATCTGGCAGACATAGACCGGTACAAACCATTTTCCATTCTCATCCTCCATCTTGTCTAGTTTCCCCTCCAGCGCCATGTCCGTAATTTCATCCAAAAGAATATATTCTGACTCTGTTCTTCGCTGGTAAGTATCCAGCCAAAAATATGCCTCAATCAGAAGCAATATCAGCAGAAGGATTCCGGACAGGGAAAAAATAATCCTCTTTCTCAGCCTTTTAGCCATTCTCTCCCTCCAGTCTGTACCCGACTCCCCTCACCGCCCGTATCACGGTCTTTGCATGGATAAATTTCAGTTTCCTCCTTGTAAAAGATATATAGACTTCCACATTGTTGTATTCTGCTTCGCAGTCATACCCCCAGAGTTTCTCGACTATCTGCTCCCTTGTAACAATCTGTTTTTTGCTTCGCATAAATAATTCCAAAAGCTGAAATTCCTTTTTCCCAAGCTGTACTGTCTCTTCGTTCACCTGGTTCTTCAGCATGCCGGAGGTCAACTCCAACTGTAAATCCCCATATTCCAGCAAGTCCATGTTCAGTTCACCCTGACGCCTTAAAACCACCCGGATTCGTGCCAGCAGCTCTTCCATCTCAAAGGGCTTTGTCAGATAATCGTCCGCCCCAAGGTTCAGCCCTTTGAGCTTGTCGCCCAGTTCCGAACGGGCAGTCAGCATAAGAACCGGCACAGAAATTTTCTCCGCCCGCCATTTTTTCAGAATATCATATCCGTCCATTTTGGGGAGCATACCATCCAGGATTATCATATCATAGATTCCACTCTTCCCCATGTAGTACCCCTCTTCTCCGTCTGAGGCGACATCCGCCTCATAGCGTTCATCCCTTAAAATTTCCTGCAGTGTGTCCGCAAGCCCTGCTTCATCTTCAACAATCAAAAGACGCATTGCATTTCCTCCCTAATCTGAGTATCAACCACCTGGTGCACTGTTATGTTTTCAGTATACAGGGTCATTGTATATTTGTCGACAGACAAGTTACCGTGCACCAAATTACAGCGAACCGCAGCACAGGACCACCGACAGACAAGTAACGGTGAACTGCAATACAGAACCGACAGCAAACAATTTTCTCTTTACATCTGCTTTAACCCATGCTACTATTTTCTTATCCTCTTTTTATAAGAGCACACATGCCTTTGTAAAGAGAGCGTACTATCAACTGACAGAGATGTCTTTTCTGTCAGGAGATGGGATTCTTTTATCAGGGTGAAAAATCCCTGTATCCGGAAATTCTTTATTCAAATCAAAAGATTCCGACCGTTCCCTAAAAACCGTCCTGCGATTGCTTATTTTTCCGCTTGTCAATTGCCCGGCAGGGTGTTCACCTACCCAAAGGAAAATCGCGGCAACTCCAGGACACGCACAAAAGACATGGGGAGAAGTGTTGTATTTTCCTACATTTTTCCCTATAATGAGAGGAGAAAAGTGAATATGGAAGAAACCAAGAAAACATTGAAACCACTGAAAGATTTGAATCTGATGGACCGTTTCCTGTTCGCGGAAGCCACCGAAGACCCTTTTATCATGAAAAGCATTCTGGAAATTATTCTGGGAAAAGACATCATGTTAAAACATCTGCCGCAGAGTGAAAAGGAAATGCGAACGACACCCTTTAACCGTTTTATTAAGCTGGATGTCTGGGCGTGGGATATGGAAGATACTGTGTATAATACGGAAGTGCAGAAGGAAAACACAAACAACCTCCCAAAGCGCAGCCGCTATTATCAATCTATAATAGACTCCAAGCTGCTGCCG
The DNA here is from genome assembly GCA_900541505.1 of uncultured Ruminococcus sp. Classification (GTDB taxonomy): domain Bacteria; phylum Bacillota; class Clostridia; order Lachnospirales; family Lachnospiraceae; genus Mediterraneibacter. The sequence continues at coordinate 128,747 of UQKK01000004.1, forward strand.
CCGGGAGAAATTAATTTCAATAAATTAAATTCCGCATATATCATTTTGATTACGTCGTTTGATTTATTCGGAGAAGGCCGCTACTGTTATACTTTCGAGCAAATCTGCAGGGAATCACGGAATCTCTGTCTGAATGACGGAGCGATACGGATATTTCTCAACACTCACGGTATAGACAGGACCGGCGTCAGTGATGAACTGGTGGAGCTTTTGCATTATATGGAGCATACGACCGAAAAAGTCAGCCGTCAATGCAAAAGCGATAAAATCCATAAAATACAAGAACGCATCCATCAAATCAAATCCAGCGAGGAGATTGGAGTGAAGTACATGCAGGAGTGGGAAGAAAAAATAATAGAGAAACAAAAAGCGCGGCAGGAGGGTCTGGAAGAAGGCCGTAAATTAGGGCATAGCGCTGGGCTCGCTGAGGGTCTTGAAAAAGGTCAGCTGGAGCTTAAACAGACGGAGCGCCTCTATCACGCTCTTATTCAAAAAAACCGTGTGAAGGATATAGAGCGGGCAATGAAAGACCCGGAGTATAAAAAGAAACTGTACAAAGAATTTAAGATATGACATCGTCCATACAATAGAGGGTGGGTTTGACATAGCAAAAACTTAGAAAATCTTGCTTTACTTGACAAACCCGCTGTTGTCAAACCCACCCCTTATATTCTTGACCTTATCTTATTTCTTCAAGTCCAATACTACCGGGACGGATTTGTATCCCACGCCCATACGGTCAATTCCCATATCAATGAGTTTCAGGAAATGTTCTCTGGTGCGGATACAGCCGCTGCCTTTGACTTTTGCTCTCCCCTGGAGCTGGTCCATGATGGCCTCAATCACTTCCGGCGCTGCTCCTTTCAGTTCAAATCCTGTCAGGAAACCGGTGCTTGTCTTCACAAAATCCACACCTGCTTCCACACAGCACTCGCAGCCTTTTCTTATCTGTTCTTCGTTCAGGGCATCTGTCTCCAGGATTACTTTAATCTCTCTGCCGTATTTGTGTGCCGCCTTGACGCAGGCTTTTAAGTCTTCCGTAACTTTATTATACAATCCTGACCTAAGCCATCCGAAGTTGGCAACGATATCTACTTCTTTCACGGTATCATACTTTGCCACAGCTTCAATCTGCTGTACTCTGGACTGCGTAGAACTTGTACCAAACGGAAAATCTGTGACAGGGCAGAGCATGGTATCTGTTCCTTTTACGTAAGGCTCACACAGTTCCATATACCCCGGATTGATACAGATTGTGGCACACCCCAGCTGCACGCCGTCTTTTGTAAGCTCGATAATTTCTTCTTCTGTGAACTCCGGCTTTAACACGGAATAATCGATATAAGCCGCTAATTCTCTGGTGCTCATCTCGTTTGCTTTTTTTGTAGGTTTCATTTGTTCTCCTCCTTTATTCTTAAATATCATTAAGCTATTTCATTCTTTATCGCTGACTTCTCTATTTATGCTTTTCCAAGAACTCCTCCACCTCCTGTAAAAGAGGAGAACCCGTTACTCCGCCTTTTTTCGTTGTCGCCAGAGCTCCTGCCGCATTCGCGAATTTCATCATCTCCGGCAAATCTTCGACCAGGATATGTTCTATCCCGTTTCTTTTTCTTATCTGGTAAAGCAGCCCCGCAAAGAAGCTGTCCCCGGCGCCTGTGGTATCCACTGCCCTGACAGGAAAAGACTTTACAATCCCGTCTTTTCCATCCATATAATAGTAGGAACCTTTTTCGCCCAGAGTGATGAAAACTGCCTTGCAGCCAAATTTTGTAACAGCCTCTGCTGCATCCCTTAACTTCTCTTTTCCTGTGAGCAGGAGTGCTTCTTCCTCGGAAGACTTATAGAGCGTGACAAAAGGCAGTGCCTTTCTCATCTCCTGAATCATCTCATCTTCACTTTTCCAGAGTCTGTCTCTGTAGTTTACATCCAGGACAATTGGTATCTGATTTCGATATGCCTCCTTAATCACTTTCCATGTCGCTGTTCTGACCGGTTCATCTGTCATACACATCCCCGAAAATCCAATCATGGATGATTTCAGTATCTTTTCCATAGGAAGGTCTTCTTCCTGAATCCATATATCCGCTCCATATCTTCTGGAAAAACTAAAGCTCCTCTCTCCGTTCTCACCGAGAGAAACAAACGACTGTGTGGTAAAATGGTCCGAATCTAAGATGCATCCGTCCAGTGCTACCCCGCAACTTGCCATTTTATCTTTTAATATCTGCCCCAAACAGTCATCGCCAATCTTACCCACGAACATGACCCGCATCCCAAGCTTTCCCGCAGCTGCCAGTACATTTGCGACAGTCCCGCCTGCCTCACACTGATAAATCGGATTCTCCGGGGTATATCCACATCCCGGTATAAAATCTATCAGGGCATCTCCGATTGCGCAAAAATCATACATGTCTGTCACCTCTTTACTAATTTGTCGCAAATGTCATCAATGTCTCTTCCGAACACTCTTCAATGTTAAACAGACCGGTCTGCCTTCCTTCATTCATGACCATGATGCGGTCACAGGTTCCCAGTAACTCCGGCAGTTCAGAGGACACCATGATGATGGAGAGACCTTTTTCAATCAAGTCATTGAGAATCTCATAGATTTCCTGTTTGGCTCCCACATCTACTCCTCTTGTCGGTTCATCCACAAGAAGAATCTTGCAGTCCGCGGCAATCCATTTGGACAGAACTACCTTCTGCTGGTTCCCACCACTCATAAAATTCGTAACAGTATGGGGCGAGCCCGGTCGAATGTGGAACATATTGATATATTTTTCTGTCACTTTTGTCTCTTTACTATGTGTCAGTTTCCCAAATCTGTTTTTATATTTTCTCAGAGCAGGGATTGTCATATTAAATATCATATCCTGCTGCAGCATTAATCCCTCCGCTTTCCGTTCTTCAGGGACAATGCCCAGTCCTGCCAGGATACCGTCTTTTACACTTTTAAACCTTACCGGTCTGCCTTCTAATTCTATACTCCCGCTATCAATGGGGTCCGCACCGATGACGGCCCGCAGGACCTCGGAGCGTCCTGCTCCGGCGAGTCCCGCGATTCCTAAAATTTCTCCTTTGTGGAGGTCAAAACTCACATTTTCTATAACGCCTTTCCTGGTAAGTCCTTTTACAGACAGCACAACATCGCCGATGTTTTTCTCTCTTTTCGGATAGATATCTTTGACATCCCTTCCTACCATTTTAGAGACAAGCTTTTCCGTAGTATAATTTTCAACAGATCCGCTTTCTACAAGCTGTCCGTCCTTCATAATTGTCAGACTGGTGCACAGCTCGAAAATTTCTTTCAGGCGGTGAGAAATATAAATGAATGTAACGCCTTCTGCCGCCAGATTTTTTACAATCCGAAACAGCCCCTCCAGTTCATTGTCTCCTAAGACTGCTGTAGGTTCATCCAGCACGACGATTTTTGCATTTCTGGACATTGCCTTGGCAATCTCAATCATCTGCCTTTTTGCAACGCTCAAATCCTCGACAACTGCACTGGGGTTTAAATCCAGCTTCAGCTCTTCTATTACCTTTTTCGCATCCGCCTCCATCTTTTTATAATCAATCTTTCCCGCCTTATTTTTCGGATATCTGTTTAGAAAAATATTCTCGGCAACTGTACGGTGAGGCAGCAGCATCAACTCCTGATAAATCACGGCAATTCCTTTTTCAATCATCTTCGCCGGCGTTGTATTTTCTATCTTTTCTCCATCCAGGATGATTTCACCTTCATCCAACGAATATGCGCCTGACAGTATTTTCATCAAAGTCGATTTCCCTGCCCCGTTCTCACCGACCAGCGCATGGATTTCTCCCTGTTCTACAGAAATCGATACATCATCCAACGCCTTCACTCCGGGAAAGCTCTTTGAAATGTGATTCATCTTAAGCATCGCTGCCACCTCCATGTCGTCTTTTACCTACAGTCCTTTGCCAATCCAGTCCGCTACATTGTCTTTATCAACAATCGTTGTTTCCAGTTCCCAGCGCGCGTCCACGCCGTCTCCTTCGAGAATCTCATATGCTGCCTGCATACCTTCCGGTGCACAGTATGGATAAAATACAGTAAAGAACATATTTCCCGCTTCGATTTCTTTGAAAGCGTCCTCTGAGCCGTCCATGCCGACAATCAGGATTTCTTCATCTTCACGCCCTGCTGCGCGCAGTGCCTCTAACGCTCCCAATGCCATTTCATCGTTGTGGCAGTAGATAGCATCGATTTCTCCAGGACCGAATCTCTGCAGCGTATCGTCCATAAATGTCATCGCATCTTCTCTCAGATAATCACAGTACTGTGTAGCAATGATTTCCATATCTGGATATTCTGCTTCCAACTGCTCCGCGAATCCGTCATGTCTGTCGATGGTAGCGGATGCACCCGCTGTCCCCTGAATCTCCACAATTTTACCTTTTCCATCGAGCGCTTCCGCCAGCTTATCTGCTGAAGCCACACCCATCGGTTTATTTTCCGCGCCGATAAAGCAGGTTACATCACATTCTACATTTCTGTCCAGTGTGACAACCGGGATTCCCTGGTCCATAGCCTTCTGGCATACAGGAGTCAGCGCATCGGATGTCAGCGGTGATATAATCAGAAGGTCAATACCACGCGCGAGAAGGTCTTCTACATCCTGTGCCTGTGTAGCGGAATCATTTTGCCCGTCTGTAGCGATGACTTCAAATTCCGGATAATTTTCCTCTGCATAAGCTACATTTTCATCTACCATAGCTACCCGGAAGGGATGGTTCATTGTACCCTGGGAAAGTCCAATCGTATACTTTTTCTCCCCGTCACCGGATGAGCCGCTGTCTCCGTCAGACCCACCTGAATTTCCGTTGCTGCATCCTGCCGCCATAGTTGCCACCATTGCCAAGCAAAGAATTGCACTCATCATTTTCTTTTTCATCCACATGTCCTCCTTTTTCTTGTGAATTTGTTGTATACTAAAGCACTCTGTGTGCCTTTAGTCTCCTATGCATGCTTTTTTGTTTTGCGCTCCAGCAGCACTGCCAAAATAATAATGACACCCTGAATGACTTTCTGTATGAACGGTGAGATACCGAGGAGATTTAAAATATTATTGATGACAGAAATCAGGCAGGCGCCAATCAATGTTCCTGTGACACTTCCGCTTCCCCCCGCTGTGCTGGCACCTCCGATATAAACCATGGCAAGCGCATCCAGTTCATACCCCTCTCCTGCCTCCGGCTGCCCGATTCCCAATCTGGAAATGAAGATAATGGCAGACAGAGCGGACAAAAATCCTGTGATTACAAAGCACAGCGTCTCAACTCTTTTTGTGTTAATACCGCACAATCTCGCCGCCTCCCGGCTGTCTCCCAGTGCATAGACACTGCGTCCAAAAGAGGTGTACTTTAATATATAAAATGCCACAAAGAAAACTGCCAGGAAAATATAGGCCGGTACGGGAATCTCAAATATGCTGCCCTGCCCCAGGAAAGAAAAGTCTGTCCCGGAGTCCGTCCAGCTCTGCGGCGCACCGTTTGCCAGATAGCGGGCAACACCTCTTAACGCTGTCATAGTGCCAAGCGTCATGATGAACGGCGCCAGACCTCCCCTTGTAACTCCGATTCCGTTTATCAGACCAAGGCAGGCGCCAATGATAAGTCCCGTAACCAGAGTAATCGCCGGTGAAATTCCTTTCTGCAGCATCATAGCGCAGGATACTGCAACTACGCCGACTATAGAACCGACTGACAAGTCCACACCGCCTGTCAATACAACAAAGGTCATTCCCATGGCAATGATTCCATTTAACGAAACCGAGCGCACGACGTTGACGATATTCGCCGGTTTTAAAAAATTAGGGGAAATGGCGGCTGCAATAATGCAAATTAAAATCAAAGCCCACAAAATTCCCATTGCCTTCAAATTTTTCACAAGCAACTTACTTCCACCGTAATTCTTTTCTTTTGTCTTCCCCATAATAAACCTCCTGCTGATTTATAACAAATGTATGATACATTTAATATATATTAATCATTCCAAAAAGTCAATACTTTTATATCTTTTGCCCAAAAACTTGCATAATGCACAAAAATTTATAAACATTTTCTACAATCCAAACAAAAAAAGCCCTTTCAGAATCAGAAATGATATCTGCATCTAAAAGAGCTTTTTTTCAAGACTCGCAAGCGAGTACTTTTTATAAAATCGGCGGGTCCTCATGCTGCGCTTTATCGGGCTGTGTTGTTATCCACCTTGTAAATTTTACTTTTAAATCTTTCCTCAAGGGCGCGCACACCATGGGACCGCCTTTCATGCCATTTTCAAAAGGAAATCTCGAGAGACGTACGGTTATCCACCTGCTGCCCGGCGTGCGCACACGAATCAGGACCGCATCTCTGAAAGGAGATACCCGAAATGTCACTTCTTCTCCTTCCCACGAAGGGACCGGAAAATTGGAACAATCCGAAAATCCGTCTGTTGTCACGATAGAAATATTCGGCTCCCCGTCTATCACCTCTATCCCTGCTTTTATCCAGTGCAATTCATCATACATGACCATCATACCCGCCTGGTCATACAGCTCAGTGAAATCTTTTAACTGGAATGTCACTTCCATGGCTTCCTCACGTGTAAATTCTTTGAGAAGCGCATGACCATTCCTGTGAACAAAATCATAGAGTGTTTTTTCCCAGTAATCACTCTCCTGCACTGCCTGTACTGTCATATGGTTTTCTTTCATTTCCACTGCCGCAGGCTCATTTGTCCATGTCCCTTCTGTCCATGAAATGTCTTTGTATAATGCCTCCATCATCTAATCTCCTCCCATCTTTCTTTTTAATTCTCTGTATATCTGCTCTTCCATCCCATATGTATCCATCTTCCCCAGGGAGATGGACGGCTTTGTCTTACCATGGAAATCACTGCCCGCAGTGATAAGCAGATTGCGCTCCTGCGCCCATTTTAAGTAAAATCCGGTCTGTTCTTTTGAATGATAGCTGCTGAACACTTCCATCCCGCAGACTCCTTTGGAGCAAATACCTTCTAACAGTTTCTCATCTTCTTTGACATTATTTCCGGGGTGCGCAAGAATCGGGATACCGCCGGATTCCAGGATGACTGCAACCGCGCTTTCCAGAGAGATAAATTCTATGGGAACATACGCGATTTTCCCCTGAGAACACCAATCCCAATAAAAATTGACAAAGGGATTGTCACTCCTTGTTCCCCCTGGCAAATATTCCTTTAGCAATTCATGATTGCAGGAATCCATAAGCGCCGTTTCCGCAATCACCTCTCCGGTCAGCACCCCATCATGCGCCAATGACAACGCCACCTCGTGATTGATTTTTACCCCTGCCGCCTCCACAAGCTCCACTCTCTTTGTGGAAGCCTCCTGTTCCTTCGCCAGTAATTCTTTTTCAATCGCTCTGTATTTCTCATACTCTGTATCAATCCCATACCCCAGAACATGCAGGTCTGTGCCCTGAAAGGTGCAGTCCAGTTCTACTGCGGGTATCAGTTCTATCCCCAAGTGTTCTGCCTTCTGTGCAGCCAGTTTATATGCCCTTGTGCTGTTGTGGTCTGCAATCGCCACTGTTTTCAATCCCGCTCTGCCGCAAAGCTCCATTAATTCATCCGGCATGAACTCCCCATCGTTACTGATAAAGGTGTGCATATGTAAATCCAGCCAACTCACTGTACACTCCTCCTTTCTGCTTCCCTCTCCTCTTCTGAAATGGAACGAATCACCCTGCATGGGTTTCCTGCCGCAACAACACCGGATGGGATATCGCGTGTCACCACACTGCCGGCGCCCACAATCGTATCGTCTCCAATCGTCACGCCGGGCAAAACAACCACATTGCCCCCGAACCACACATCGTTTCCCACCACGATTTTCTTGGCATATTCCAGCCCTGCTGCCCTCAAGTCATAACTGAGCGGATGACCTGCTGTATAAAATCCGCAGTTGGGACCGATAAAGACATTATCTCCGAAAATAACTTCCGCCTCATCCGTTATCACACATCCGTGGTTGGCATAAAAATTCTTTCCTATTTTGATATTATATCCATAGTCGCACCAAAACGATGGTTCTATCAGAAAGTCCCCATCCGTCCTGCCTAATATCTTCAAAAGTGTCTGCTTTCGCTCTTCCTGATGTGCCGGAGGGCACATGTTAAAGGAATAGCATAAATTTTTACAGTAGATGCGTTCCTGTATTAACTTTTCATCGTAATTCGCATTATATAAGAGTCCTTTTTGACCTTTCTCTTTTTCACTCATCTTCGTCATTTCTATTTTCCTCCGGATTATCTCTCTTTCCATTCCCATATGATTGGGTAGCCTTTCTTCTGCGCCTCCTCCTTGTATACCATATTTAACTCTTTGTCCGTCAGCACTGCTGACACCTCATTTAGAGAGCAGATATGGGACAGATATGTATGTCCGAATTTACTGCTGTCGGCAAGTATATAGGAATACTTTGCATGTCCTATCATCGCTTTTTTGATTTCCATCTGGGGATAACCAATCCCTGTAATTCCATAATCATAATCAATGCCATTGACTCCGATAAATGCTTTGTCAACTTCATATCCGTTTATCTGCTCCAAAGCCTCCGCTCCGACGGTAGCTGACAGATTTGAAGCAGCCTCTCCTCCGATAACGCGCAGAGAGATATGTTCCATCTGCATAACCTCCGTCGCAAGCAGGAGGCTGTTCGTAATAATCCTGACTTGCTTTTCTCTGCTTTTTTTCATTTCTCTTGCCAGATACAGACAGGTTGTCGCATCGTCCATAAATATCGTGTCATGGTCCTCCACAAGATGGTAAGCCATCTTTGCGATATAGATTTTATGATAGAGATTACTGTACACTAAGTCTTTGACATTATCTGTCACAAAGTTTTTACCGATTTTCACAGCACCGCCGCGGGTTCTCTTCAGCAGCCCCTGCTCTGCCATGGTATTTAAATCTCTTCGTATCGTCGCTTCTGTACAGTGAAAATTTTGGCTTAATGTACTCACTTTTACATAGCCCGCTCTTTCCAACTCCTGCAAAATGATTTTTTTACGTTCCTGCATGAAATCTTTCCTTCTATTTTTTCACCCCTGATATATTGCCATTCTTATATATCTGTGATAATATAAATATATTATTTGTATGATACATTTATATTGTATCACAGTAATTGTACATAATCCAGGTATTTTTATTGCACTCTTCGGTCTGCAATGCCGAACCGGAACGCCTCACCAAGGCAAGTGCCTTTGCGGACGGCGGCAAAGTAGAAACTGCAGCGACCGAATTGATACTTTTCCAGTAATTGGTAAAAGATGTTTGAATACCTTATCTATTTGCGATACTATTGAAGCAAAGAAACCAGCTCAATCCGCCGTATTTGCAGCGTTTGTCCATTTCACTTCGGGCGGAAATTTATTTTGGGAAAGGAACTGTTAAATTGGACATCGATTACTTCAAAGAAACCTTTCACTTTTCTCAGGGAAGTGATTCACCATTATATGAGCAGCTTGCATCGTATATAAAAATACAGATTCAAGCCGGCATTTTAAAACCGGGTGACCAGATGATTCCCGAGACGAATCTCTGTCAGATTTTAAATATCAGCCGTACCACCGTCCGGCAATGTATGGACCGTTTAGTGGAGGAAGGTCTTCTCGTCCGCTACCGCGGCAGAGGTTCTTTTATCGCAGACGCAAAAATGAAGCGCAATATCAATTATCTCTATAATTTCACAGAGAATATGAAGGAATTGGGAGCAATTCCCAATTCTGACGTTATAAAAAGCGAGGTCACGGACGCCGATGATTTTATAAGGGAGCAGCTGAAGCTTCCGCGAACACAGACAAAAGTCTTTAAACTATATCGCCTTCGCTGCGCGAATAACGAACCTGTCCTCTTTGAAAAGACGTTCATTCCCTATTATCTGTGTGAAGGTATTGAGCAATTCAATTTTTCTTCTGTTTCCCTGTACAATACTTTGAATGAACGCTATGCATTGAACCTATACAGAGCGACTGAGACCATTGAGGCAATCATTATCAATAAGGATGAAGCAAATCTTTTAAAATGTGCTGCGAAAGTACCCGGCTATAAAATTCAGCGTATCTCTTATTTAGATTCCGGGTTCATCTTTGAGTTTACGACCTCCATCACGAGGGCAGATAAATGTGTATTTCAGCTGGAGCTTTATAAAAATACCAATTCCAGCAAAAATCCTGTCAATATACGCCGTCAGGTAACATTGTCCTGACAGATATCCGTACATCCGGGGAGGCTTTGTTTTTAAGCCTCCCCTTTTTCTGAAAATGCCAGCGATTTCCCTGTACTTCTATATTTCCTTGTACTTTTCTTTTTCCATCTTTGTGCAAAATCCATAGCTTTGTATCATATTGCGGATTTCATCAACATATTCCTCGCTGTGAGGTTTTACATCCTGCATGGTATAATCTAAACCGCAGGACTGATATTTCCCGCTGCCATACTGATGAAATGGCAGAATATCATAATTGCGGATACCAAATCTCTGCAGGATATCAATCATATCAAGAATCTGCTGTTTTGTATCATTCACTCCCGGTATCATAGGTGTTCTGACAAAGATATTGGCTTTCTTCTCAGACAACCACTCCAGATTTTTCAATATCCGGTCATTTTCTCTCCCTGTCCACACTTTGTGAGTCTGACTGTCCGCTGCTTTCATGTCATATAAAAATAAATCAGTCACTGAAAGCACGCTCTCCAAGTTTTCTCTCGGAACATCCCCCGTTGTCTCTATCGCCGTGTGGATTCCGGCTTCTTTGCATGCTTTAAGCAGTTCAAAAGCAAACCCTGACTGCAGCAGAGGTTCCCCTCCGGACAGTGTGATTCCGCCTCCGCTCTGAATATAGAAAGGGGTATCCTTTGCGACTTCTTTAAAAACCGCCTCCACTTCCATCCATTTTCCTTTTACAGAAAGAGCTTTTGTGGGACATTGTTCTACCCAGCCCAAATTTCCCGGTATACAGCGTTCCCAATGGACATGGAGTCCGTTCTCATTTGTCACCTCACCGTTTTTACACGCTTTCACACAGGTAAGGCAGCCGATGCATCGGGAAGGAGCGTAAAACAACTGCTCCCCTTCCTTCCATGACTCCGGATTGGAGCACCATTTACAGCGAAGCGGACAGCCCTTTAAGAAGACAACCGTGCGTATGCCCGGACCATCATGGATGCTGTATCTCTGTATATCAAAAACATTGCCTTTTTTATCTTCTCTCATAATGCCTCCTCTTTAGCCGCATTGCATGGTCCTGCTTATAATCTCATCCTGGATATCTTTGTCCAATTCCACAAAAAATGCGCTGTATCCTGCCACGCGGACCACCAGATTCCTGTGCTTATCCGGGTTTAGCTGTGCATCCTTTAATTTCTCCGGTGTAAGGATATTAAACTGAATGTGCATGCCGCCCATTTTAAAATACGTGCGAATCATATCAATCAATTTTTGTCTCTCTTCTTTTGTCTTTAGAATTGTCGGCATAAATTTCATATTGAAATTCACCCCGTTGATTGCCAGTCTGTGATTCACTCTTGCCACGGATTTGCAGGCTGCCGTCGGTCCGCAGATATCCATGCCGTGTTTCGGAGAAATTCCGCCGTCTCCCAGTGGGGTTCCCGCCTCTCTTCCACTTGGAAGCGCACATACCTGTCTGCCAAGAGGTGTATTTGAGGAGAGACAGAAAAGTCCCGGACGGTAGATTGCCCCGTAGGGCGATTTGTGCCCTCTCACACTGTTGCAGTATTGTTCTCCGGCATATCGCACCATCTCGTCCGCTTCCCCGGCATCGTTGCCATATTTATGGAATTTATTAATCAGCCTGTATTTCAGGACCTCATGTCCTTTGAAATTAGATTTTAAAATCTCAAGGAACTCTTCGGCAGACATTTCTTTGTCCTCAAAAATCATCTGTTTGATAACCGTCAGCGAATCCCCCACATCTGCGATTCCTACTCCCTGTACTCCGACATAATCATACTTCGCGCCGCCCTGTGTACAGTCTTTTCCCTTTTCCAGACATCCATCCAGCAGCATTGAACAGTAGATATGCTGTCCGTACCGGGAATGAAGCAGCTCTATGGAATTGAGGGAGCTTACCATCATATCCACGAAATAATCAACCTGGGTCTCATACGCCTTCAAAAATTCATCGAATGTCTTGAACTCTTCCAGCTTCCCTGTCTTTGGTCCCATCTGCTCTCCTGACATCTGACACACTCCATCGAACATGGCAAGCTCCAGACATTTCGCGAGATTAAAATAACAGGCATTGGTCCTTCCCATGGTATTTCCCTGTCCCGTAGGCTCCACACACCCCACGATAGCATAATCTCTCGCTTCAGGAAGGGAGACTCCGTCTTCTGTCAATCCCCCTACGATGATGTCATCGTTGAAAAACGGCAGCTTTCCTCCTTCATTTTCCACAAGGATGCGCAGTACCCGGTCTATAAATTTGTCAGGATTCTTTTCTGAAATCCGGATGCTTGTGTTTGGCTCGGAATTAAACACCGTCTGTTCCGCATCCAGACAAACATAGGTAAAATCATTGACCGCGCTCTCTCCGTTCTCATCGATACCGCCTAAGACCACGTTGATGGTTGTGGCAAATCCGCCGTTGTTCCTGGCACTCATATAAGTCCCCGCCTTGATGATATCGCTGCTCTTTACCCAGAGTGCCTCCAGAAGCTCCCTCGCCTCTTCTTCTACCATCCGTCCCTCTTCCAAATCCTTTTTCCAGTACGGATAGAACATCTGGTCTACCCTCCCGCCGGATATAGCAGAGCCATTTTGTCCGCAGTAGTCAATCAACAGCACAAACCAGTAGGACTGCAGCGCCTGATAATAGGTCTCTGCCGGTTGATATGGCACGGTTCTGCAGTTGTCCGCTATCAGCAGAAGTTCCTTTTTTCGCCGCTCATTTTTTTCTTCCTTCGCCATCTCCTCCGCCAAATCTGCGAATCGGTTCTGGAAGATTTTGACTGCCTCACAGATAATCAAAACTGCCTTATAAAAATGTGTTTTATCTGTAAATTCTTTATCCAGGATATCCAGATTCTCCAGATATGCTTTTGCTTCTCTCTCTATCTCTACGAAACCATGCTGAATAATTTTCTTTATATCCGGCAGATAATGTCCATATCCGCTGCGCGCCCTGCTCAGAGGATTGAAGACACGGTACTCTGAATCCAAAACTTTCATGATTCTTTCATCTATATAATACCGGGACATATCTCCAATGGATTTGTTCTCCCAGTAAGGATAGATTTCCTTTAGCAGAATCTCTTTTTCCTCCTCCGTAATCTGAAGGGTATCTACTTTTCTTGTAGGCATCATATCCAGTTCCTTTTTGCTGAATCCGCCAAACTCCGGAAACAGCGGGGCAGAACGGGGCTTTGAGCCGTGATTTCCCACTATCAGTTCTTCCTCATCAATGAAAATTGTCATATGTTCCAACAGGTATTTCAACCCTTCTGCCCTGCGGATAATATAGGGCATACCCTCTGTCTGTTTATAGCTTTCCGTGATTAATTTTGCCCGCTCAATGCAAATTTCCGGCTTCACATTCCGCATCGCTTCATTTAATTTTTGCGTTCTTTCCTCTCTGGTGATTCCTTTTGGAAGCAGTTTCTTTAAACTTGCCATGTAGAGCTCTCCTTTCTGACTTTCACTTACCCTCTCTGTTCAAGGGTTCTTTCTCTTACAACTTCATCTTAGCATGAAGCGTTTTCAATACAATTGCCCCCAGGCAGTTTTCTAAAGGAATTTCAGAGAAAACGAACATTTTCAAAAAATAATTTTCGCTGCAGCTAAAACGTACCGCCGGTATGCCAAAAAACTCCTAGCATACCGGCGGTACGTTTCCTATTTCACCTTCACATACTGTTCTGTTGTCCATTTTCCATCAACCATATGTGGCTGGTTTCCGCCAAAGTCAAACCGCAGATATGCCTCATCCAGCACATCCTCATCCGCCACATACACCAGGGTATAGGAAATCTCCTCCTGGCTCTCAAGGGGCACATAGAACGCACTCTTAATTGCCTCTATCCCCTCTGTGAAATATCTGCCGTCAAAATAGATGGGGAAATTTGCTCCCCAGCCTGCACCCCATTGGAGAGAATAGTCTTCATTGCCGCTTAAAAACATTCTGTTGTACCAGGAAGGATTCCCGTCCTCTCTCATTTTGTGTACAGAAAGTCCCGGTGCTGCGCTTACATATTCGTTTGTCACATCAGAGACATTTTTTGCCTTCATCTTCACCACAACGAATTTTGAAGTCACTTCCTGAAGTCCCAATTCTTCTCCTGATTTGCTGTCATATTCGTAACGCAGGTGCGGCTTTAAGGTGCCGTCCTCATTTATCCATGGCGTGACTGCTTCATAATCCGTATAATTTTCAACCGGATACTGCTGCGGGTCCAGGCTGTCTGTAATCTCCACGGATTCCACCGTATATTCAATGTCTCCATATGATTCTGCCATTCCCTTTTCTATAAACGGGTTGGAAATCTTCTCCCCAATCTGGTGAATATTTTCTGAGGGGATTCCGTATTCTTCCCGGAGAGCTTCCTCCTCCGCCTCTTTTTGCCGCGCCATCTCTTCATCCTTTTTCAGTGCCTCAATCTCCTCATCTGTCGCGTATGCCACCGTCTCATCGAGGACCTCTATCTTCAGCCCTTCCGCCACTTTCAAAATTTCATCCTGAGACAAAGTGCTTTCACTGCTAATCCATACCATATAGCCATATTCTTCATTGGAAAGAAACAGATTAATCCTGCTCTTTTCGCTGTCCTGATACGGCGAATCGCTCAGGAAAATATCCTGGCGCATACCGTTTATCTCTATCTCCTTTAAGTACGTTGTGTCTTCCAATTCACTCTCGAAAAACGTCTCATTTGTCTGGCTCATCAGATAGAGCTCTGCCGCATTGAAAGGTGCAATCGTAATACCGCAATCCGTCTCCTCGTTACGCCATTTCCCCCCATATGGTCCATCCGCTGCCGTCTGCACATAGCCTTCCGGCATATAAGTGGGTGTCACTTCTATGGCATGTGCCTCCCGCTGCCGGTTCACTTCCACCTCATAGGAGACATGCTTTGTATCTTCCTTAATGTTGACTTTCAACAGTACATTCGCCGCAAACCCGACCAGCCCCACAGCCAGGATGAGAACCGCGGCAGCCACCATCACTTTCCTTGCGCGATAAGATTTCATATATCGCATTTCCACTTTCGCATCCATGTGAATCTCACGGTATGTCCTCTGTATCTTTTCTTCCACACATTTAGGAAGCTCTGCTTCTTCTTTTAAAATGTTTCGAATTTCTTTTTCAGAATATTCTTTTCCCACGCCGTTACCTCCTCTCCTCTGCCATCTGAAACCCGTATACCCGTCCCAACTCTCTTCTTCCCCTGGACAATCTGGTCTTCACTGTGTTTTCCTCCATCTCCAGAATCTGGGCGATTTCCCGAATCTTAAATCCCTCCCCGTAGTAAAGGAGCAGGATGACCCGGTATTTCTCATCCAAAGACTTCATCAGTTCCTGAAATTCATAATTTTTAAAATCCATACATTCTTCCCCCTGTTCCGGAAATGTCTCTAACAGTGGTTCTCTCGCCTGCCTTCTCAGCATATCTTTGCAGTTGTTGATTAAAATGCGAATCAGCCAGGTTTTAAAATAATTTGGATTTTTTAATCTTCCCAGATTGTCGTAACAGTCTAAAATTGTCTGTGACATGGCATCCGCAACGTCTTCATCCCGGATAAGATAGCTCTTGGCAACCTTGTACATGCCGGATTTGCACAACTCTATCAGTTCTACAAACGCCTGCCCGTCCCCTTTCTGGGCTTTTTTCACTAAAAACCTCAATAAAGGCTTCCCCCTTTCCCGGTATATTTGGTCTTCCCTGCAGGTCTTTTTCTCCCCTTCTGTCTATTAGACGTAAAAACCGTCCCTTTTGTTTCAAAAAATGTGCGCTTGGCGCACACTTGCACCCTGTGGAGCGTTCTATGTAATAGGAACGAACTTTCCTATTACATAAAAATACCGGGGCTTTCCCCGGCATTTCCTTTCTTTTATCTCTATTCCAGCACAATCCCCCTGTCCAGCGGCATGTAACTGAACATTCCCACGACCAAAAGTTTACCGCTGTCATCCGTCACATCAATCTGGTAGACAAGAAGCTTCTTCCCGCGCTTGATTTCTCTCGCCTGTGCAGTCGCCCGTTTGAGCCCAATCCCCGCATTCAGATAACGGATATCTGCATCCACGGTGGCGATTTGATACCCGTGGGAGACCGCCGCAGAACTCCCTGCAATATCACAGAGTGTGAACAGACATCCTCCGTGCATAGACCCTTGAGGGTTTAACAGCACCGGGGAAGCCTCTACTTCCACTTTAGCGTATCCTTCCTCTATCTTGGTAATCTGCGCGCCCATAAGACGGGCAAACGCATTTTGTTCCATCCTCATTTTGCGCAGCGCTTCATAATCCATACTTTTCCTCCTCCGTCAGACGACCGCAGAGAATCGGAGAATGTACGTCATAATTTTTTATGCTTTCCATCACTCTCTTCTCTGAATCATTGGCATAGCAATACCTGCATCCGTTCCGGCAGGTGTGATACGTCCCCACGTCTCTGCTCTCACAGCACCCACACGCGCCTCTCTGCCCGGAAGCTTTTCTGTGGTTTACTGTGCGAGCGCCTATCGCTTCTAAAAGCCGGGCATCGATACAGCTGCCGTGCGAGATGCCAAACTCCGATAAATCTACCTCCTCCGCACAGGTCTGAATCTCTATCCTATGCGCCGAAGCAATTGCCGCAAACTTCCCGGCAAGACTTCGCATACATGTTTCATCCGGAACATGTTCCAGAATCCCCCGCATATTCCTTCTGGTCTTTTCATAGACATCCAGGAAACTGATGACTACCCGGTGAGTGTATCCCTCCAGTGCCTTCGCAATCTGCGAAAATGCCCTCTCGTGATACTCCATCGTATACCTGTGGTTTACAAAGACTGGGTCATATCTCCATATTACTCTGTGGCTTCCGATTTGTCCAGAAAGTTTTTTGAAAACAGGAATCAATACCGTTTTCTTGTCCGGAAGTCCCGGCTCCACATCCCTTCCATATCCCGTGAGCGTAAACTGGAAATAGTAAGGATACTCTCTCAACGCACAAAGTCCCGGCAGCATAGCTGCCGGGTTCTTTGTCCAGAAGACCATGCCTTCCACAGTCTCCGGTGAAATAATAATTTTGCTCAACTGACGGTGATTCATGGGGTTGCGGACATACAGATATCCTTCTTTTACTCTCTCCAAAAACCACGCGGAGTAATAATTCGGTACGTCCGTCCTCCTACTGACACTTAAAATCATTCTTCCTCACTCTTTTTTCCTTTCGGCAGGAACAAACTCAAAAGCAGGGATACGACAAACACACCTGCCACTGCGTTCCCGTTGAAAATATCACCCACTGCCTTCGGGAATGCCGCGAAGAAATTCCCGGAAGTCTGCGTAAGCCCGACGCCGATACAGAAGGAAAGCGATACAATAATCATCGTACGGTCGTCAAATTCACATTCTTTGAGCATCTTCACTCCCTCATACATGATGGACCCAAACATCATGACCGTACATCCTCCAAGTACCGACTGCGGAAGAGAATTGAAAAACGCTCCCAGCGGCGGGAAAAGAGAGGCTAAAATCAAAATCAGCGCTCCCATCAGTATAGTGAACCGGTTGATGACACCGGTCATTGTCACAAGCCCTACATTCTGACTGAAAGAGGTCAGCGGCAGGCATCCGAAGCACCCGGAGATGGCACTGGAAAATCCGTCCACCGCCAGCGACCCCTGCAGTTCTTCCATCTTAATATCCCTGTCCAAACTCCCCTTACATACCGCAGTGGTAGCACCCGTTGTCTCCGCTGCGGACACAAGGAAGACAATGGCTATGGTGAAGAACGCACCCAGGTCAAATACCGGCTTATGGTCCGTAAAGAACACAAGCTGCGGAATACTGATAAATCCCACCTCATCAATGGTTTTAGCGATATTCGAGAAATCAATCATCGGCGCGATTCCTGCCACTGTGAAAATTGCCGACAGGATATATCCAAATATCAAACCAACTAAAATATTGAGGTTCTTATATACGCCTTTTAGCTTATAGCGTGACACAAGGCAGACAACCAATGTAAATGTACCAATCACCAGATGATGCCACATACCGAAGTCTTCCACACCGCTTCCTCCTCCCCAGGAGTCCATTCCCACTGGCAGAAGGGAGAGACCGATGGCAATGACAACACATGCTGACACAATAGGCGTCAGAAATCTCTTCCAGTATCGCGCACTCAATCCTACAATACCTTCAAAAATACCGCCTAATATAACTGCCCCCACCATTCCTTCATATCCTAAATCCGGATTGGTACAAATCATCAGAAGACTTCCCAAAAAGGTGAAGCTCACCCCCATAACAATGGGAAGTTTCGACCCAATCTTCCAAATCGGATAGAGCTGCAGGCAGGTTCCAATCCCCGCCGCGAACATGGCACACTGAAGCAGCCGCGTGATTTCCGCAGTTGTCAGACCATCCCCGGTCCCTCTCACCACTGCTGCGCTGCAGACAATCAATACAGGCGCCAGATTAGAAACAAACATGGCAAGTACATGTTGAAGGCCGAATGGAATCGCTTTGCCAAGCGGTACTCTGCCGTTTAGTCTATAGATATTTTCGGTACTTACAGTTGTAACTTTTCCTTCTTTATCTATCATATTGTCACTTTATCCTTCCTGTTTTTTCTTTTTATACTGCATCTGCCTCCTCATATTTACCTAACCTTCTAAGCATCGTCTTTTTCACAGCCCGGAAGATATTCTCATACCCTGTACATCTGCACAGATGTCCGGACATCAGCTTGCGAATCTCATCGTCTGAAAATTCGCGCTTTGCTTCCAGTATCTCCGTCGCGCTCATGATAAATCCCGGTGTGCAGAATCCGCACTGCACTGCCGCCTCATCGATAAACGCCTGCTGGATATCGGAAATCTCTCCGTTCGGACCAGCCAGACCTTCCAGCGTCAGGATTTCCTTTCCCTCCGCCCAAACTGCCAGGTAAATACAGGAATTAAAACATTCTCCGTCGATGATGACATTGCACGCTCCACACTCTCCTACCTCACAGCCTTTCTTCACACTCGTCAGCCGGAAATCGTTTCGGAGCAAATCAGTAAGCGAAGCCCTCACATCTATCATCTTTTCGACTTTTTTGCCATTAATCGTGCATCGAAGCAGCTTATACTGAATCTCACTCATGTATCTCACCTCCTGCCCGGCGAATGGATTCTTTTAACGCGCGCTCTGCCAGCGTAACCGCGATATGCTGCCGGAAGTCCTTGGCAGCTCTCCAGCTGTCTCTGGGGCGTATATCCTCAAGTACCGCCTTTGCAAATCTCTTCACTGCTTCTTCCGTCACCGGAGCCCCCTTCACCTCCGCTTCCGCGGACGGCGCCCGCATAGGCACCGGTCCCGCAACACCGTAGGCAATCCGGACGTCTTCCATTGTTTCCTTGTCTTCAGAAAGCTTTACATTCACCGAGCAGCCTGTTGTGGCGATATCCATGGCATTTCTCATGGCATACTTAATATAATACCCTTTGTATCCCTCGTAGGCTTTCTTCGGAATGATGATGGCAGTCTGCAGCTCACCCGGCTTCAAATCCACCACTCCTGCTTTTATGTAAAACTCCTTAATTGGAATCCGTCTCACTCCCTGCGGACCGGTAATCTCCACCACCGCATCCCATGCGTGCAGCGTGGAGGCGGAATCAGCAGATGTCACTCCATTGCATGTATTCCCGCCAATGGTCCCGATATTTCGTATCTGAGGGCCTCCAACCATATCAACCGCTTCCCCCAGTACCTGAATGTGTTCCTTTATAATCGGGTCCCTGGTGATATGGGAAAAGCTTGTCAGGGAACCGATTCGGATACTCTCATCCTCCTCATAACAGATTCCCCTCATCTCATCAATCCGGTAAATGCTCACCAGCTCTTTTCCTGCCCGTTTTCCTTCCCGCATCTGTACCAGAACGTCACTTCCGCCCGCAATAATCTGCGCTTCAGGATGTTCTGTAAGAAGCCGGATGGCATGTTCTACGCTCTCTGCTTCATAAAGTGCTTTGATATCATACATCTTTGCAATACCTCCTGCTAAATCATTCCTTCTTCTTTCAAGCGCCGGAAAAGGTTGTGCGGATTTACCGGTGCATCATTGACTGCCACACCAATCGCCTGGTACACGGCATTTCGGATTGCCGGTGCCACAGAGCAGGTCGGCGGTTCTCCCAGAGCCTTGGTGCCAAACGCGCTGGTGGGCTCCGGGTTTTCTATAAAGAAAGCTCTCAGCCTCGGATGGTCCATGGTCGTTGACAGTTTATAGTCCAACAGATTGTTGTTCAGGGCGCGACCTGTCTTTTCATCGAATATCAGGCGTTCTGACAACCCAAAGCCGATTCCCATGCTCATTCCGCCGTGCACCTGCGCCTCCGCCAGCGCGGGGTTGATAATCGTCCCGGCGTCATGGACATTGACGATATCCAGCAGCTCTACTTTGCACATCGGAATATCGATCTCCACCTCAGCGAACGTACATCCGAAAGAATAGGCATTTGATTTTATCTGTGATGTGCTCTCCGCTGTCAGATGTTTGCTGTTCTCCAGACTGTAGAGTGCCTCTGTCGCCAGCTCCTCCAGTGTCATCAGTTTCCTCTTGTCTGTGACGCGTACGATTTCCCCGTTCTGAATGTCCAGATTATACGCCGGCATTCTGGTCAGGTCATGCGCATAGTTTAGAATCCGTTCTTTTAAGAGCAGAGCTGTCTGTCTGATAGCAAAGCCTGCTGTGTAAGTCTGCCTGGAGGCATAAGCGCCCGTACCAAACGGCGTCACATCTGTATCCTGGCAGGAGACTACATGCACGGACTCCAGCGGAACTCCCAGCACATCCGCTGTCATCTGGGAATATGCGGTATCCGCTCCCTGCCCAATCTCCGTCTCTCCTAACTGCACCTGCAGGGAGCCATCCTGGTTGAGCACCATACGGCAGGAGGAAGTCTCCAGTGAAATAGGCCATACCGCTGTGTTGTACCAGAAGACCGCCATTCCGATTCCTCTGCGGATATCCCCTGTCTGATTCTGGTACTCTGCATATTTTCTTCTGTAATCCGTCACCTCCATCCCTTTGTCTATACACTGGTTGAAGGTATCAGAATAAAGCTCATTTTTGGAAAAGGCATCCTGGAATCCGACCGGCATCAGGTTCTTCCTTCTGAACTCAATGGGGTCCATACCAAGCCTTGCCGCCACATCTTCTGTGTGACATTCTACCGCCCACATCGCCTGTGGGATTCCATATCCTCTCATGGCGCCTGCCACAGATTTATTTGTAAATACGGTGTAACCGTCACACTCCACATTATCGCAGGGGTAAAGCTGCGGAAACGCGCCTACTCCCTTGGCGCAGATGCTGTGTCCGTGAGAAGCATATGCACCCTGGTCTGAAAATGCCTCCAGCTTTCGCGCCGCATAGGTACCGTCAGGGCGCACCCAGGAAATGATGTGGCTGCGAATCGCATGACGCACCCGGTTCGATACAAACGTGTCCTCCCTGGGGATATCCAGTTTCACAAGATGACCGCCGAGCTTCACGCACAGCCATGCGCAGAGCGGTTCATAGAGTACATCCTGCTTATTTCCAAATCCCCCGCCGATATATGGCTTGATGACGCGAATCTTTCCCCAGCCAATTCCCAAAGCCTGCCCTACTACCCGGCGTACAATATGGGGAATCTGCGTGGAAGTCACCACCTTGATGCGGTCCCCTTCCTTCTCTGCATAGCAGATAAAATTCTCGATATGACAATGCTGCACTGTCGGGGTGGAATACCATCCTTCCACTTTAATCAGCCCCGGCTCCTTGATTGCCTCCTCATAGTTTCCTTTTCGGATGTAAGTATGTTTCAGGATATTGTTGGGATACGCTTCATGAATCTGGGGCGCGCCGTCCTTCATCGCCTCCTGCACATCCAGCACAAAAGGATATTCTTCATATTCTACTTTGATTGCCCGGACTGCCTGTGCTGCCGCCACTTCGTCCTCCGCCACGACCGCAGCGATATCATCTCCATAGAACCGCACCTGGTCTGTTAAAACCAACCTATCCGCCACATCCTGATGACTCTCATCTGTAGACCAGGGATGCCCTGCAGTCGGAAAATAGTGCTTCTCTTTTACATCAAAGCAGGTAAATATCTTCACCACGCCGGGTATTTTTTCTGCCTCCGAGATGTCGATAGATACGACCCTTCCATGGGCAATGGTTGAATGGACAACCTGCGCGATATACGCGCCCTTATCGCAAAGGTCATCTGTATATTTTGTTCGCCCTATCACTTTATCATAGGCATCTACACGGGTTACTTTTTTCCCTACATACATTTTTTTGATTCCTCCTGACTCTTTATTGTTTCTCACTGTCATTTGCTGACTCGCCATTGATATAATATTCTATATATTCCTGCATTTGTCTGTATCCGTCTTCCCGTATCCACACTTTCCCGTGCCGTACCTGTATAAGTCCCATCTCCTCCAGCCTTTTGATACTCCGGTCCAGCGTCTTAATGGAAAAACCAATCTCCTCCGCTATCTGCGTTCTCGTCTGCCGCAGTTCCAATTCCTTAGGCTGCTGTCTCTGTTCGTATTTCCTGATGAGATGGACCATCAGGCGGTCCTTGGCATCCATAAAGAGATATTTTCTCGCCTCCGCAGTCTGTGACAGCAGGCGCTGCATATTCGTCTGTGTCCGCATAAACAGTGCTTCCACATCCATCCTCATCCATTCCATATAATAAGCCGCCGGAATGGCAAGTACCCGGCATTTTGTGGACGCCACGATACTGATACGGTATTTTTCCATTCCCGCGAAGCACTCTATCTCGCCAAAAAAATCTCCCGGACCGAAATCTTTAAAGGGATAGGACTTCTCATGCATGGGCCACTCCACTCCCGTAACCTTTCCGGAAATAACGATATAAATATATGTACAATTTTCTCCCGCTTTGATAAAGGTACTGTTGGGCTCGATTTCAATGAGGTTCATGTAGTACTTAACTTCTTCCGTACAATTGCGGAATAAAGTCCTCATATACTCTCTCTTTCTGCTTGGCAATTCCCTGAAAATATCTTCCATCGGATATCACTCCTGTCTTTTCATTTATTATATTAGAGGCGCATCGCTCATTAAAAGGACATATGTCTGTTTTTTTAGCATTTTTTTTATTATAGCAAAAACATACAATTAATTCCATTTTCCGCAATAAAATTCACAGAAAATTTGTGCAGATTTTCCAGTGCTGCAAATTTTGGCATTCCCCCTAAGAAAGCCTAGTGTACCGTCTCATTGGCTTTCAGTATAATGACGCAGATTAGATTTTCACTCTGCAAGGCGGAAGAATGAGGCGATGCTCGAAAGGGTCTTCTCAAAAACGGTCAACAGTATATAATAGTAATCAGAAAAGCCGCTCATTTTTAAGCCCCTTACAGAAAATAGCAGAGCGGTAAACTGTACTACTATCCGTTTGAACGAAAAAGGAGACTTGCCGCGTCTTTACAACCCGGCACAGAATAACTAAAAATGAATGAAAAATTTTTGTCCCTTCCGGAAGAAAAACAACAGCGCATCATCAATGCAGGATTTCAAGTATTTGCCCATTTTCCTTACAAAAAAGCACCCATTGGTGAAATAGCTGCAAACGCGGGCATCAGTAAATCACTGTTGTTCCACTATTTTCATAATAAGAAAGACTTCTATTTTTTCCTATGGTAAAAGGTAGAAGACATCTCTATGCGGTATATGAGCGAATACTGGAAAAGGATTTCTTATCACTCCTGGATTTCTGGAAATCCATCTATTATAAGGAATCAGCCTCTATATAATGCACACCGCCGCAGACGGAATGAATAGAGGAATGGGAGCAGAATTTCGATATGACAAGAAAGAAGGGACCGTATGAATATTATCTCAACAAACCATCTGACAAAATACTATGGGAAATCCCGAGGTATCATCAACCTCGACCTTTCTGTGAAAGAAGGCGAATTCTTTGGCTTTATCGGACCAAACGGTGCGGGCAAAAGCACTACCATCCGCCTGCTCTTAGGACTTATCCACCCCACATCCGGGAGCGGCAAACTTTTTGGGCTTAACATGGAGGACCATTCCCGCAAAATTCTTTCCCAGATAGGCTATATTCCATCAGAAGCGATGTTTTATCACAAGATGACCGTGGCAGAGACACTGCGCTTTTCTGCGGCGCTTCGCAAAAAAGACTGTAAGGCACAGTCACTGGCTTTATGTGAGCGCCTTCAGCTTAATCCTCGAAAGAAAACCGAAGACTTGTCTCTTGGCAATCGCAGAAAGGTATCTATCGTATGCGCGCTCCAGCACGACCCAAAACTCTGTATCTTTGATGAGCCTACGAGCGGGCTGGATCCGCTTGTGCAAAAAGAATTTTTCGATATCCTGAAAGAGCGTTCAAGGCAGGGAACTACCATTTTCCTCTCCTCCCATATCCTTTCAGAAGTACAGCAGTACTGTGACCGCGCCGCCATTATACGGGAAGGACAGATGATTGCCTGCGGTGACATGGCGAATCTGGCAAAAACAAACGCAAAACGCATCACCCTCCGGGGAATCCATAAGAATCAACTTATGTCCATTTTCCCGGCAAATGCCAAAAACAGTATGAGGGATATACAAGACAGCCCGGATTCTGTTTCTTTTCTCTATCAGGGAAATATCAAAGAATTTGCGGACCGGCTGCCGCAGATTGATTACACCGACCTTACCATTACTGAGCCGGATTTGAATGAAGTATTCCTGCACTATTATGAAACAGCAGCGAATACCTGCATAGAATCCCAAAAGGAAAGTCACAGTAAACACAAAACCCAGCAAAAAGCATAAGGAGGAAACCGACATGACATTGCTTAAATCCGAATTAAAGCGAAACCGCACCCCACTTATTATCTGGTCTGCCTCTATCGCATTTTTGCTTTTTATCTGCCTCATCATCTTCCCTGATATGAAAAGTCAGGTCAGTGAGTTAAACACCGCCTTTTCTTCCATGGGCGGATTTACAGAGGCATTTGGCATGGACCGACTGAATATGGGCGAGCTGATGGGATTTTACGGCTTGGAGTGTGGAAATATACTTGGAATCGGCGGCTCATTCTTCGCAGCATATATCGGCGTTTCCGCCCTTGCAGATGAGGAAAAGAACCGGACTGCCGAGTTTTTAATGACTCATCCGGTAAGCCGGGGTAAAATCGTGCTGGACAAACTGCTTTCTGTCCTCATCCAGATTCTTATCCTCAACGTTGTGAGCGTCCTCACTTCCCTCATCGTAATCAGTGCCATCGGTGAGGATGTACAGATAAACGAATTTTTCCTGCTCCACCTCGCCTATCTCCTGCTCCAGATTGAGATTGCGGCAGTCTGTTTTGGAATCTCCGCGGCTATACGGCGAAGCGGAACCGGTATTGGATTAGGCTTAGCTGCCATCCTTTATTTTCTGAACATCATCGCCAATCTCACAGAAAAAGCGGACTGGCTGAAATATATTACACCGTTCGGCTACGCCGAAGCCGCAGATATCATCGCAAACTCAGAAATCGACTGGGTCCTGGCAGTTATAGGATGCATAGTGACTGCTGCGGGAATCGCAGCGGCATTTATCGTGTATATAAGAAAGGATATTCATTAGAAAGTTCCAGTGGACACTTTGTGCGCCGAGCGCAGTCACTTTAGCGACATGTTACCTTATGCGCTCGTGTGCATTCTGTCCGGAGGGCTTTTTTATTTAATCGGAAATTCGGAAAAATTTCCGATTAAATAAAAAACAGTACCATCACTGATACTGTCGCTTCTCATTCCATATTCCAAAAACCTTATGTACCTTCAAAACTACATACAAAGAAATCATCCAACCTATCACCGTGCGCTTCGCACACTCTTTAAGGAAGTTCGATTCACTAAGCTCGAAAAAACCTCGCTAAGTTCCTTCGAACAAAGCTCGCACTAAGCTCAGCCTTCGCTTCGCTCGCCTTCCCTAAGTGCTCTGCTTTTGGTTATGCCCTCGACCTATTAGTAACAGTCAGCTCCATGTGTTACCACACTTC
>UQKK01000005.1 GCA_900541505.1 uncultured Ruminococcus sp.
TTCTTTGTATGTAGTTTTGAAGGTACATAAGGTTTTTGGAATATGGAATGAGAAGAGACAGTATCAGTGATGGTACTGTTTTTTTAATATCTGGTGCTTTGTATTTTGCATTTTAACCTTGCGCGCTTCGCATAATCTTTAGAGCAGTTCACATTCCTTCGATGTTATTTTATCTCCGTTTCGGATAATTTTCCTGTTTTTAAAAGTATTAACCATTGAAAAAGACAGCTCTTTATATTATAATAAAGTCAAATATCAGACTGTCAAATATTGTGTGGAGGGGTACTATGAATCGAGAAGAGGTAAGAGGATATGTGAATCAGTACTGTGAACTGCGGGATGTTCAATATGCCGCCTATGAGATGTACGCGAGGAGGCACAATCTGACTGCCAGGGAATTGTTTGTGCTGGATATCATCTGGTTTGCGCCCGATGGTTGTCTGCAGTCGGACATATGTAAGCGGCTGTCTGCGACGAAACAGACTATCAGCGCCATTATTAAAAAGTTCCTGAAGCAGGGATATGTCTCATTGACGGAATCGAAAGAGGACCGCCGAAATAAAATCGTCCGTTTTACAGAGGCGGGAATCGAATATACGAAGAACATCATACCCCCTGCCGCCAATGCGGAGATAGACGCTATGAGTGAACTTTCAGGGGAAGATATTGCGGAACTGGTGCGCCTTACTACACTGTTTTCCCATTGTATGAAGGAGAAGTTCGATAATATAGGGGAGGTGGAAAAATGATTCTCAATACAGGCGGGCGGACCGATACGGTACAATACTATACCGAATGGCTGCTGAGACGGTTTGAAGAAGGATATGTCCTGTCGCGCAACCCACTGTTTCCAAATAAGGTTACACGCTATGAGCTTACACCGGACAAGGTGGACTGTGTTGTTTTCTGCTCCAAGGATTATAAGCCGATACTGCCGCGTCTGCATGAGATTACGGACCGTTTTCACACATATTTTCACTATACGATTACAGCGTACGGCAAAGAGATTGAGCCGGGAGTTCCCTCTGTCGAGGAGAGCATCCGGACATTGAAGGAATTGTCGGCACAAGTTGGCAGAGAGCGCATCGCATGGAGATACGACCCCGTCCTGCTGACGGATACATATACCATTGAACATCATCTGGAGACGTTTGAAAAAATGGCGGAAGAAATTGCCCCGCATATTGACCGCTGTATTTTCAGTTTTGTAGAAATGTATAGGAAGCTGGAAACAAATATGCCGGAGCTCATAGCGCTGACGGAGGAAGACAAGGATACTTTGGCGCGCGGACTCGGGGAGATTGCCGATAAACATGGGATTTTCCTCCAGACCTGCGGTACAAACGGTGATTTTTCCCGGTATGGCATACACGCTTCCGGCTGCATGACCCTTGACATTTTAGGCAGGGCAAATGGTATTACTTTTAAAAATCTGAAACACAGAGGTATGCGGGAGGGATGCCATTGCATAGAGAGCCGTGACATCGGCGCCTATGATACCTGTCTGAACGGGTGCAAGTACTGTTATGCCAACAAAAGTCCGAAGAAAGCACGGGAAAATTTCAAGTTCCATGACCCGGCTTCTCCTCTTCTTATGGGGCATCTGAAAGACACGGATACGGTGCAGCAGGGAGCACAAAAATCTTTCAGGAAAGGATAGATAACGTCTCTGTACACGGACACGAAAGTTATGAGTGAATTAGTAATCAACGAAATCCAGGTAAAAAGTATTATGTCAAAATCAAATCTGCCTGTGTGCGAATATTCGGTCAATCCGTATGTGGGATGTACACATGGCTGCAAGTACTGTTATGCGTCCTTTATGAAACGGTTTACGGGACATGCGGAGCCCTGGGGTACGTTTCTGGATGTAAAATACTGGAAGGAGATAAAAAATCCCCGGAAATATGCGGGCAGG
This sequence comes from uncultured Ruminococcus sp., assembly GCA_900541505.1. Lineage (GTDB taxonomy): Bacteria > Bacillota > Clostridia > Lachnospirales > Lachnospiraceae > Mediterraneibacter. The sequence continues at coordinate 1,919 of UQKK01000005.1, forward strand.
GAGTTGTTTATCGGTTCGGTGACAGACCCTTATAACCCGCAGGAAGAGACCTTTGGACGCACGAGAGAGCTTCTCACCCAGCTAAGGGGAAGCGGCGCGAAGCTCAGTATTGCCACAAAAAGTGATTTGATACTGCGAGATTTGGATTTGATAAAAAGTTTTCCCCAGGCGCGTGTATCCTGGTCTATCAACACATTAGATGAAGGATTCAAAAGAGATATGGATGATGCGGTGTCCATTGAGAGGCGGCTCGCCGCCATGGAGACGTTTCACCGGGAAGGGATTCGCACCACTTGCTTTATTTCTCCTATTTTTCCGGGAATTACAGATGTTGAGGCAATCATTGAGCGGGCGAAGGACAATTGCAATCTGATTTGGCTGGAAAATCTCAACCTGCGGGGAGGATATAAAACAGTTATCATGGAGTATATCAAAGAAAAATATCCGCAGCTGTTTCCCCTTTATCATGCGATTTATACGAGAAAGGACCGCAGCTACTGGGAACAGCTCGACGCAAGCCTAAAAGTGTATACGTCCCGGATTGGTCTTGACTATGTGACAAACGATGACAGTATGAAAAGACCATTTGAGGCGCCGCCTGTGGTGGTGAATTATTTCTATCATGAGGAAATCAAGAAATCAGCGAAAAAGGATACCATGCAGCAGACACCTGTTTAGCGCTGAACAGGAGAAAAAGTACGGAGGTGAACACTATGCCGGAACTGCCGGAAGTGGAAACGATAAAACGAGTGATTGAGCCGCAGATACAAGGCTTGGAGATAAAAAGAGTAACGGTAAACCACCCGGATGTGATTGCGCATCCTCAATCGGAGGCATTTTGTAAAATCTTGGGCGGACAGGTGTTTTCCGGTATGGAACGCAGGGGAAAATATCTGATTTTTATATTGGAGGGCGGCGGACGCATTGTCCTGCATTTGCGGATGACAGGATGCCTTCTGTTAGCTCCCGCAGATTTACCGGAAGAAAAACATACGCACCTTATCTTCGAGTTGGAAAATGGAAAGGAATTACGATTTTCTGATACGCGCCGTTTTGGGCGGCTGTGGCTGCTACAAGAAGGGGAGCCGGATACCTATACCGGAATGGAAAAACTGGGATTGGAGCCGTTTTCTCCGGATGTTACTGCCGATTATCTCAGCCAGTGTTTCGGGAAACGAAAAAAAGCGATAAAAGAGTGCTTGCTGGAGCAGAGCGGGATTGCGGGGATTGGGAATATCTATTCCGATGAAATTTTGTTCACAGCGGGAATCTATCCTGCCCGCCCAGCAAATTCTCTGAAAAGCAAAGAGTGGCAGAGACTGGCGGAAGTAATTCCAGAGCGCCTCTCCTATTTTATCGAGAAAAACAGCCTGACACCGGAAGAATATTTGCGGGGAAAAGGGCGAGATTACCGAAATACGCCATATCTTCAAGCTTACGGACACGAGGGGGAGAACTGCCCGGTTTGCGGAGAGACTCTTATGCGCAGAGTGATTGGCGGCAGGAGCAGCACCTTCTGTCCACATTGCCAGAAGAAATAAAGAGGGGATAAAATTTGTGATATGCACTTGACATAGCTGCGCTTCGGCGCGGGAATGCGCGAACCCCATTCTTTTTAAATTCTTTTTTGGTTTGACAGGTTTCTTCTTTTTTCTCTTATCGGATGTGCTAAACTGTGGCATGCCCAACAGGGAAAAAGGAGGACAAGCAATGAAAAAAAAGAAACAATATTGGATTGTGGCGCTGGTGGTCGCGCTGATTGCCGCTATCGGAGCAGGTTATTATGTGTATATGAATCGCTTTAATGCCAGCGAGTACGTCAAAGCCGTATTGGATGTATCCTATAAAAATAAAACAGAGGAGTACATAGCGCTGACGGATACACCGAAGGAGGAGGCAGAACAGATTTTTGAGAAAAACCTGGATGTGACGATGGAAGAATTTGATTCTCTGAATCTTCCGGATGAACTGTCTGCAAAATACAGGGAATTATTCGGAAATATTGCCGGGAAGGTCAGCTATACGGTGGGGCAGGCACAGAAAGACAAGGAAGGCAATTATACGGTTGAAGTGATGGTTAAGCCAATCACTTTGTTTGAAGATACATATGCAACCTTCCAGCAGAAGGCAAAAGAATATGCGGAGCAGGTTTCCAACGATGTGATGGCAGGAGCGGAAATGCCCTCCGACGAACAGATGCAAAATGATGTGTATCAGATTTATTATGATGTATTGATGGAAGAATGGAACCAGGGACTTCAGTACGGGGAGGCAGTGAATGTCACGCTTCATGTGGTAAAGGCAGAAGACGGAGAATATAAAATCAAGGATGAAGATATGAAGGCATTGGACGCTGCCCTCATATCAGAAGCAAAATCCGAGGCGGAGGAGAGTGCGGAGTCGGATTCGGCGGAAGAGAAGGGCACCGGGACAGATTCGGCGGAAGAAGAAGTCTCTGGAGCAGATTCAGAGGGAGAGGAAGCCTCTGAAACGGACTCGGTGGAAACAAAAGATTCCGGGACAGAGGAAGCTTCCGGCTCAGAGTAAATACGCTTCCGCGGTATCGCAGATTAGGCGGGTTTCCTCATGATTTAAAGATTCTTTGCCGGAGAGGTCCAGTCCAAGAGCGGACAGGCGCTGGGCGAGTTCTATCATAAATGCAGGAATCCGTTCCTGCGCAATCATGCCGATTGGCGTACCGAATGTTTCCATTTTTACCTTTTCACAGCCTGCAGCATGAAGGTTAAAAGCGGAGATAGGGTGTTTGTCCAGCACTTTCACACATCCGTGAAACCCCAGAACTCCGATTTGATGGGTGCCGCAGGAGGAAGGACAGCCGGAAATATGGATTTGCGGAAGCAGATGTTCCGGTGCTTTGGCTGCCCGGAGAGCTTTGATGATTTCCCGCAGCAGTTTCTGGGAATCGCGAAGTCCAATCTGGCAGATAGATGCCCCGATACAGGCGACAGAAGATTGCAGCGCTGACTTGGCGGAATCTTCTGTCGCTTTTGCTACGTTTAGTGCCTCATCTCCGGTCAGATTGATGATATACATCCCTTCATCGGGAGTGAGACGCAGTTCGGCAGCCTCTATTTTTTCAATAAGAGCGCAGAGCTTTACAAAATTTTCCGGTGAAGGGCAGCCGCCTATGGGGTGGTAAGAGACTGCATAGAGTCCCGGCTGCTTTTGGTGAAGGATACGCTCGCCTGCCGCCGGGATGAGAGAGCCTGTCTTACGTACTTCCAGGGGAGCAGGGGAAAGGTGTAAATCTCTGCCGGAAGAATAAACATGGGATAAAGTTTCCCGGTATGCTTTGATATAGCCTTCCTCGCCGAGCGTTTCCTGCATATAGCGGGTGCGCGCCTTTGCCCGGTTCTCATAATTTCCGTGGGCGATGAACAAATCCCGCATAGCCCGGATGTGGTATAAAATGTCAGACGGAGATATATGGTCGGCAACTTTTAAGCCAAGCCGTGGATTTTTTCCCAAACCACCGGCACTGTACACGTCAAATGTGCCGTCAGGACAGGCGAGAAAACCGAGGTCACGGAATGTCACATGCGTGTCATTGGAAACTCCATTGGAAAAACCGATTTTCAGTTTGCGAGGCATCTTTGTCTCCTGTATAAAAGAAAGCACATATTGTTCTGCGGTAAGCGCATAAGGCAGGACATCGAACGCCTCTTTCGGTTCCACACCGGAAAGCGGTGAGACCATGATATTGCGGGGATAATCGCCGCCTCCTCCCATGGTGACGATTCCGCAGCCCAGAGCTTTCTCCATGATTTCAGATACTGCCAGCGGCGTGAGGTTGTGAAACTGAATGGTCTGACAGGTAGTCAGATGGATGAGGTTTAGATGGTATGTCTCAATACACTGGCATATAAACTTCATTTTCTCACGGGTTATGCGCCCTCCGGTCAGACGCAGGCGCAGCATATTGGTGTTTCCGTCCCTCTGGGCGTAACTTCCGTAAATGCCGGAAAAATGTTTGTAGTCTGCTTTGTTCATTTTGCCATTATAGAAATCCGTGGTCTTTTCCCTGAAAAGTTCCAAATCTTTTTCCCATATATCCTTTGAATTTGTCTGCATATAAATCCCCTTTATTTTATAACCTTCAAGACTCGCTCGTGAGACTTGCGTGTGAAGTTCATGTTGCGAATAGTACGACTAATTTTTTTATGAGTTGCTGCGCGTCCTCGCAAAGCGTATATCAGGCAGCAGTGTACTGCATCCATGAAAGAAAGGATACCCAGTTGGAAAAGATTTATGAGTTGAAAACTGAAAAGTGATAAAATCTGAATCGATACCGGAAAAGCGACATAGTGCGGGGCAGTTTAGAAAACGTAATTTAGCAACACCCAGAAACAAGCATTCTAAATAAGCTGTTGCGAAAAAGTTGAAGTATAAAGAAATAAGGTGAGTTTAAGAAAAATTAATTTGAAATTTATGTGCCGCATGCTATACTTTTCTTATAGGATTCCTCTGTGCAGACGGAGGATACAATGCACAAGAAAAAATTACAGGAACTTACCATTAAAGACAATTTTATGTTCGGGGCAGTTATGACAGACCCCGAAAACTGTCGGCTATTTCTGGAAAGGGCGTTGGGTTTTTCTATCGCTCATGTGGAGGTCAGTAAAGAAAAAAGTATAGTCTACCACCCGGAGTATAAAGGGATTCGCCTGGACGTCTATGCCAGAGACAACCAAAATACTCACTACAACGTGGAAATGCAGATGCTAAGGCATCCGGCGCTTGGGAAACGCAGCAGGTACTACCACAGCCAAATTGATATGGAATTGCTGCTCAGCGGAATGGACTATGAAGAACTCCCTGAAACTTATGTCATTTTCATCTGTGATTTTGACCCGTTTAACAAGAGGAAATATTGCTATACCTTTGATACTACATGCAGGGAGGATATCACGATTTCCTCCGATGAGGAAAGACATACGATTTTTTTAAGCACCTGCGGAGAGAACGAGGAGGATATCCCAAAGCCTTTGCTGAAATTTTTGAAGTTTGTAAAAGCGAATCTCAAGGAGAGCACGGAAGATTTTGGCGACGACTACGTTCAAAGACTCCAGGACAGCATCCGGCAGATTAAGAGCGAACGGGAAATGGAGGAGAGATATATGATATTGGAACAAATGCTCAAGGATGAACGCCGAGAGGGGCGAAGCGAAGGTCGTATCAGCGGTATATCAGAAAGTCTCTTATCACTTCTGGAAGTAAAGTTTGGCGCTGTTCCAGAAGAACTGCGTGAAAAAATCAACAGCGTCCAGGACTCTTCCGCTTTAAATGAGTGGTTTAAACTTGCTGCGAAAGCGGAGTCGCTCGAAGATTTCCAAAAAGAAATCGCTGTCTTCTGACGGACAGTATATACAGGATTTTCAATATTTGTTTATTATTTAAGAAACACTCTTATAAGTCTGTGGGGGAAGAAAAGATACTGCCTGATACAGGTTTATCTTTCACCCCGTCACAAGCATATTTGTCACTGATTCACTGCCGTTTCCGGCATATTTCAAGAAAAGTTACAGAGGAATCCTATTTAAGTAAAGAAACGATTTGTCAAAATAAAAAAATAGTACAAACGTATTGATTTCTCACGTTTGTACTATCTAATCATTAACCGTATTCATTTTTTGTCAGCTGTCAATTATAAACTACCCGACAACTCTCTATTTCTAACGGTTTGTGAACAGGGGATGAGAGAATCGAACTCCCACCAAAGGTTTTGGAGACCCCTATCATACCATTTGACCAATCCCCTATTTTATGAGTGACTGTTTTATCAGCCACTCGATTATTATACTTTGGCTTTCCCTGATTGTCAAGCGATTTTATCATTTTCCTGCTATTTTTCACTTCAGTAGTTTCAGACAGTCATCATTATTGCGGCAATGGCAGTCTCAGCGATTCCTTTCTCTTGAAAATCTGATAACACAGAACGATAGGAACAACAATCGTGGTCTGGTCATAATGATAATGTTTTCTCATAACAATCATCGATTAATATGCAATCGCATCCGCACCTCTTACACATTTCAAGATAGTGCAGATTATCTTGAATGACAGATTCTCTGGTACACCATGTATCGTCAATCGGCTGTTCGATTTATTTTCAATGGCGGTCTTTACCATTTCCCGGACAATGGGCCAGAGGTAATCCCGGAGAGCGTCATCGTCTTCGGGAGTTAAATTTGTATTTTTGCTGCGTATAAGCCCCATTTTCAGAAGGTCTATAGATAAATAGGGATATTTATATTTTTCAAGAAGCTGCTGAGCTAACAGAGTCTTGCCCGTATGTGAGGCGCCTGTGATTAAAATGACCATTTTATCCTCCTACTGGAAATTATGAATAACTTGCTTTTTGATTATACAGCTTTTGAGAGAAGGAGTCACGGGATGTATAAAAATCAATAAAGACTTTTAGTGATGGAACGATAAATTGTGTAGACAAATTCTCATATATAACAAAATGTTATAAACAACATAAGATATAAATATTAGATGCTGGTCAATATGTATGATATATTGAAGAAAATCGAAGGAATTATATAAGTATTGCACAGAAAAAGAAGGAAAAGCCGGCTAAATTAATATAAAGGATAAGTTAATAATTACAGCATCTTTTATCAGAAAGGAGAAAGAATATGAAAGCAAAAGCAAATCTTTACGAAGGTAAAGGGGTATTCCGAGTTCATGATGTAGATATTAAACATCCGGGACCCCATGAGGTTCGGCTTCAAATTGCTTATTGTGGCATCTGTGGTACGGACTTACATATTTATGACGGTGGTTTGGACTATCGTATTAAGAATCTTCCTCAGGCTGTCGGGCATGAGTGTTCGGGAACAGTTGTTGAGATTGGGAGTGAAATAAAAGAATGGAAAGTCGGTGACAGAGTGGTCGTCCGCCCCTTGGATTACTGTGGTGAGTGTATTGCCTGTAAAGCAGGACACTCTCATGTATGTGCTAATTTAAATTTTATGGGAATTGAGAGTGAAGGTGCATTCCAAAATTATTGGACCGTTCATGAACGAACGCTTCATCATCTTCCAGATTCTATTTCTATGCTTCACGGAGCATTGGTCGAGCCGTTGGCAGTTTGTTGCCATGCAGTATCGAGAGGTGTGTTAAAGGCAGGAGAAAATGCGGTAGTAATTGGCGGAGGTCCTATTGGTCTTCTTACAGCGCTGGTAGCACGATATAGAGGAGCGAGAGTAGTTGTTTCAGAAGTAAATCCGGTCCGTTTACAAAAATTAAATGATATGGGATTCGAGACGATTAACCCCAAGGAAACGGATCCTATTAAATATGTAAAAGAGTGGACCAATGGGGACGGGGCAGATATTGTTTTTGAGGTGTCCGGCTCTCAGCCAGGTCTGGACACTATGGTAGAGCTTCCTCATCCTCGAGGACGTATCGTTTTGGTTGCTTCTTATCCAAAACCGATGCAAGTGTTCCTCAGAGAGTTGTTTATGAAGGAGGTTAATTTAATCTTCACACGTGTTTACGAGGCAAAGGATTTTGATGATGCATTGCAAATGATGTCCGAAAATGCTTTTGATGCAGAAAAATTAATTTCGCGTATTTATCCACTGTCTGAGGTACAGCAAGGAATGGAATTATGTGCATCCGGTATTGGAGATGTGGTAAAAGTTATGATTGACTGTCAGAAAACGGAATAGGACCAGAAGAAAGGGCAATGTTGGTGAGATGGAAAAAAAGGAAAAATTGAAAGGAACAGTATTCAATATCCAAAGGTTTACAGTACATGACGGACCGGGAATTCGTACAGAAATATTTTTAAAAGGCTGCACGATGCGATGCAAATGGTGCAGCAATCCTGAGAGCCAGAATTTTTTTCGGGAGCCGGGAATTTATATCACCAAATGTATAGGAGAGGAGCACTGCGGATTGTGCTCCAAAGCCTGCCCTACTGATTCTATTATCCGAGAAGAACATGGATTTGTGAGAGCAGTAAATCGGATAAGTTGTTTACATTGTCTGAAATGCGCAGAGGTATGTCCGTCTAATGCAATTAAAAGCTGGGGAATCAATATGACGGTAGATGAAGTGATGGATGAAATTTTGGCTGACAGAGCATTGATGGAACATTCAGGAGGAGGGGTTACTTTTTCGGGAGGAGAATCACTTTGTCAGATTGATTTCCTTTTAGAACTATTGAAAGCTTGTAAATTCCATGCAATCCATACCTGTGTGGAGTCAGCGCTTCATGTCGCACGGGAAAATATTGTCAGAACACTGCCGTTTACAGATTTATATATTTTTGATTTGAAAGACTGCTCTGATTTAAGGCATAGAGCTTTTACTGGAGTGGGAAATGAGACAGTACTACAAAATGCCAAATATTTGTCGAAGACAGGAAAACCGCTGATAGTACGTATCCCGATTATTCCAAATCACAATGACATGTTTGAAAACATCGAAGGAATTCGAGATTTTATTTTGAATGAAATGGACAATAAGCCAGTTCAGATACAATTTCTTCGGTTCAGGCAATTAGGAGAAGAGAAATATATATCTTTGGGAAGAACATATCAAATGACGGAGAATCCAGAGCGTGAGAAATTTGAAAAACATATCCGGGAGTTGTCACAGATTATGCTAGATGCAGGACTTCCAGGTGTTGTGGGAACAAACAAAAAAATATTTTTATAAAGGAGGATAATTATGTCGTTGAACAGACCTTGTGGTAACGACCCATATGATAAAGAATATGGAGTCGGTGTTTCTTCGATAGGTGATACATTTTCACCTTACGAACGTACAAATCAATTATTAACTATGATTCATGATACACCGTATACAGTGGACGACCAGCGGGCAGTGCTTGTTACGGAAGCGTACCAGAAATATCGGTCAGACCCGCAGATTATCAAAGTAGCAAAAACATTAAAGTATGTTCTGGAGAATGTAGATATTCAAATTAATCCTGGTGAGTTGCTTGTATGTGGAAACGGCGCACCTATGAAATCATGTCCTATTTTTCCGGAGTATTCCTATGCATGGGTGACGGATGAGATTAAAAATTCTCCGTTTCATGAGCGGGAAATGCAGAAGTATGAGCCACAGACAAAAGAGCAGGAGGAGAGACTGCTTTCGATTGAGGATTACTGGAAGGATAATACGATTGATGATTTTTCGTGTTCCCGGATGACAGAAGAAGAAATACGCGCTTCGCAAATGGGATATGGTCTTTTTGTCAATACAATCATTCTGCGCGCCGGTGTAGGGCATACCAGCCCTAATTATAAGAGGCTGCTGACACAGGGATTTTGCGGAATAAGAAGAAGTATAGAAGAAAAACTTGCAGTTTTAGAAAGGACAAATCCAGACCATCTTCAGAAAATATATTATTATCAGGCTTCTCTCATCACCCTGGATGCCGCAGAGATTTATTGTAAGAGATATGCAGCATTAGCGTTGGAACAGGCAAAGAGTGCTGATGCTAAAAGAGCAGAAGAGTTAAAAGAGATTGCAGAGGTGTGCAAATGGATTTCGGTAAATCCGCCAAGAACTTTTCGGGAGGCAATCCAATTATTCTTGCTTGGGACAGCAATTGTTGTTACAGAGGCGAACGGACAGTCTATTTCTTATGGACGATTTGACCAGTTTATGTTCCCGTTCTATCAGCATGATATCGAGAATCATATCGCTACAAAACAGGAAATCGAAATGCTTATCGAACTTGCTTTTATTAAGCTGACCGGAATGCAGAAGCTCCGAGATAAAAATGCTGTCAAGCAAGCATCAGGTCGTGGACTGGGTGGTGATTGTATGACAGTAGGAGGCGTGGACAGGAGAGGAAATGATGCGACGAATGATTTGACTTTTCTTGTACTGGACGCAAGGAACCATACACGTCTTATCAGTCCGTGGATGGCGGTACGTATGCATAGCAACACACCACGAGAGTTAAAAGTAAAAGTGGCAAATTCGATTCGTATTGGTACTGGCGAACCGAAAATATTTAATGATGAGGTGGCGATACCCGCAGGACTGGGAAAAGGCTATAGTATTGAGGATGCAAGAGATTATACAGTAGTCGGATGTGTAGAGATAGATGCTGCTGGTTATGAATACGGATGTCACGATGCGTCTTATTTTAATGTATCCCGTGTCCTTGAACTTGCTATTAACGATGGAAAATGGCTTCATGATGATGTACAGATGGGACCCCATACAGGTTACCTAAGAGATTTTACCTCTTTTGATGAAGTAAAAGAAGCGTTTGATATCCAAATGAAATACTTTGTGGATATTATGATTTCCTCTATCAATACGATTGAACAGGTACATAAAGAATATAAACCATTGCCATATCTTTCACTACTGATTGATGACTGTATCGATAATGGCGAGGATGTTACAGCTGGAGGCGCAAAATATAATCGGACAGGTCCCCAGGCTCTGGCGCTGGGAACCGCTGCGGATAGTTTGTGTACGATTAAACAACTGGTTTTTGACGAAAAGTCAATTACAGCTGATGAACTGATTAATGCGCTGAAAGCGAATTGGGAAGGTTATGAGACACTGTATCATCTGGTTAATAGTGATAAAATCCATCATTATGGAAATGACGATGATTATGCCGATGAATTGGCTGAATTTGTATTCAATACTTATTGCAAATATGTAGAAAAGCGTCCGAATGTCCGCGGCGGATATTATGCTCCTGGAGTTTATTCCGTGGCAGGCAATGTGCCGCATGGCATGGTTCAGTGGGCATCAGCGGATGGACGGCAGGCACATGAACCTGTATCTGACTGCATTGGAGCTGTACATACACATGTTGCATCACATGATATAAAAGGACCGACAGCTATGTTAAATTCAGTGGCAAAGCTTGACCATGAGAGAGCCGGCAATGGAACACTCCTCAATTGGAAATTTAATCCGAGCTGTGTGATGGGTGAAGTAGGAAGAGAAAATTTGATTTCGCTCATGGATATGATTATTGAGAAGAAGCTTATGCACAGTCAGTTTAATGTTATCACAAGAGAGCAGTTAGAAGCTGCGCAGAAAGATCCCGATGCCTATAAACATATGCTTGTCCGTGTGGCTGGTTACAGTGCGTATTTTGTTGATTTGGGGGAAAATCTTCAGAGAGACATTATGGAACGTACGGAATATTCTTTTGACTAGATGACTGTATTTCCGCTTATAAAAAGGAAAGAGTGAATGAATCAAAAGACACTTAAAATACTTATCAGAGTGAGAATATGTGAGGAGGATAATTATGTTTGAAATATCATTTGTACTCGTTGGGTTAATGGAGATTTTCTCCCACTTTGTACAGGGATGTACCGGATTTGGCGCTACGGTTATCGCGGCCCCAGTTGTTACAGGCCTTCTGGGAACAGCAGAAGGAGTGCCGTATGGTACTCTTGTTACAATGCCTATGTTGTATGTGCTGGGAATAGCATGCTTTAAACAAGTTTCCTGGAAAGATTTGTTGAAGATAGTGGTCTTTATGGCTCCCGGTGTTTTAGTAGGACACTATATTTTCTTAAATATTACAGCGAATCAAGCAAAAACCGGTATCGGTTTCATTGTCACATGTATCGCTTTAAATGGAGTCTATAAAAAGTTTGTAAAAGAGCCAAAGCTGAAAAAAGCGGTCGTGGTTACCAGTGAAAATGGTGGAGCTGAAGTGGCAGAAACAGACAATGCAGATGAAAAACCAGATAGTATGATTATGAAGGCTTTTCGTTATGGCTGCCTCCTTTTAGGCGGTGCAGTTCATGGAGCATTTAATATCGGAGGACCGTTGGTTACAGTATATACCATTTATTCAGTAAAAGAAAAATCCTCTTTTCGGGCAACGATGACGTGGGTATGGATTATTATCAATACCTGTTTTAATATGACAAATCAGTTCAGAACGGGGCAGTGGACTACGCGTATGTGGTGGGCATTGCTGATTGGTGTTCCAATGGCAGCAGTAGGCTTCTATCTTGGACATCTTTTCCACAAAAAGATTAATCATGACCTTTTCCTGAAGCTTGTATATATCTGCTTGGTAATCGTTGGAGGGGATATGTTTATACGTGCTGTTCTTACCTTTATTTAAATACTTACGGTGATTGATATTGAATATTTTAAATTTAGAAGAAAGAGGAGAAAAAATGTATCAGATACTAGTCCTGAATCTGGGAGGGACTTCTACGAAAGCTTCTGTATATCTTGATGATAAAATAGCAGCTGAAAAAAATATTCAGCATACTCCGGAGGATATGGAAACTTATTACACTTCCAAGGAGCAAGTAAAATATCGCTCAAAATTACTTTTAGAGTGGCTTGCAGAAAATGGATATTCTATGGAGAATATGGACGCAGTGGCTGTCAGGGGGTGTTATATTCAGAACGTAAAAAAAAGTGGAACTTATATAATGAATGATGCACTAAAAAAATGTACATTAAAACTCTATACCCCAAAGAAGCCTCCTATTCACGGTATTCCTCTGATTTTGCCGGTTGCTTTGGAACTTTTGGCAGGGAGAAAATGCCCAATTTATGTTACGGATCCTACTTCCGTGGATGAAAAATTACCAGAAGCCTGTTTGAGCGGAACGCCCAGTATAATCCGTTTGGGGAGGTTCCATCCGTTGAACCAAAAAGCAGTTGCCAGAAAGATTGCAATAAAAATGGGAAAAAGATATGAGGAGTGTAATTTTGTCGTGGCACATTTAGGGGCAGGTATTTCAGTTGGAGCGCATTACCGTGGGAGAGTCATTGATGTAAATGATGTTGGTGTGGGAGATGGTCCCTTTACACCGGAAAGAGCAGGAACGGTCCCCAATGGACAGCTTTTAGATATCTGCTTCTCTGGAAATTACTCAAAGGAACAGGTGTTTAAAATGCTGCGGGGAAATGGCGGTGTTATGGGATACCTGGGGACAAAAGATATGCGCGAAGTGGAAAAGCGAATAGAACAGGGAGATAAAAAAGCAGACTTGGTATTTTGCGCGATGGTACTGCAGATTGCAAAAGAAATTGGTTCTTGCTGTGCTGTATTGAGAGGTGATGTAGACCGAATCATACTTACAGGAGGAATTGCTCATTCAAAAAAGATGACAGATGGTATACAAAGTTATGTATCTGCCTTTGCTCCAGTGGAGATTGTCCCGGGAGAATTTGAAAATGAAGCATTAGCTTTGGGCGCTCTGAGAGTTCTCAGAGGGGAAGTTCAGCCAATTGAATTTACGGAAGCATAGCGGGTAAGAAAAGTAAAAGAGGGAAAGATATTATGGAAGCAAAAGAAAAAATTCAGGAACTGATTGCGCGTTCGCGTGCAGCACAGGCTGTAATTCAAAATTACAGTCAGGAAAAGACAGATACGTTAGTTAAGATATGTGGAAAGGCAATCTATGATAATGCAGAAATTCTGGCGGAAGAGGCTGTGACCGAGGGCGGTTTGGGAAATGTTCCATCTAAAATCGCTAAAATGAAGAATGGGATGGCAGTTGCATATCATTTCCTAAAGGGAAAAAAATCCGTAGGAGCAATCAGCATAGATGAGGAGCTTCAAATTGTCAATTATGCGAAGCCTATGGGGGTAGTGGCCTGTATAACACCCAGTACAAATCCCACTTCTACAGTGGGAGGAAATGGGATGTATGCGTTGAAATGCCGCAATTCTATGATTTTTGCGCCTCATCCCAGGACAAAAAAGTGTACGGTACATGCTGTGGAAAGCGTAAGGAAAGCACTAAAGGCTGCAGGGGAACCAGAAGATTTATTTATAGCAATTGAAGAACCCACGATGGATTTGACACAGGAATTGATGCGGCAGGCAGATGTTGTTGTCGCAACAGGAGGTCCCGGTATGGTAAAAGCTGCATATTCCAGCGGAAAGCCATCGTATGGTGTTGGACAGGGAAATGTCCAGGTGATTATTGATGAGGATTGTCGGAATCAATATGCAAAAATTGCAGAGAATGTGACAAATAGTCGGATTCGAGATAATGGTGTTCCCTGCACATGTGAACAGTTTATTACTCTTCCGTCTGGAGATTTACAGACCTTTTTCGCTGAACTGCGAAATGCGGGAGCATATGTAATAGAAGAGGAAGAGAAAATAGAAGCTTTGAGAAACCTTCTATTTCAAGTGACAACGAAAGGAAATGTAGAATTTAATGTCAGCAATGTGGGGATTGAAGCTGAAAAATTAGCAGAGCGGATTGGAATTGATGTTCCTGCAGGAACAAAAACATTGGTGGCACGAGTCAATAAAATTGGAAAGAGGGAATTGCTTTGTAAGGAGAAGCTTTGTCCGGTTCAGGCGGTGGCAGGTTATGAGACTTTTGAGCAGGGGATGGAGCAGATTCTGACAAATCTTTATATGGAAGGTGCCGGACATACTGCGATTATCTATTCGCATGACCAGGAGCATATCGAACGCGCGGGTAACGAACTTCCTGTATCACGGGTACTGGTCAATGCACCAGGCGCAATGGCAGGCGGAAGTACTCTGGAAAATGGTCTGACACCTACACTATCACTGGGATGTGGCTCTTGGGGAAATAACAGTATATCTGAGAATTTGAGCTATACACATTTGATGAATATAACAAAAGTTTCCTACATTATTCCGAATGCTCCTGCATTGACGGACGAAGAGATGTGGGAGGAATAAAATATGGAATTTAAAAATATTGATTCTCTTGTGCAATATGCCAAACAGAAAAAACTTCGGAAAAGGCTTGCAGTGGCAGCGGCTGCTGACCTGCACGTGTTGGAAGCAGTCTGCCATGCGTGGGAAGAAAAAATGATAGTTCCTCTGTTGATAGGGGATAAAAAACGTATGGAACAGATACTGTCTGAATTACATGCAACGCTGCCGGATGAAGCACTAATTGATGAAACAGACTCTGTTTGTGCTGCTAAAAGAGCAGTAAAGCTGGTAAAGGATGGGGAAGCGGACTTTTTAATGAAAGGTCTCATCAACACATCAGAGCTGCTTCGTGAAGTATTAAATCATGATACTGGGCTGAAACATGGGAAAACAATATCACATATTTCAATTAATGAGGTTCCGACGTATCATAAACTTTTAGTTGTTACAGATGCAGGGATTGTTATTCATCCTTCTCTGGAGGAAAAAGCAGATATCATTCGCAATGCAGCGAACGCTTTACATGCTATTGGATATGAAATGCCAAAGGTAGCGGTGCTCACGGCGTTGGAAAAGGTGAATCCTAAAATGCCGGAGACAGTGGATGCGGCTGAATTAAAGAGGATGAACAGAGTTGGTGAACTGCCAGGATGTTATATTGAGGGACCTATATCTATTGATTTGGCATTAGATGCAGAATCAGCGCAGATTAAAGGGTTTGAGAGTCCGGTAGTGGGAAATCCGGATATTGTAGTCGTACCAGATATTTCATGCGGCAATATACTGAATAAAAGTTTACGCTTATTAGCTCATTCTAAGCAAGTGGGAATGGTAATGGGTAGCCAGGTACCGATTGTCCTTACATCAAGAGGTGCAAGCGCGGAATCTAAATATCTGTCTGTTGCTGCAGCTTCTTTGATGGCGTAACGCGAGGGCATCATCCTGAAAGAACAAAAGACGAATGTTTTGAAGGAGGCAGCATATGAATGTGATGATGGCATTTGGATGGGCAAGTATCATGTTACTTGTTGGTACGTTGCTTAGAGCAAAATGTGGCATTTTAAAGAGAATGATAGTTCCCTCGGCGGTTATAGCAGGAATTCTCGGGCTTGTTTTTGTGAATGTGATGGCACACTTTGAGATAAATGCAGGTACGGATAGTGAGATGTTTACCAGTATTGTTAATCAGCTATTTACCGTATCATTTATTTCTATTACACTGATGGATTCTTCAGACAAAAAAGAAAATAAGACAAAAACAATTTTAAAGGGCGCACTGGGGATAGGGCTTATATGGTGCTTCTTATACGCATTGACGCCATTGATAGGAGGTGCCATAACTTCTTTTATCGGAGGGAATTTTAATATGCCAACGATATATGGAATGTTAATACCTTTTGCGTTTTGTCAAGGCCCGGGACAGTCCGTAACTTATGGAACATTAATAGAGCAGTATGGCTGGGAAAATGCATGTATGACGGCGCTTACCTTTTCAACCATTGGTTTTATCGTAGCGTTTCTCTGTGGTATACCGGCAGCGCGATATGGAATCAAAAAAGGGCTGGCAAAAAAATACGGGCAACTGGACGAAATCACTTTGCGAGGTTATATGAAACCAGAAGAAAAAACAGCAAGTGCCCAGAAAGATACATTTTGCAGCAGCAATATAGAAACATTGTCTTTTCATTTTGGTGTGATTGGACTCTGCTATATCATGGCACAGGGAATTTCAGAAATTTTTGCGCTTATACCCGGTCTTCTTGGAACATCCATGAGTAGTCTGATGTTTTTGAATGGTATGTATGCGGCATATATTGTAAAATTTATCATGAGGAGGATGCGGATAGATTATTTGCTTGATAATACTCTGCAAAATAAAATTACTGGGTGGACAGCCGATTATTTGGTTGTGTGTTCATTTATGGCGGTATCCGTTTATATTATTTCTGCATGGCTGATACCAATCTTTATTATTTCGGCAGTGGTTACAGCCACAACATTTGCGGTATGTTTATTTTTCTGTCAGAGATTGGGAGCAGATAACGATTTTGAGCGTTTCCTTGGAACATATGGGATGAGTACAGGTACTGCCCCGACAGGAATCGCATTGATACGAGTTGTCGATCCTGATTTTCAGACAGCTACCTGTGTTGAGTTAGGGGCATGCAATCCAATTGCCAATATCTGTAATATCCCTATTTACCTAATGATTTTGGCATATAGTTCTGGAGAGATGACTTTGATGGGATTGTATTGTGGTTTGGGAATTTCATCTGTATTATTTCTCATTGCTCTAAAAGTAACAGGATGTTGGGGTAAAAAAACGTTTATATGGAAATAGTGAAAATAAGGATTAACAGAGATAATCTAAGTTTAAAATAAAAAGGATGAGGCTTCATGTCAATTCAATTTCGACTTATAGAGATTATGTTAGCTATTGAGCGAACAGGCTGTTTGTCAAAAGCAGCTCAAGAGCTCTATATCAGCCAGCCAGCGCTGACACAATATATCCAACGTGCTGAAAATGAGTTGGGATATCCTCTTCTCATCAGAGATAAGCGCTCATGCAGTTTGACGCCTGCAGGACGTATATTAGCAGAGAGGGGAAAGCTTTTTTTGAGATACAGAGAAGAAATGCTCAGAGATATGCGTAAAGCAAACGAAAAGATTGATAATACCGTACGGTTTGGTATGGCGAATGGATATACACGTACCTATTTATCACCAATTGTGAATGAATTGAGCATAACTTCACCGGATGTCCATCTTATCCCTTTTGAGGGATATACATTACCAATGATTGAACAGGTCCTTACGGGTAAGTTGGATATGATTCTTTTGCCGCTTCCGCCAAAGTTCTCCAAGTTAGCTTCTCATATGTTTCGCAGAGAAAATATACTTGTGGCGGTAAATCCCGATTGTGAAGCAAATAAATCAGCTTTTCGGGAGGGCAAGAAAAATATGATTGAGTTAGCTTCCTTGAAAAATGTGCCATATATCGGTCTGAAAAACGCTCCTTTGTTTACAAATTTTTGTGATGTTTTTTTTCGGGAAGCTGGCTATGAGCCCAATACGATTTTTAATGCAGATAATTGGAACACCTGCAACGATATGGTTAGTGCAGATATGGGGTTTACTCTTCTGCCTGACAATGTTATGGCAGATTCAAAAAGTGATAATTGTTATTATCATATAAAAAGCCAATATCCTAATTACCGGCTTATGACAATCTCTTATTCACTGGACAGACAACTGTCAATTGCTGAAGAACAGATTATAGAATGTGTGGAACGTATTTTTGGGGATTCCCTTATAGAGACAACCGTAGAGGAACTTCAGTACCCATTTTCAGCTTTTTCATAAAAAAGCCGGGTGTCGATGCCCGGCGGAATTAGGAGTAATCTATGTAAAAAAGCGTTTTGCTTTGTTTGATTGTAATATACCTCCTAAGTGTGAAGAATGTGTGTCAGGTATGTAAAGACAGGATTAAAAATTATAAAGAAAGGATAGCCAAGATATAAAAAGAATATATTTTTTCCTGCCCTTCTTTTGTATTTAGTGTTATAATAATCCCATTGGACGCCTGAGTAAAGGCAGAAAAGAAAGCATAGAAACACGACAGAAGGGGGCTTAAAAATATGTCAGAATATATCATCACGACGGACTCTAATTCCGATGTCCGTCCCGAATTTATTGAGGAGCACGCGATACCGGTGATTCCGCAGTATTATGCCTTCGGGGATACGGTATACGGGGACGAGCTGAATATGGAGCCGTCCGAATTTTATGAAACCATGAGAAACGGGGAACTGCCGAAGTCCATGGCGAACAACCCGGCAGTGATTCAGGAGAAATTTGAGGCAATCTTAAAGGAGGGAAAAGACATCCTGCATATCGGCTTTTCAAGCGCCTTAAGCGGCAGTCTGAACAATGTGCGGATGGTGTCTGAGGAACTCCTGGAGAAATATCCGGAGCGGAAGATTTTGATTTTTGATTCCCTCAACGCTTCTCTGGGAGAGGGCGTTTCCGTTTACCGCGCAGTGGAGCTGAAAGAGGCTGGAGGGACGATGGAGGAAATCTATGAGACTCTGGAAGCAGAGAGAGACCATGTCAATGTACTCTTTACCGTGGACGACCTGCATCACTTGCAGAGGGGCGGCAGGGTTTCCAAGACCACCGCGGTGGTGGGAAGCCTGGTCAATATCAAGCCTGTGCTGACGGTGACAGAGAAAGGTGAACTGCTCGCCGCAGGGACTGTAAGGGGGAGGAAGAAGTCGTTAAAGACCCTGGTCACCAGAATGGAAGAGGCGCTCGATAAAGAGCATTTCGGTACAGAGCGGATGGTGGCGATTGTACACGGGGACTGCTTAAAAGAAGCCGAGGACGTGGCGGAGATGGTGCGCGGGATTGGATACACCAACATCGTCATCAACGATGTGAGCCCCAGCATCGGAACCCATGCGGGACCCGGAGTAGTCGGACTTATTTTTTACGGGAAAAAGAAATGATGGATAAAAGTTCCGTATTAAAGGAAGAACTGATTTATGAAATTCTCTCCGTTGTGGAGGAGATACCGAGTGGGAATGTCGCCACCTACGGGCAGATTGCCAGGCTTATCGGACGGGAGAGAAATGCGCGTCTTGTGGGAAAAGTGCTCAGTATGGCACAGTATTACGGCGACTATCCGTGCCACAGAGTAGTAAACCATGCGGGGAGGCTGGTGCCCGGGTGGAGGGAACAGCGATTCCTTCTGGAGGACGAGGGCGTACACATGAAGGATGAGAACCATGTGGATTTAAAGAGCTGCCGGTGGGACTGCTGAAATGAGGCTGCCGCCTCACCTCTTTACAAGAGTACCCGCAAGGTTAGAGAAGGCAGTATAAAAAATAAGGAAGTGTGCATAATCTTGGCGAGTATGGCTATGCATACGGCAGACATGCAGGGAAGGAAGTCTTACGGCTTACTTCCCTGTTGTTCATATCTCCATATCCTCGGTGATACGCCGTAGACATTTTTGAATGCGCGGGAAAAATGGAGCTGGTTGGGATACCCCACGGCATTTCCAACATCGGCGATGGATAAGCGGGTCAGTTTTAAAAGTTCCTGAGCCTTTGACATGCGGTAGGAAATGAGAAACTCCTGCGGTGATTTCCCGACGGCATCGTGAAAGATTTTTCCGAAATAACTGCGGTTCAGCCCGCAGAAGGAAGCAATGTCCTCGATAGAGATATCATTCTGGAAATTCTGCTCGATAAAGGTCAGAGCCTCTTTAATATAGAAATCACGCATACGGCTCCCCTGGGAAGGCAGAAGCAGGGTGTTTGACTTGGAGAGATAGTCCAGCGCCAGGTACATGTGCCCGATAAGATGGAAAGAGGATTCCTCCGAGTGACCCGCGATATAGAGCAGTTCTTCAGACATCATCTGCGCTATGTCCCGGAAACGGGGGCGATAGACCGGGGAGTCCACGGTCAGTCCCGCTGCCTCAATGGTTTCCTTGGCTTTCAGCCCGTCAAACTCCATCCAGGTGTACTCCCAGGGCAGCACGGAGTCCGCGATATAAGTACAAATCTGATGAGGAAAGAGCATAAACCCCTGTCCGCTCTTGATATGGTACTCTCTGGAAATTCCTTTACTGTCATTGGCATACAAAACGCCGGTGCCGGAAATGACATAGTGGAAGAGATAATGATTGCGCGAGGCGGGACCAAAAGAATGACCCGGCTCACACTTCTCCCAGCCGCACTGGTACAGACCCAGATCTACAAAGTTTTCACTTGGAAAAATATAAAACAAATAATTCTGATTCATAGCTTGGGATGACGCTCCTCCGTTTGTTTTTTTTATTATATATCAAAATGCTAGATGATATCAAGATATGGGAGGAAATCAAGCATTTTGGCATAAAATAAAATAGGTGACGGTATTTATACACGCATATTGACATGTTACAATATATATAGCTGAAAACGTAAGAATAACGGCAAAGAGAGGAGATAGCAAAATGAAAGGAAAAAGAGCAAGGTGTATCAGCGCGATGCTGGCTGCTGTGATGATTGGCTCAATGCTGCTGCAGGGCTGTTCGGGGAAAAGCGGGGCTGACGGAAAGACTGAGATTGAGATTGTACAGTACAAGCCGGAAGCCGCTGCGTATTTTGATGCGTTAGAAGAACAGTTCAATGCGTCCCACGATGATATTCATCTGACCATCGATTCACCAAACGATGCGAGCACAATCCTGCGGACGCGGTTTATCCGGGAGAATTACCCGGACATCATTGGAATAGGAGGAGATATCAACTATTCCTACTATATTGATGCGGAGATTCTGGCGGATGTATCAGACTATGAGGGGCTAAAGAATATCAAGAAATCTTACATTGATATTGCGGAAGCGCTGGAAATCGTACCTACGGATGGGACTTACAGCGTTCCCTATGTGGCGAATGCGGCAGGTATCTTATACAACAGGGAGATGTTTGAAGAGCACGGATGGGAGATTCCCGAGACATGGGAAGAATTGCTGAGCTTATGTGAAGAGATTCAGGCAGAAGGAATCCTGCCATTCTACTTTGGTTTCCGTGATACCTGGACCTGCCTGGCTCCGTGGAACGCCATCGCTGTAGACCTGGCGCCTGCAGATTTGTGTAAACAGGTGAACAGAGGGGAAGCCACCTTCACCGAAGGATATGAGGAGAGCGCCGAGAAATATCTGGAGCTGCTCAAATATGGTCCGGACGATCCATTTGCATATGGCTACAACGATGCCTGCATCTCGTTTGCAAACGGAGAGTCCGCGATGTATCCGATTGGAAGCTATGCGGTTCCGCAGATTCTTTCTGCAAATCCGGAGATGGATATTGATTCCTTCGTCATGCCTGCCAGCAGCAGTCCGGACGGAAATACGCTGAACTCCGGTATTGACCTGCAGTTCTGTGTGATGGCGGAATGTGAAAATAAAGAGGCAGCCTATGAAGTGCTGGATTTCCTGTATGAGGATGCCAATATTCAGCAGTATGTGGATGCTCAGAACGCGATTCCCTGTAAGGAAGGCGAATTTGAATTGGCTCCTATGCTGGACGGCATGACACCGTACATAGAGTCCGGCAACATGACGGACTACCAGGACCACTATTATCCATCGGAAATGGCGGTGGATGCACAGCTTCAGACATTCCTTATCAACAAGGATGTGGATGCGTTCCTGAAGAAATTTGACAAAGACTGGCTGCGGTATAACCGCGATATTATCCGCACTGTAGAGGAATATGAAGAAGAAAATGGCAGTGCCGGGGAAGGGAGATAAAGAGGATGAAAAATGATAGAAAACGGACGTTTTTACTGATTACGATACCAATCCTGGCATTGTTCATATGTTTCAATACGGTACCTCTCATCCGGGGCGTGGTCTACAGTTTTACAAACTTCAAGGGCTTTGGCTCTTATGACTGGGTTGGGTTTAGAAACTATATAGATTTGTTTTCAGATCCCCGCGTGGGAGGTTCCTACCTGTTCACGTTTAAGCTGGCTATCGTGGCGACTATTGTGACCAACGTCATCAGCCTGATTCTGGCTTTGGCGCTGAACAGCAAGATTCGTGCTAAGAGTTTCTTCAGAGCAATGTATTTTATCCCCAATATCCTGGGTGCGCTTGTAGTAGGTTACATCTTTCAGTATCTGTTCACCTACATCATCCCGGCGCTGGGCGAGATGCTTGGCAGTGAGGCGATGAGCGGCAGTATGCTCTCCAGTAAGAATACAGCGTGGATTGCCATTGTAATCGTGTGCGCATGGCAGGCAATCGCCATGAATACAATCATTTATATCTCCGGTCTTCAGACCGTGCCGGAGGATGTGTATGAGGCAGGCTCTCTGGACGGGGCGACAGGGTGGAAGCAGTTTAAACATCTGACCTTCCCGCTTATTATCCCCTTCTTTACCATCAATATGGTATTGTGCGTGAAGAACTTCCTCATGGTATTCGACCAGATTATGGCATTGACAAAAGGAGGTCCGGCTCAGAGCACGGAATCCATCTCCTATTTAATTTATAACAACGGAATGTCCGGCGGACAGTTCGGATTCCAGAGCGCGAACGCGGTAATCTTCTTCATTGTGATTGTGGCAGTTTCCGCAGCGCAGATGTCTATATCCGCCAGAAAGGAGGAGCAGCTGTAATGAAGAAAAAATTTCAAGAAGGCAGAACAAACTGGCCGGTAATGGTCCTGCTGTTACTGGGACTGAGTACAATTGTATTCCCGCTGTACATGACGATTGTCATTGCGTTTAAACAGCCGACTGAGATGACAAACAGTATTTCTGGAATTTTATCGCTCCCGTCAAGCTGGAGTCTTGATAATTTCAAGCAGGCGATGGAGGTGACGGATTTCTGGAGCTCTTTAAGAAACAGCTTCCTGATTACCTGTGTGACAGTCGTGCTGTGTATCCTCATCCATTCCATCATGGGATATGCCATCGGAAGGAACCGGGCGCACAGTAAATTCTATAAATTTGTCTACCTGTTCATCGTCAGCGGTATGTTCGTGCCCTTCGCGATACTGATGATGCCGCTGGCAAAGCAGACGGCGGAGATGGGACTGGGAAATTGGGCTGGTGTAATCATTTTATATGTGGTATTCTATATGCCGATGAATGTATTACTATATTCAGGATATCTTGTCAATATCCCCTTGGCGCTGGAGGAGGCTGCCAGGGTGGATGGAGCGAATACCTGGCGTACATACTGGAAAGTCATTTTCCCGATTATGAAGCCTATGCACGCTACTGTGGCGATTATCACAGCTCTGGCGGTATGGAATGACGTTATGACTCCACTGGTCATCATGTCCGGGACCGGGCAGAATACACTGCCTCTGGCACAGCTTAACTTCCAGACACAGTTCGGGACCAACTACAATCTGGCGTTTGCCTCTTATCTGCTGGCTCTGATACCGATTTTAATCTTCTATGTCATCTGCCAGAAACAGATTCTGAGCGGCGTAGTGAATGGAGCCGTGAAATAGGCATAAGCCCTGTCAGGTTTGCTCATGCGGATATGGAATATTTGCGGACTTAAAGGAGAAGAGATAAATGGCAATTATATTTCAGGAAGAAAAAAGAATTTTTACGCTGCATACGAAGCGTACGACTTATCAGTTTCAGGCAGATTCCTATGGATTTTTGCTCCATTTATACTACGGGAAACGGACGGAAGGGAACATGGATTATCTCCTGACCTACGCGGACAGGGGATTTTCCGGAAATCCGTATGATGCGGGGAAGGACAGGACCTATTCCATGGACTTCCTTCCCCAGGAATACCCATGCATGGGAAACGGCGATTACAGGAGCAGCGCTTTAATGCTGCGCAATGCGGACGGGACATTCAGCTGTGATATGCGCTACGCGGGATATAAGATTCGCGAAGGAAAATACGCATTGGAAGGGCTTCCGGCGGTCTATGCGGATGCCGGGGAAGCGCAGACGCTGGAAGTTTATCTGGAAGACCCGGTGACAAAGGTTATGGTGATGCTGCTCTACGGTGTACTTCCGGAGTATGATATCATCACCAGGAGCGTGAAGATTTTTAACAGAGGCAGCCGGGAAGTCTGCATCGAAAAAGCGGCTTCGGCGAGCCTTGATTTCGTGTACGGAAAATTTGACCTTATCACCTTTTATGGCAGACATGCCATGGAGAGAAATTTTCAGAGGACTCCGGTGTCCCACGGCGGGCATACGATTGGGAGCCGCAGAGGGACATCCAGCCATCAGTATAATCCCACCCTCATCCTGGCGGACGAAAAGGCTGGGGAGGATTCCGGGAGCTGTTACGGCATGGCGTTTGTCTACAGCGGAAATTTCCGGGGAGAGGCGGAGAAGGACCAGTTTAACCAGACCAGGGTCATGATGGGGCTGGAGAGCGGGATGTTCCGTTATCCGTTAAAACCGGGGGCGATGTTCACTGTGCCGGAGACGGTTATGAGCTATTCCGCGGACGGCTTTCAGAGGCTGAGCCGCAATTATCACGGGTGCTTCCGGCATCATTTATGCCGGGGGGAATATAAAGAAGCGGTAAGACCAATCCTTGTCAACAGTTGGGAGGCGGCTTATTTTAACTTTACGGGGGAGATGATTGTTAATCTGGCAGAAGAGGCGGCGGAGCTGGGAATCGAGATGGTCGTGCTGGACGATGGGTGGTTCGGGAAGCGTGACGATGACAACAGCAGCCTGGGAGACTGGAAGGTCAATGAAGAAAAGTTAGGGTGCTCCATGGGAGAACTGGCGCGCAAAGTCAATGAGAAAGGATTGAAGTTCGGGCTGTGGATTGAGCCGGAGATGATTTCCGAGGACAGCGACCTCTACAGGGCGCATCCTGACTGGGTATTCGCCATTCCGGGCAGACAGCCGGTGCGGGCGAGGAACCAGCTTGTGCTGGATTTCTCAAGGAAAGAGGTCAGAGATAATATTTTCGCGCAAATCTGCGAGGTCCTGGATCATGCCAATATCGAATATATCAAATGGGATATGAACCGCAGCATATCCGATGTATTTTCCATTCCGGCGGAGGAGCAGGGCAGAGTTCTGCACGACTATGTGCTGGGAGTCTATGATTTCCTGGAGAAGCTGACCCTTAAGTATCCGGATATCCTGATAGAAGGATGCAGCGGCGGAGGCGGGAGATTTGACGCAGGTATGCTCTATTATACTCCGCAGATTTGGTGCAGCGACAACACGGATGCCATTGACCGCATACAGATACAGTACGGGACTTCGTTCTTCTATCCGGTGTCCGCAGTAGGCTCTCATGTATCGGCATGTCCGAATCATCAGACCGGGCGCTGTACACCGCTATCTACAAGAGGCGTTGTGGCGATGGCGGGAACCTTCGGCTATGAGCTGGAGCTTGGCAGTCTGACCGCGCAGGAAAAAGAGGAAGTAAAGAGACAGGTGAAGGTCTACCGTGAGCGGGCGGGCCTCATCAACAATGGAGAATATTACCGCTTAAGCGACCCGAAACAGGAGCGCGCCGCGGCGTGGATGTTTGTCTCCCAGGACCGGTCCGAGGCATTGTTCAACGCAGTGGCTCTCGAGGTGCACGGCAATATGGCGGTGAACTATATTCGGCTGAAAGGGCTGGAGCCGGAGGCGGTCTACAGGGACTGCGAGACCGGCAAAAAGTATACGGGAGGCGCTCTGATGGAGGCGGGCATTCCGCTGCCTTCAGAGGAGAAAGAATATATGGCATACCAGATGTATCTTGTCCGTGAGTGAAAGGAGATTTGACAGTGGCAGGGAAAACCGTGTTTGAAAGAAGGCTTGGCAAATATCATGACGAGCTCCGCTGGCTGTATATGGAGCTGTATGGAAATGACGATATGTTCTTTGAATTGCTGAGTCAGATGAAAGATTTCTATGACAGCCGCAGTGCTGTTCTTAAGAAACGGGACAGGGCAAAAGAGGCAAAACCGGACTGGTTTAAGAGCAGGCAGATGCTCGGCATGATGCTCTATATCGACAATTTTGCCGGAAATATAAAAGGGGTGGAGCGCAAGCTTGACTATATTGAAGACTGTAATGTAAACTGTATACATCTAATGCCGTTTCTCGATACAGTGGAAGGAAAATCAGACGGCGGATATGCGGTGGCAGATTTCAGAAAAGTCAGAAGTGACCTGGGGACGATAGATGACCTTGCCCATTTCACAGCGGAATGTCACAAGAGAGACATCAATGTGTGTATGGATTTTGTTATGAACCATACTTCTGAGGAACACGAGTGGGCGCGCAGGGCAAGAAGCGGCGATGGAGAGTATATGAGCCGTTATTTCTTCTATGATAACCCGGAGATACCGCAGGAGTTTGAGAGGACTGTGCCGCAGGTGTTCCCCACTACTGCGCCGGGGAATTTTACCTGGCTTGCGGATATGGGGCATTATGTGATGACGACCTTTTATCCCTACCAGTGGGATTTGAATTACAAAAATCCCAGAGTGTTCAATGAGATGATGTACAATTTCCTGTCTTTCGCTAATTTGGGAATGGATATCATACGAATCGATGCGGTGCCCTATATATGGAAAGAACTGGGGACTCCCTGCCGGAATTTGAGGCAGGTGCACACCATTGTGCGTATGATGCGCATGATTGGCGAGATAGTCTGTCCGGCGGTGGTTCTGCTGGGGGAAGTGGTGATGGAACCGGAGAAGGTGGCGCCTTATTTCGGCACCGTGGAGAAACCGGAGTGTCACATGCTCTACAATGTAACCACCATGGCGACCATCTGGCATACACTCGCCGTGCAGAATACGGCGCTTTTGAAGAAGCAGCTGGATACCGTGTTAAGCCTTCCGAAGGACTATACATTCCTCAATTATCTGCGCTGTCATGACGATATCGGCTGGGGACTGGACTATGATTTCCTGAAAGGGCAGGGAATGGAGGAAGTCGCTCATAAGCGGTTTTTAAATGACTACTATACAGGGAAGTTCCCGGGAAGCGAGAGCAGGGGGGAACTCTACAATGACGACCCGGTGACGCAGGATGCCAGATTCTGCGGGACTACCGCTTCTATGTGCGGTGTGGAGAGCGCCGGATTTGAAGCGGACCAGGCGAAGATGGACAGAGCAGTGGCGCTGGACATTATGCTGCACTCCTACATGCTGCTGCAGTCGGGAATCCCGATGCTCTACAGCGGCGATGAGATAGGGCAGGTCAACGACTATACTTATAAAGAGAACCCGGCAAAAAGGGAAGATTCCCGGTATATACACAGAGGGACCTTCATCTGGAAAAATGCCCGCAGGCGCGGAAATAAAAACTGCGTGGAGGGAAAAATTTTCCAGGCGCTGGATTATCTGGAAAAGCTGCGTAAACAGGAATGTGTGTTTGATGAGGATGCACAGGTCAGCACGGTGGAGACCGGAGATAAAGGGATTATCTGTATCATTCGCGAGAAAAACGGAGAAAAGATGGCAGGAATTTATAATTTCACCGGGGAAGACAAACAGATATTTGTGTGCCCGGAGGGAATGGGAAAAGATATGATTGCAGGCGGAGCAGTGGATATGCGGGCTGTCCCTGTAAAGGCGCGGGGATTTCGCTGGGCAAAAATCTGGTAAGCGGGCAAAAAAAGCAAGATTCCCCGGCAGGCCTGTTTTAGGCAGGCTTGCCGGGGATTGATGCAGAATAGATAACGGTGCGGAAGGTTTTTTCTTCGCCTGCGCCCTCACAGGAGACATTGCCCTCTTCTGTCACACGGATGTGCAGCGTGTGCGTTTCTTCGTCATAGACCGTGCTCATGCCGTCATCCTCATAGAGATTGTAGGTCGTATCTTTGTCCAGATAGCCGACGAGGGTGAGCGAACTGGTATCCAACTCCTCCACGCTCTGGGCTGAGGAAGCAAGAGGCAGGAGATGCCCTTTGCGGATAAAGAAGATGACTTCCTCCATCGCCGCCTTTACATAGTGGTGTCCCGCGGACATCTTCTGAAAACGGAAATCGTCCGGTCCGCTGGCGGTGACAAGGAGCATATCTTCGGGCAGATACACATAGCGCCCTGTGGCGTTCTGTTGGCAGATGGGCGAGAGCATAAGGCTTTCTCCCAGGAGGAGCTGGTCTTCCGCCTGCAGGGTCTGGGGGTCATCCTGATAATCGAAGGAGAGTGGACGGAATAACATCTCATCATTTAAGGCTGCCTTCATGTATTCACTGTACAGGTAGGGCACAAGGCAGTAGCGCAGGCTGATGGTGCGTTTGAGCGCTTCTATATTGGAGAAGCGGTAAGCCTCCTGAGGTCTGGTTCCCATGGCGGAATGGTTGCGCATGAGAGGTGTGAAGATACCGAACTGCAGCCAGCGCAGCAAAAGGTCCTCTGTCGTATCGGCGCCAAATCCGCCCAAATCTGCTCCTGTGTAGAGGAAACCGCACATGTTGAGGGAGGGCATCATCTTTACGTTCATTTGCAGATGTGACCACCAGGAGAGGTTATCCCCCTGCCAGATTCCCGCAGCTCTGTGCATGCCGATATAGGAGGAGCGGGAGAACATCAGAATGCGTTTGTCCGGGCTTAAGGTCTCAAAAGCTTCTGCTGCCGCTAGAGTCATATAGTATCCGTAGAGGTTGTGGACTTTGTCGTGGCGGATTCTGCCCCGGCTGGTCTCATGGTAGAAGCTTTGATAATCTTCCGGATTGTTGGCAAGGGTGTTGACAAGAGCTAACATCTCCTCGGTTTTGTCCAGCGCAAGGTTCTGCCCTTTGAAGCTTTCCAGCTTTTCCAGTGTTTTCTGGAGGCGGTTTTTAGAATAGAAAATAGCAGGCTCGTTCATATCGTTCCAAAATCCGTCGATTCCCATATCCAGAAGGAGTTTATATTTCATCCCAAACCACTGGCGCGCGCTGGGATTGAGAAAATCGGGAAAGTGGGAGAAGCCCGGCCATACAGCGGCTACGAAATCAGTGCCGTCCTCTTCCTTGCAGAAATATCCGTTTTCTACGCCTTCCTCATAGACCGGATAACCTTCCTCCACCTTCACGCCCGCATCGATGATGGGGACCAGGTGGATGCCGAGTTTACGCATGTCTGCCGTTAATTTTTTTAGGTCAGGGAAGCGTTGCGCATCAACGGTAAAGTCTTTGTAGCGCTCCATGTAGTCGATATCCATATAAATGGCATCCAGCGGGATGTTGTTTTCTCTGTACGTTTGTGCTACTTCACGGATATCGGATTCATTTTTGTAGCCCCAGCGGCTCTGGCCGTAGCCAAACGCCCACTTAGGCGGGATATAACTTCTGCCGATGAGCCCGCGGAACTGACGGACCACAGAGGAATAGCGACAGTCCTCTGT
Source organism: uncultured Ruminococcus sp. (assembly GCA_900541505.1). Lineage (GTDB taxonomy): Bacteria > Bacillota > Clostridia > Lachnospirales > Lachnospiraceae > Mediterraneibacter. The sequence goes on from UQKK01000005.1 coordinate 31,416, forward strand.
CTCTATGATATAGAGGTCAAAATCCCACTCCTGCGGTGTGATGGTGAGGATATCCTGGCAGGTATAGCCGATGTCAAAGGTGACATAGCCCGGATAATCAAGAAAGATACCAAACGGTGTCTCTCCTCCGATGAGGAGAAAGTTGTGGGCGCCGTAGAGGGACGGTGTATGCTCGGTATGATTAGGGATATCCGTGCAGTTGCTTGTATAGTGCCAGCCTCGTTTGTTGATGCCGCGCACCTGCTCGCCCAGACCGTAGACCGGGGCATCCTTTTCCAGGCGCAGTGTCAGGCTGCCATTCTCTTTTTTAAAGAAGGGGAGATTTCCTGTCTCGGCGGGGAGAACAGGGATGACGGCTCCTGTGGGAAACGGATTCCCGAAAACATATTTGCGAATCATAATAAACTCCTTTCGTGTGACTGATTTAGTACAAAACAAACTTTACCTTTACAGGGATACAGATGCCTGCTTATAAAAGGACAGGCAAGTTGTACAGGACTGCTCCATGTGATTATTATATCGGCAGGGAGGGGATCAGTCTAACATATTCCTAACAGATTTTAACAGAATCCTGCGGTCAGCAGACGGCGGACAGGATGACTGGGACTATGTGTGTAAGGTATAGACAGGCGGCGCTCGGGGAGTGATTCTTTCATGGAGGTATCCTTGGATGGAACAAAAAGAACAATATCTGGAGAAGACCAGACACGGCACGGCGATGTTTCCGGTAGAACATTATTACTGCAGCTATCCGGCAGGGGGTGCCGGGCTGCCTGCACACTGGCATGAGGAGTTTGAACTCACCTGGGTGAAGAAAGGCTCCTGCTCCTATATGATAGGCTTAAAGCCCTGTTTCGTGCAGGAGGGAGATATTCTCTTCCTGCCGTCCGGGATACTGCACGGCATACCGGAGGTGAGGGTCCGTGAGCTTAAGACGGACAGCTTTGTCTTCCATCCGGAGATTTTCGGGGACAGGAGAGATATCTGCCAGGTGAAATATATTTCCCCTGTGGAGAGTGGAAAAATTCATTTTCCGACAGTTATATCCGGGAAGGAGGCGGCTGCGGAGAAGCTTCGGGAAGTGTTTGCTGAACTTTCAGAGAGCTTCGAGAGGAAACAGAAGGGCTATGAGATGGAAATCAAGGAACTGCTGTTTAAGATTATGCTGCTTTTCTACCGCTTTGTGCCTTACCAGAGAGAAGAGGCGGACAGCGAGGAGATAACGGAGAAATTAAAGGCGGTCCTGCAATATGTCAAGGAGCATTACCGGCAGCAGATAACCGTGGCACAGCTTGCCCAAATCTGCCATTTCAGTGAGTATTATTTCATGCGGTTTTTCAAACAGTACATGGGGGTGACCTGTGTCGAGTACTTAAATCAGTACCGTATGGAAATCGCGGCGGGGCGGCTCGCCGGCAGCAGCAGGAGTGTGACAGAGATTGCCATGGATACGGGGTTTAACAATGTTTCTTATTTTAACCGCGTGTTCCGCAGGAGTTTTGGCATGACACCTAAGGAATACCGGAAATCAAATAAAGGAGAGAGAGTATGAAAGAAAAATTGTACAGTGTTTTTAATGAAACATTCGGAGAAGGAGAAAGCAGGATGTATTTTGCCCCCGGCAGAGTGAATCTGATTGGAGAGCATACAGATTACAACGGCGGACACGTATTCCCCTGCGCGCTGACCATCGGTACTTACGGCGTGGCGAGAAAGAGACAGGACGGGAAGCTTCGTTTCTATTCTCTGAATTTTGAGAAGGACGGCGTCATCACCGGAGACATAAAAGAACTGGTACCGGATGAGAAAGCGGGCTGGACCAATTATCCGAAAGGAGTTATGTGGGCGTTTGAAAAACGCGGTTTTCACATGGACTGCGGGTTGGACCTATTAATCTGGGGAGATATCCCCAACGGCTCCGGGCTTTCCTCCTCGGCATCTTTAGAGGTGCTCACGGGAGTGATTTTGAAAGATTTATACGGCTTTTCCGTGTCCATGACAGAAATCGCGCAGATTGGGCAGTATTCGGAGAACAATTTTAACGGCTGCAACTGCGGTATCATGGACCAGTTTGCCAGCGCTATGGGAAAGAAGGACCATGCGATTTTTTTGGATACCAATACGCTGGAGTATGAATATGCGCCTATTAAGCTGGAAAACGCGAAGATTGTCATTACAAACAGCAAGGTAAAGCACAGTCTGGTGGATTCCGCCTACAATGACAGGCGCAGAGAGTGTGAGCAGGCGCTGAAGGAGTTGCAGACTGTGGCAGATATTAAGGCTTTGGGAGAGCTTTCCGAAGAAGCGTTTGAATCTCATAAACATGTCATATCCGATGAAGTATGCCGGAAACGGGCAAAGCATGCCGTATACGAGAACCAGAGGACCATTCAGGCAGAGGCGGCGCTCAAACGGGGCGACCTTGCCGCGTTTGGCAGATATATGAATGAATCCCATATTTCTCTTCGCGACGACTATGAGGTATCCTGTGAGGAGACGGATGTGCTGGCTGAGCTGGCATGGCAGATTCCCGGAGTGATTGGCTCCCGCATCACAGGCGGCGGCTTCGGCGGCTGTACGGTGAGCATCGTGGAGAATGACGCTGTGGAGAGATTCCGGGAGGAAATTTTAAACGGCTACAAAGAAAAATGTGGTAAGACGGCAGAAATCTATGTGGTAGATGTGGGAGAAGGCGCGCGCCGTCTGTCATAGACCGCGACAGGCGCCGCTGCCCGGATAGGGCACGGAGCAGTCTGACAGGACTCTGAAATACTGAGACTGTGACAGGGCAGCAGACAGCCCGGCAAAGGGAAAAGGAGAATAGCACATGTTATACAGAGCAATTGAAAAACTGGTGGAATATGGTATTAAGACAGGACTGACTCCGGAGTGCGAGCGGGTATATGCGACAAACCTGCTATTGGATGTATTCGGGGAAGAGGACTATGAGCGGGAAACATCGCAGGATACGGAAGCTGAGAAAGCAAGCGAGTGCTGCGGCTCCGGCTGCAATGGAGCACAGGCAGCAGACGATGGCGGAGAGTTGGAAGAAATTCTTGCGGTTCTGCTCGATGAAGCGGTGAAGCGGGGAATCATAGAGGACAGCATCGTGTACCGGGATTTATTTGACACGAAGATGATGAACTGCCTCGTCCCGCGTCCTGCGCAGGTGCAGAAGGTATTCTGGGAGCAGTATGAAAAATCCCCTGAAAAAGCGACAGAGTATTTCTATAAATTCAGCCAGGACAGCGATTATATCCGCCGTTACCGCATAAAGAGGGACAGGAAGTGGAAGGTAAAATCCCCCTACGGAGAGATAGATATTACCATCAATCTCTCCAAACCGGAGAAAGACCCCAAAGCGATTGCGGCGGCGGGAAAAGCAAAGGCTTCGGGATATCCGAAATGCCAGTTGTGTATGGAAAATGAAGGGTATGCGGGAAGAGTCAACCACCCGGCGCGCGAAACCCTGCGCATCATTCCCATCACCATCAATGAGAGCAGATGGGGATTTCAGTATTCTCCTTATGTTTATTACAATGAGCACTGTATTGTCTTCAACGGAGAGCATGTCCCCATGAAAATAGACAGAGCGGCGTTTGTGAAGCTGTTTGATTTTATTAAGCAGTTCCCCCACTATTTCCTGGGCTCCAATGCGGACCTGCCGATTGTAGGCGGTTCCATCCTAAGCCATGACCATTTCCAGGGCGGGAACTATACCTTTGCCATGGCAAAGGCGCCTATGGAGAGACCGCTCAAGATAGCAGGCTATGAAGATGTGGAAGCAGGAATCCTGAAGTGGCCTTTGTCTGTGCTGCGCATCCGCTGCAGAGACGAGAAGAGACTGATTGACCTGGCAGAACATGTACTCCGGGTGTGGAGAGGGTACACAGATGAAGAAGCATTTATCTTCGCTGAGACAGACGGAGTACCCCACAACAGTATCACTCCCATCGCGCGCAAAAAAGGCGAGATGTATGAGCTGGATTTGACGCTGCGCAACAATATCACCACAGAAGAACATCCTCTGGGTGTCTTCCATCCCCATGCGCAGTACCATAACATCAAGAAGGAAAATATCGGACTCATCGAGGTTATGGGACTGGCAGTCCTGCCGGCGCGTCTGAAGGAGGAGATGGACCTTCTGGCGGAATACATCACAGAAGAAAAGGACATAGAGAGCTGCGAGAAGATTTCCAAACATGCTCAGTGGGTGGACTCCTTCCTGGGAGAGTATGATAACATTACCAGAGAGAATGTCATGGATATCTTAAAGGAGGAGACAGGGAAAGTCTTCGTCCATGTTCTGGAGGATGCCGGGGTGTATAAGTGCACGCCGGAAGGAAGAGAAGCGTTCATGAGGTTTGTGGAGAAACTGTAAGATTTAAGAGCTGGCGTAATATTTAAAAGTTTAAAGCATAGAGAAAGTATCAAATAGAGAGAATGTAAAAAGAATAGCAGCCGGATAAATCAGACATCCGGACAAGCAAGAGACAGAGAAAAATTGTGTCCTGCTTGTCCGGGTGTTTTTTTATTTCATAGAAAATTCTTCCGAATTTCCTATAAAATAAAAAGCCCTCCGGGCGGGGCGCAAAATGTCCGGGGACATTTGTTCTTCCGGAAAACAATAGGGGGGAGATATGCAGATAAGAAATATACAATTTGTATCACGGAAATATCCAATTATTATGGATTGGAAATTCCTATAATAGGGCTATCAAATTCAGATAGGAGAAAAGACAGGAGGCAAAAAAGGTGATTCGGATTATTTGCGGAGAACATAAAAATAGCGTAAATCCAAGGTTTTCCTGGAAACTTCAGGGGGATGAAGGGCAGAAGACATACCGGATTTTGGTGTTGGACAGAAATGAAAAAATTGTATGGGACAGTACAACAGTGGAAAGCGAGAAAAGGCACAATATCCCATGCGGCGTACAATTATCTGCTGATGAGAAGTACAGGTGGAAGGTAAACGTGCAGGGCAGTGAAGGGCAGGAAGCCCACTTTGAGAGTGAATGGTTTTATACAGGAAACACCAAATGGACTGCTAAATGGGCGGAGCCGGACCGGACAAGAAGACCGCTGACTGACAGTACAGAGCCGGTGGAGCCAATAGGCAGGACTGAGCGACCCAACGATTACCTGGACCGGCTGGATGCGGCGGTATATATGCGGCAGACGATTGAGATTGAGAAAGCTCCCGCGTTTGCCCTGCTGCATGTGACCGCCCACGGAATCTACCGTCTGTGGGTGAACGGAGTGTGTGTCTCCGATTTGCTGGCACCAGGATATACCTCATATGACAAAAGGCTGGAGTACCAGACCTGCGATGTGACCGGTTTGTTGAAACCGGGAAAAAACGTCATTGCTGCAATTCTGGCGGACGGTTGGTATACAGGTAAGATTGGCGCTGTGGGAATCGGCTGGCAGCATGGGACAGAGAGCGCGCTGCTCATGCAGATAAACTGCCGGGACGAAGAGGGCAGGATGACAAGTTACGGGAGCGATGAAACCGCAAAATGGGATACGGGAGCTATTCGCTATGCGGACTTGTTTGTAGGAGAATATTATGATGCCGAAGAAGAAAAGGAAGGATGGCTTTCCGGGGAATATGCGGATGAATCCTGGAAACCGGTGCGGATACAGGACTTTGGATATGAAAATCTGACACCTCAGACCATCCCGCCGGTACGTGAACTTCGGACCATTACGCCGCGGGTTGTGGAGGCGCCTAACGGTGACCTGCTCTTAGATGCGGGAGAGAATATCGTGGGATTTGTCTCTTTCAAGATTGATATGAAAAAAGGAGATGTCATCTCACTGGAACACAGTGAGACTGTGGATGCAGAAGGAAATTATCTCCAGAATATTATCGGGCAGAACAAGAATCAAACGGATTATTACCGCTGTGCCAAAGACGGCGTGAATCAATGGCAGCCCGGGTTTACCTTCCACGGCTTTCGCTATGTGAGGGTCAGCGGAACAACGGACAAAACTCCGGAGCATTATCAAATCCATGTGATTGGGACGCCGCTGAGGAGGACAGGAGAGTTTTCCTGTTCAGATGAAAGGCTGAACCGGCTGCAGGAGAATATCTTCTGCTCTCAGGAGGGAAATATGCTCTGGATTCCGACAGACTGCCCACAGAGAGAACGGGTGGGATGGACCGGAGATATCCAGGTCTATGCGCGGACCGGCTGTCTGGAGCAGGATTTGGAACAGTTCCTTCGCCATTGGCTTGCCGATATGAGAAACGAACAGCTGGCGGACGGGCAGATTCCGCACATTATCCCTTATATGAAATCCCATGACATCATGAAGCCAAAGGGAGTGAAAGGCGTGTCGGCAGCAGGCTGGTCGGATGCCGCAGTGCTGATTCCATGGCGACTCTATGAGGCGTATGGCGATGAGGAGATATTAAAAGAGAACTTCCAGATGATGAAGCGGTATATGGAAGCCACGGAGCGGATGGCGAATGAATTACCGGAGAATTATGAAGAACTGCCGGAAGAACGAAAGAAATATCAGAAATACCTGTGGAATACAGGGTTCCAGTTCGGGGATTGGCTTATGCCCTCCATCCTGATGTCAGGGCGTCCTATTTTTGAGGTGCCAAAGGAAACGGGGCATGTGGTGGCTACTCTGTTGTACATCATAACCACATCCGCTATGAAAGAAATCTGCCATATCCTGAAGGAATATGAGTTAGAGGCACATTACGCAGAGTTAAACAGCCGCATTAAAGAGGCATTTGCTGTGGAATACATCAATGCGGACGGAACCATGACAAAAGAATACCAGGGCGTGTATGTTCTTGCCCTGCAGACAGGAGCGGTTCCGGAGAACCTAAGAGAAGCGGCGCTTTCACGTTTGGTGGAGTTAATTGGCGAGAACAACAACCGTCTGGATACGGGATTCTTATCTGTACAGTATCTGCTGCCTGTGCTCCATGAAAATGGCAGAGCAGATATAGCGAACATGCTTCTCTTCCGGGATGAGTGTCCATCCTGGCTCTATGAGGTGAAGATGGGAGCGACCACCATCTGGGAATACTGGAACGGATACGCGCCGGACGGTACGCCGTCAGACTGCTCTATGAACCATTTCGCGTATGGATGTGTGGGAGAATATTTTTTCCGTACTATCCTGGGAATCAGGACAGAACTTCCCGGATATCAGAAGATAAGGATTCAGCCGGATACGGGCTGCGGGCTTACATACGCAAAGGGAAGCTACGAAAGTATATGGGGCAGAATAGAAGTTGAGTGGCACAATACAGACGGAAATCTGTCTTTGGATGTGGTACTTCCGCCGGATGTGGAGGCAGAGATATGTCTGGCAGATAAGACAAAGATATGCAAAAACAGCCAAATCCATATAGAAGCGAAAGAAAAATAAGAGAAGGAAAAAGGAAGGAGAGGATACATATGGAGCCGGAATTTAAAAGACTGATGCAGATTGGTATCATCGTGAGAAATGTCGAGGAAGCGGTAAAAAATTATGAAGCCATGGGGATGGGACCATGGGATGTCAACTACATGAGAAATGATGAGCCTCCTTTTGAGGACATGACGTTGGACGGAAAAGAAATCCCGGAAAAAGGACCTATCATGAAGACTGCTATGATGACGGCGTACGGTCTGGAGATTGAATTGATTGAGCCTATCGCGGACAACGCCTACAAAGAATGGCTTGATACACATGGACCGGGACTGCACCATGTGGCAATGGATTTAAAAAGCGATTATTTCAAAGTGCTGGAGACCTGTAAGGAAAAGACAGGAAAAGAGCCGTGGATAAGAGGGCAGGGCGTGCATGGGATGATGGATTTTTCCTACCTGGATTTAAGAGAAGAATTGGGTCTTATCGTAGAGTGCTATAAAAGCCTGCAGCCGGGCAAACCTGCACTGCCCTATGACATGAAAGGGGATGTAGTGGAATGAAGGCGTTGATTTATTACGGACCTGGGGATATCCGCATGGAAGAACGCCCCATGCCTGTGCCGGGCGCGAAGGATGTCATCATCAAAGTTGCCAGAGCCGGAATCTGCGGCTCCGACCTGACCGCCTATCTTCGCGATGGCATGAGTGTGGGAATATTGAAAAAAGGGCAGTTCGGACACGACGGACAGTTCGGTCATGAGATGACGGGAACGGTATTCCAGGTGGGAGAAGCTGTACAGGAAATCCGGGTGGGAGACAGAGTTTTTGTCAATCCCACTACCTGTAAGAAAAATGGGATGTTGGGCTGCGATATTGCGGGAGCATTTTCTGAATATGTGTTGGTGGAGGAGGCTGCCTACGGATATAATCTGATGAAGCTTGCCGATGATGTGAGTTTTGATGAGGCAGTCGTAATCGAACCCCTGTCTGTGGGGACGCACGGGAAAAACTGCATCGATGTAAAGGCGCATGAGCATGTGGTGGTATACGGCGCCGGAACCATAGGGCTGTGCACATTAAATGGACTTTTGGCAAGCGGGGTATGGAAGCCGGTAGTTGTAGATACCAATGCAAAGCGGCTTCATCTCGCCGAAAAGATGGGGGCGGTTGTATTTCACCTGAAAGAGGGCGCGAAGCTGGGAGATTTTCTGAAACACCATTTTGGCACAGCCGTCAATGCATTTGGATTCGAGAAACCGGATGTGGATGCATGGATTGACTGCGCGGGAGCCGCGCCGGTGCTCAATCAGATTATTTCCCTGGGAAAAGAGGGGACGCGCATTTCTGTTGTTGCCGTCTACAAGCAGCAGGTAGAACTGTCGGTGGCAGAATTGATGTCCGGCAGATTTACTCTGAAAGGTTCCTGCGGGTTCGATTTGGCAGACATGAAGGAAGCATTTCACAATGTCAACGGGCATAGGACACAGACGGCAGAAATCATCACCCATCGCTTTGCCCATGAGAAGAGTGTGGAGGCATTTAAGCTGGCGGCAGACCCGCAGGCAGAAGCGGTGAAGGTTGTTATTGACTACGAACTATAAAATATGATAAACAGTAAAGGAGAGAGAAAATGAGCAATGTAGGATTACAGAAAGAAAAGACCAGTCCAAAGCTTGCGTTTGGCTACGGAATGGGAGAAGTTGCAAACCAGATTAGCTGGTATATGATTAATACGTATCTGACAATCTTTTATACGGATGCGGTTGGACTGAGTGCCTCTGCGATTTCGCTTATCATGCTGATTGCCAGAGTGTGGGACGCGGTGAACGACCCCATTATGGGAAATATAGCGGATAAGACACATACGAGATGGGGAAAATTCAGACCGTATCTGATGTTTGCTCCTCCGTTTCTGGCAATCTTTAACATTTTGACATTTACTGTCTTCCCGGTAGAAGGGACTTTAAAGGCAGTGCTTTGTCTTGTGACTTATATAGGTACAGGAATGATTTATACCGTTATTGTTACGGCACACGCGGCGCTGGTAAATGTTATCGCCATTGATTCCCAGGTGCGTATGAACCTTTCCACAGCCAGGGGGCTTGGCTCTTCTATCATCAGTATCATATTGTCAGCAGTTGTTATGCCGATGATTCTTTTCTTCGGAAAGAGCGATGTGGCAACAGCCAAGGGATATCTTGGCGCGGCAGTAGTTTTATCCATCGTGATGATTCCCGGATTCCTGATTGAGGCATTTATCTGTAAGGAAAAATACACGGATAAGCTCCACAAAAATGACGGGGCAGCCGGTCAGAAAAGAGGCTTTATCGGGAATGTCAAGGAACTTTGCAGGAATGACCAGCTTTTGATGATTGTTATCATGACATTGTTCGGCACCATCTGTGTCACAGCGCGTATGAGTCTTCTGGCTTACTATGTTATCTATGTGGTGGGCTCTTATACTGCGGTATCGCTTGTGTTTACGGTCATGACCATCGCGCAGCTCGTAGGTACAGCTCTGATTCCGTTTGCCACAAAAAAGATTGGAAAGAAAAATTACATGGTTTTCCTGACCATTGTGATGATTGCTTCCTTCCTGTGTATCTTCTTCTTTGTGGGAGACAATGTACCGCTTCTGCTCGTGTTCAGCTTCCTGTGCGGTCTGTGTAATTCTTCAGGGGCACTGAGCTATGGAATGGTATCAGACTGTATCGAATATGGAGACTGGAAACTGGGAGCACGTCAGGAAGGTCTGGCAGCGTCATTCTTGTCATTGGCAGTGAAGACTGCTACGGCAATCTGCGGTGTGGCAGGAGTCCAGATGCTGGCGGCAGTGGGGTATGTGGCAAATGCACAGCAGACACAATCCGCCCAGACCGGAATCAGTTTTGTAGTAAATATCATTCCTGCCATCTGCGGTATCATTTCTCTGTTCCCGCTGCTTCGCTATAAGCTGACAGAGAAAAAAGTGGCAGAGATTCGGGAAGAATTAGAGGCGCGCGAAGCAGAGGCGAAGACTGCGGAGGCGTAAGCGGCATCGGAGGTGCATATGGAAGAACTGTTCCCCCTTTCAGAACAGGAAAAATGGTTTAAAACAGAATATATGAATGGTGAGGACAGGCTTTTGAAAAAGCCTATGACATACTGGGAATATGAAAGAATCAGCCAGGAGAAGAAAAGATATTATATCCAGGTGGAACAGTATCACGAAGAGCTGACAGCCAATGCCCCAGGCAACACGATTAAAGATGTGGGGATGTCAGGGGACAATATCGAGGTGACCCTCCATGCGAGGTACAGCTATCCCATCATGCATAATCATGAGTACATTGAGATGATTTATGTGTACAGCGGGACATGCAGGCATTTCGTGGAAGAGCAGTCTTTCCTGATGCATACGGGGGACGTGTGTATCCTGACACCCAATGCCATGCACGCCATCTCAGCGGAGGAGGACGAGGCAGTCATCATCAACATCATGATGAGTAAAAAGATGTTCAACGCTTCCTTCTTCTACCTGCTGAGAGGAGGCAAAGTGCTGTCGGATTTTTTTGAGAGGATATTTTACAATAAAAGAGTCAGCCCTTATATCATATTTCCCACAAAGGACGATACGTGGATGAGAAGGACTGTGCTGGAGATGTACAGGGAACGCAGGAAGAAAGATTATCTCTACAATGAGAGTGAGACACTGTATGTGAAACAGATTTTCATCCATCTGATACGCAGATACGAGATGTTTGCCATTGTCTCGAATCCGGCGAACCATTCCCAGGAAAACCATATTGTGGGGCTGATGGGATATATTTCGGTGAACTACAACCACATTACGCTGAAAGAGGCAGCAAAGTTTTTCGGATACAACGAGACTTATCTGGGACATATGATACAGCAGTATACGGGCAAGACATTCTCGGCCCTTATTACAGAACTGCAGATGAACCGGGCGAAGACTCTTTTGGAGGAGAGCAGTATGAGTGTGACTGAGATAGGCAGTGAGGTGGGCTGCTATGACTCCAGCCATTTTATCCGAAAATTCAAGGCAGCGTACGGGACTTCTCCCAGCGCCTACCGAAAGCAGAAACAAGCAGAAAAATAAAAGAAAAAGTAAAGAAAGAAATAGACAGACAGAAAGAACCCCTGTATTCAAAGCAGTTCACCTTTGAATACAGGGGTATTTCATAGAAAATTTTGTTTAATAAAATGCTCCGCACGAAACTCTACAGAATCCCAAATTCTTCCATAGTCTTTTTCAGCAGTTCTCTGTGAGCAGGCTCAATCTCTGTGAGCGGTGCGCGCAAAGGTCCGACATTCTTGCCCTGAAGATTCATGGCAGCCTTCACCGGAATCGGATTGACCTCGCAGAACAGGGCGTCACAGATTGGAATGGCATCCAACTGCATTTTACAGCTTCCAGCTACATCGCCCTCCAGATATTTATAGACCATATCGTGCACGTAGCGGGGCGCTACATTGGAGAGTACGGAGATAACGCCGATTCCGCCGAGGGAAAGGAGCGGTACCACCTGGTCGTCGTTTCCGGAGTACAAGTCAATGTTCCCATCGCAAAGGTGCATAATCTTTGCTACATTGCCGATATCGCCGGACGCCTCTTTCACGCCTGCGATATTGTCCACGTTCTTTACGAGGTGGGCGATGGTCTCCGGTTTGAGCGCGCATCCGGTACGGCTCGGTACATTGTACATGATGAGCGGGATATCGACCGCTTCAGCAATCGTGGTATAGTGTGCGATAAGTCCGTTCTGGGTCGCTTTGTTATAGTAAGGAGTTACGACGAGGATACCGTCTGCCCCGTCCTTCTGTGCTTCTTTGGACAGCTCCACAGCTGTGGCGGTGGAATTGGAGCCTGTTCCCGCGATGACCGGAATTCGGTTCTTTACGCGCTCCACTGTAAAGCGAATCGCTTCCATATGTTCTTTCTCTGTCATGGTAGCAGATTCCCCGGTGGTGCCGCAGATGATGATAGAATCCGTGCCGCCCGCAATCTGCTCCTCCAGAATCTCATCCAGCTTGTCGTAGTTGATTTCCAGATTTTCTTTCATTGGTGTGACGATTGCCACGCCCGCGCCTTTAAAAATTGCCATTACTTTCTTCCTCCTTGTGATTTGGTGAACATAAAAAGAAACGGCAAGATGCGCCGTTCTAACATATACATACAACTGTATAAATCAGATAGCTCTCCATCCTGCGATGACAGTCATGTCGTTCTTCACGCCATGCCCAAGGATGTGATGTCAGGCATCAAATCCTTTCGGCATCTTCCCCTTTTGAATGTCTTCTTCTGTCCCTGAAACATCCGGCATCCTACTGATGAAAGACGCAACCTCTATCTACGTTTCCGTATGAAGAAATGATACCATTCATACAGAGGAATGTCAACGCCCGGAGAGATTTTTTCCCGACCAAGTTCACGCGGAGCCGGAACTTACGCTGTGGCGGTATGCCTCCGGCGTGACGCCCTCCAGCTTCTTGAACACGCGGAAGAAATATTTATCATTGTCATATCCTACCGCGCGGGCAATCTGATAGAGCTTGCGGTCTGTGGTGGCGAGCAGGGATTTTGCCTTTTCGATGCGCACGTAATTTAAGTACTGTACGAATTTTTCTCCGGTGGTCTTGCGGAACAGATGGCTTAAGTAGCTGCTGTTCAGATAAAAGAGGGAGAAGAGAAATTCTACGGTGAGATTCTTCTGGTAATTGCGCTGTACATAAATCTTTACCCGCTCGATGGTATCGTCCACCGCATAGACGCTCTGGGGTTTGAGCATCTCCGACAGATTGGCGAAGAACTGCTCATAGTAGCGGTGGAGCTCCTCTGTAGTGAACATCTCCTTGACGATGTTCTGCATACTCTGGGACGGAGAGGTCTGGTTTAAGTACTGCTTAAGTATCATGAGGCACTCCTCTGTGAGCTGGTGATAGTGATATTTGACATCAGCTAAAGAGAGGGAATCCATCTGTCTGTATTCTTCCTGCAATTCGGATAAAAGGCGGTGCACTTCCGCAGTCATGCCTGCCTCAACGCGGAAGAGAAATTCTTCTTTTTTCTCCCAGTGTATCTCCTTAAGATTGGTGCCGGTGTTTGTATGCCACACATAGTACTGGGAGGATTCCTGTGTGACCGGCATGGAGTTGAGTGCCGTGCAGGCGTGCTCGTAAGCGGTATGGAGTTGGTCGGTAGTGAGAAAGAGATGGCTCACACCCCAGTAGGATACCGCATCGTACGTGTGCAGATAGGAGATAAAATCCTGCGCGAATTTGGTGTAAAATGCCTCCGGTGTAAAGGCAGCGTCCTCCGGCAGAGCCAGGAGGAAGAAGCCAAGCTGCCCATTGGTCGGGTGGGGTAAAAATACTGCCATATCCGAAAAGCCTAAATCTGTGAGATGCTGCTGCAGGCAGAACTCCTCCAGGGAGGCGGAGGTGTACACAACGCACAGGCACAGCCGTCCGCTGTGATGTAAAAAGGAAAGCTTCCCGGAGGTGATATCTGTATCCGAGACAGCATATCCCAGGATTAAATTCTGCAAAAGCTGAATGTCGTGGTCGTAGCAGGCAAGCTCTCTCTGCTCCTCACTTAAACGGATTTTCGCGCTGATGGATTCTGTCGCCTCCAGCCGGGCAATCGCCTGCAGGACGGTCTGCTGAATCTGCTCGTCCGTGAAGGGTTTTAAAATATAGTCGATGACATTGGCGGAGATGGCGTGTTTGATATAGTCGAAACTCTTATACCCGCTGATGACAATGAGCTGCATGCCCGGATACTCGCCGGACAGACGGGCTAAAAGCTGTGTGCCGTCCATGACCGGCATCTCCATGTCCAGGATGACAAAATCCGGGGAAAGCTCCTCCACCAAGTCCAGTGCCTGTTTTCCATTGTCCGCCTCTCCCACACAGGAAATCTTATCTGAGAGCGCTTCCAGTTTTTTTAAGGTTCCCATCCGAATCAATGGTTCGTCATCTACGATAATATAGCGGTACATAGCTGTGTCTCCTTTAGTTTTCGTATTCTACGGCTTATCCAGGTAGGGCAGTTTGATTCGCACCAGGGTGCCGCGATTAGGCTTGCTCTCGGCGGTGAGTCCATATCCTTTGCCGTAATACAGTTCAATCCTCGTATTGATATTTTTTAATCCGATGCTCTGGTTTGTGCGGTGTCCCAGTTCGGTAAACTCCGGTTCCTCCATGAGAGAGTCATTGAGTGTCTTTAACTGTTCCTTAGTCATTCCTTTTCCGTCATCCACCACATAAATGAGGAAGTACGTTTCTTTCGCGAAAGCATAAACGCAGATACTGTGCCCGTACTGGCAGTTCTGAAGTCCGTGGGAGAAGGAATTTTCCACAATGGGCTGGAGAATCAGCTTCAGTACCTTCAGGGAGCGCATCTGTTCCGGTACGTGCATGCGGAATCGGAAGCGCTGGCTGAAGCGGATGGACTGGATGGAGATATAGTCCATGATATGATTCATCTCATCCTGCAGTGTCACCAGCTCGCTCTGGGTCTTGATGGCGTAGCGGAACATATTTCCTAGAGACATTGCCATGGTCGTAATCTGGGTGCTCCCCTCAATGCTGGCGATGCTGTTGATGGCTTCCAGCGTATTGAACAGGAAGTGAGAGTTGATACGCGCCTCTAACGACTTCATCTGTGCGTCAAGGGAGATGAGGCGGCTCTGGTAATTGGTCTTGATGGCAGTGTCCAGGGCTTCAATCATGGAATTGTATTCATTATACAGGACGCCAATCTCATCGGTGCGGTCCAAATACTGTGTTGTGCGGGAGAGATGAGAGTCGCTTTGCCTCGACATCTTCCGGCTTAAGTGTTCGATGGGCTTGGTCACGGTCTTTGAAAAATGGAAAGCGAGGACGATGCCGATGACGATGCAGACCACGCAGATGCCGATGAGCATGATGCCGGTGGTGCTGAACTCCCTGTAAAGTCTGCTGTAATCTACGGACGTATACAATGTCAGGGACGAGAGGCTCAAATTTGCGCTGTATGCCGCGTTTTCTTCTATTTCTTTTAAGGATGGCGTGCTGTCATCCGGTGTAGTAGAATAAATAATCTGGTCATTTAAATTGTCCGCGATGGTGATGGAGGTCACATCGGGAATGGTGTTGAGCGGACTCAGGTCGATAATGGCAGGGTCACAGTTTATCAGGAGCACGCCCAGGTCTTCAGAGGCATAGATATCATACAGGCTCTTAGCGATGAAAAGACTCTCTTTTTCTCCCTGGAAAATATCTTCGTGGGAGGAGATGGGGCTTACATAGAGATTCCGCGATGAGGCTGTGCGGTCGTACCAGTCGGAACTTTCCGGGGTGTAGCCGTATTTTAAGCGGTCGTTCTGGGTATTCTCATAAGTAAACTTGACACCGGAGGGCGTAAAGATATAGATACCGTAAATAAAGTCATAGGTATTGATGATATTCTGACACAGATAGCGGATATTCTGCTGAGTCCTGTAAATGGAAAGCTCGTCCGGCTTCGCGTCCGGGTCTGTATAGGGACGGAGGTTCTGGGTCAGAGAATACTCGCCGGAGGAATAAGAGGAAAACAGATTGGTGGCGTTCTCCAGTTCCGCCAGAGCGGAATTGCTCTGCTGTACCGCTTTGGAGAAGAGGTTCACGGAGTATTCCTCCATCTGCTGCTGGGAGGTCTTCTGATAGCGGTAGTAGGAGACGGAAGTGATGCAGATGGTCGGCAGCAGTGCCATAAACAACAGGATAATAAATAATTGCTGACGTAATTTCACGAAAACCCCACCTCCCAAAAATCTAAGAAAAGTATACCATAGGTGTCAAGAAAAGTCCACTTGCCCTGTGCTAGAATGAAACCATCAAAAGAAAGATAAAAAAAGTAAAGGAGAGGAAAACTATGAAAAAGAAAGTGATTTCCGTGCTGCTGGCAGCAACGATGATTGGCGGACTGCTCGCGGGCTGCGGTTCAGGAAGCGGCTCAGAAGGTTCTAAGTCAGAGGATGGCAAGACAACGATTCGTTTCCTTTCTGCCATGGAGCTGGTAGATGAGGAGATGATTGAGGCTTTTGAGGCGGAGAACCCGGATATTGACGTAGATTTTGATTATGTGGCTTCCGGCAACTATTCAGCAAAATTCGCGTCACTGGCTTCTTCTAATGAGGTGCCGGATGTATTCTGGACACAGTCCGGTTACTACTGCGACCAGATTAATGAAGGACTTCTGTTAGATATCTCAGAGTATCTGGACGGAGACAACTACGAGGGAGACGCTGTGTGGAGAGATACATACGTACCGGCGCTCCTTGAGAATCTGCAGACCATCGTAGAGAGCGGCTGCGGGGAGATGGATTCCTACGATTACGGCGTTCCATTCACCATGACGACAATCGCGGTGATGTATGACAAGGCATTGTATACGGAACTGGGACTGACGGTTCCGGAGACATGGGATGATTTCATGGCAAACTGTGAGGCAATCAAAGCGGCAGGCATGACCCCCATTTCCGTACAGTCCAACACCTGCATCGACTGGCTGCCGAGACTGTTCTGGGATCAGTACTGCAGAACAGAGATTGAGGACGAGGGCAAGAGCTTTACAGACGGAAGCATGACATTTGCCACAGAGTCCGTACAGAAAGGCCTGGAGAGCTACAAGGAAATCTGGGATAAGGGATACCTTCCGGAAAACTTTATGACATCTGACCTGGATACAACAGCACAGCTCTTCCTGCAGGGAGAACTGGCACAGGTGCTCATCGCTCCTGACAAACTGGAATACATCATGGAAAACGCGCCGGAAACAATGGAACTTGGCACATACGTGCTGCCGGGTATCGACGGACTGCCCTCCAGAACACTGGGCGGAGCAAGCAATATCTTCGCGGTCAGCGCAGATACAGAGAACCCGGAAGCAGCAGTAAAACTGGTGAAATATCTGACATCCAAGACAAACTTCACGACAGATGAAGGACTGAAATACTCCAGTTCAGGTCTTAACAACGTAGAGCGCGACCCGGCACTCGATGAAATCCTCGCAGGCTACAACGCGGCGGCTGAGAATGGATTCTGCCCGGAGACATTCGTGCCCACAACAATCACAACCGAGATTGGTACAGAATTTAAAGAAAATCTGATTCCGAACTATCTGCTCGGCCAGCTCAGCCTGGACGATGTGACAGGAGAACTGCAGGATATGTACGACACATATCTGGAAGATAAATAAGGAAAAGACGAGTTCAGGGCGGCTGATGGTCAGAAGTTGGCCGCCCTTTTTCTGCCCGGGGCAGAGAGTAATGAAGACGCACCATGTGCATAGAAGGAGGGAACAAGGTGAAGACAAAGAAAAAAGCAGGACTTTTGCAGGAATTAAAAGAGAGCATACCGGCTTATTTATTAATTCTTCCCACCATAGCCATACTGGTAATCTTTCTGTTTATTCCGTTTGCCAACGCATTTCGTATCAGTCTTTACAAATACAAAGGATACGGGGAACTCAGGAACTATGTGGGACTTAAAAACTACATCGATGTCCTGCAGGACGACCAGTTTTACCGCGCGTTTGGCAATACATTTAAACTCATAGGATGCGATTTGATTTTTTCCATTACCATCGGATTCATCCTCTCCTACATATTATTTAAGGGAATCCGTCTGAAACGGTTCTTTAACACCGCGTTATTCATCCCCTATCTGATTTCCATGGTTGTCATCGGATGTATCTGGCGGATTATCTACGACCCGACCATCGGACCGCTCAACCAGATACTGGAGATGATTGGACTGGGAAGTCTCGCGCAGCCGTGGCTGTCGCAGATTAGCACCTCGCTGCCCGCTATCATCGTCACATGGATATGGAGGACGATTCCTTTCAACATGCTCATCTGCTACGCGAACATCATGACATTGCCGAAAGACCATCTGGAAGCGGCGGAGATGGACGGCGCGTCTCAGATGCAGAGACTGCGCTATATCATTATCCCGCACATGATTCCGACCTTTGTGACACTGGCTATCCTGACAGTGACCAACGACCTGCGGGCATTTGACCTGGTATGGGTGATGACCCAGGGAGGACCGGGAGGCGCTTCGGATGTGCTGACTTCCTATGTGTATTCCAACGCATTCCAGTCACAGAAATTCGGTCCGGCGACAGCGGCATCCATTATTATGATGGTAGTCATGATTGGGATAACCATTGTTTTACAGGTGATTCAGAGAGCAGGGAGGAAAAATCATGAGTAAAAGTATTGCGATGAGACGAAAAGCAAAACAGGGAAACGAGGACCAGGGCGGGACCTCCATTATCACTTTTATCATTATGCTGCTTGTGGCGTGTATTTCCATTTATCCTCTGCTCTGGGTTATCATACAGTCGTTTAAGACAGAGGGACAGTTTTTGCAGAGCATCTGGTCCCTGCCGACTTCTTTTAACTTGGAAAATTACATTACCGCGTTCAAAGAGGCGAACCTCGCTTTATATCTGAAAAACACGGTTGTGAATACAGCCGCTACGCTGGTGGTAGACCTGGTGCTGGTGACATGTTTAGGGTATGCGTTTTCAAAGCTGAAGATGAAATTTAAGAAATTTTTCTACTATATGATACTGATAAACATGCTGATTCCGACACCCATCATTCTCCTGCCCATGTATCTGCAGGTGGTAGATTTGGGGATACAGAATACACTGGCAGCTATCGTATTTCCTTACTACCAGGGATTCGCTCCGCTGGGGCTGATTCTCATCAAAGGATATATGGACAATATACCGGATGAGATTATTGAGTCCGCGAAGATTGACGGATGCGGAGTCTTCCGAATCCTGTGGAAGATTATGGTGCCGCTGGTAAAACCGATGCTGGTTACACTGGCAATCCTGGGCGGCATGAACGCATGGAACGAGTACATGTGGGCGCTGGTATCCATCACAGATACGTCCAGATATACATTGTCTGTGGGAATCGCTGTCATCCGTGACAAGATTGCGACCATTGGATATACACCGGTATTCGCGGCTCTGACCGTCAGCGCCATGGTATTTGTCATCATCTATCTGTTCGCGCAGAAGACATTCGTGCGTTCCATCACCGCGGGCGCTGTGAAAGGATAGGAGAGGATATGGAAGAAAAAAGATATCTTGAGGATTTGAAAAAAGAATTTCAAAATCCGGGCAGGGAGTTTCGAGGAACTCCCTTCTGGTCTTGGAACACAAAGGTGGAATCCGTGGACCTGGAAAAGCAGATTGAACAGTTTCAAGAAATGGGCATGGGTGGTTTCTATATGCACACCCGTGTGGGGCTCGACACAGAGTACATGGGAAGTGTTTTTATGGACTGCATCAAAAAGGCGGTTCAGATTGCCAAAGAAAAAGGGCTCTATGCCTGTCTCTACGATGAAGACCGCTGGCCCTCCGGATACGCTGGCGGGAAGGTGACCTGCCGCCCGGAATACAGGAGCAAAAATATCTTGATTACGCCTTACCGGAGGGGAACAAAGACGTATGCGGTGAGCGCGGCGGATTCCATGGCATCCTCATCTCCCCAGGGAAACGGAAGGTTCCTGGCTGCATATCATGTAGCGCTGGACGAAAAAGGAAGACTTATTTCCTACGAAAGATGCAAGGAGAGCGCTAAGGAGCGTGCGGGAGAGAAGCTCTGGTATGTCTATCTGGAGACGGCTCATGACAATCCGTGGTTTAATAATCAGTCCTATGTGGACTCCTTAAACCCGGAGGCAATCCGCTATTTTCTGGAAGTGACCCATGAGGAATACAAAAAGGCGGTGGGGGAGAAGTTTGGCAAGGATATTCCCTCCATCTTTACCGATGAACCGCAGTTTGGCAGAAAGAGCTGTCTGGGGACAGCCCACACAGACGAAGAAATCATGCTTCCCTTTACGGAAGATTTCACAGAAACCTTCCGGGCTGCATACGGGGAAGACCTCTTAGACCATATACCGGAGCTTCTCTGGGAGCTGCCGGATGAGAAGGTGTCCCGCTTCCGCTACTGGTACCACGACCATGTGACGGAGCGTTTTGCGCAGGCATTCTCTGACCAGGTGGGCGCGTGGTGCGAAGAAAACGGCATCCGTCTGGCAGGACATATGATGGAGGAGCCGACACTGCAGTCCCAGACCCAGGCGCTGGGCGAGGTCATGAGAAGCCTGCGGGGCTTTTCCCTGCCGGGCATTGACATGCTCTGCGATGCCAGAGAATACACGACGGCGAAACAGGCGGAGAGTATCTGCCACCAATATAAAAAGGACGGCGTGGCAAGTGAACTGTACGGCGTCACCAACTGGGATTTTGATTTCCGCAGGCATAAGCTGCAGGGGGACTGGCAGGCAGCGCTGGGTATCACCCACCGCGTCCACCATCTGAACTGGATGAGCATGGGCGGGGAGGCAAAGAGAGACTACCCGGCTGCCATCGGTTTCCAGTCCCCGTGGTATAAGGAATACCGGCTGATTGAGGACCATTTCGCCAGAGTGAACACGGTGATGCGAAGAGGAAATCCTCTGGTAAAAATCGGCGTCATTCACCCGGTGGAATCCTGCTGGCTGCTTTTTGGACCCAACCAGCAGACCGGACAGAAGCGCCAGGAGCTGGATAAGAGGTTTGCGGATGCGACAGAGTGGCTGCTGTTTAACAATCTGGATTTTGACTACATCTCGGAAAGCCTGCTCCCGGAACAGTGGGACGGCAGAAACGTCGGAGAGATGGAGTACGAGGCAATCGTGGTTCCGGGCTGTCTGACACTTCGAAGCTCCACGCTTTCTGTTTTAAAAGAAATGAGGGCGGCGGGGAAGAAGATTCTCTTTATGGGAGATGCGCCACGGTTCGTGGATGCCCTTGACAGCGATGAGGCGGAAGCGTTTGCCGGGACCTGTACCCGCATTGGTTTCTCCAAGCTGGAGCTTCTAAACGAATTGGAGCCGTACCGTATGGTGGAGATTCGTTTCCACGGGAATAAACATTTGAAGAAGCCCAACCATAAGAAGAATTGGAACGGCGAACGGACCGAGAAGCATCTGTATCAGATGCGCTCGGAGGGGAATGTGCGCTGGCTTTTTATCGCCAACGGGCGGGCGCAGAACAATCCCGACCTGATTCTGCCGGATGACGTGAAGATAGAGATAGCGGGCAGGTGGAAGGTGACAGAATTGGATACCCTGACCGGTAAGATGTATGAGAAGGAGAGTACCCTGAAAGGGGAGAAGACCATCCTGTATCACCGCTTCTTTGAGCATGACAGTCTGCTGCTGTATCTGGAGCCTGTGGATTGCGAAGCTGCCGGCACATACGCTGTCAGTCCGTCTTCCTGGGAGGCAAGGGCATTATTTCAAAGTCCGGTCACGGTACGCCGGGAGGAGCCCAATGTTCTGGTGCTGGATATGGCGAGATATTGCTTTGACGGAAAAAACCTGGAAGGACCGGAGGAAATCCTGAGGGCGGACAATCTCCTCAGAGAGAGACTGAATCTTCCGCCAAGGAGGGCTGCGCTGGCACAGCCGTGGACCAGACAGGGAGATAAGAAGCCGTATCCCATCACATTGCTCTATACCATCCGCTGTGCTCAGGAGATAAAGGATGTCCGGCTGGCACTGGAATCCCGGAAGGAATCAAAAATCTTCCTGGACGGTATACAGATTGAGAATCAGCAGGACGGCTATTACGTGGACCCCTGCATCGAGACAGTGGCTCTGCCCGATTTGACAGCGGGAGACCATGAGCTGAAGCTTGAGACAGATTTTACGGCAAAAGTCAACCTGGAGGCGATGTACCTGCTGGGGGACTTTGATGTGGAGATACAGGGAAGCTCTGCTGTCTTAAAACGCACCAGAAAGAACTATCACTGGGGAAGCCTGACAGAACAGGGGATGCCCTTCTATGGCGGAAATGCGGTCTATGAGACAGAACTTGACCTGGAGGCGGGCAGCTATGTGCTGGAGGTGTCAAAATTCAGGGCGCCGCTTCTCAAGGTGAAGGTGGACGGCGCAGAGATTGGCGCCATCTATAAAGCTCCGTACCGCGCGGCATTTCAGACAGACAGCGCGCAGACGCATAAGATAGAGATTACGGCGTTTGGCAGCAGGGTCAACACTTTCGGCGCCATCCATGACTGCGACGAGCAGGAAATATATTTTGACCCCAATGCCTGGAGGACCACTCTGGACAGTTGGGCTTACGAATACCAGCTTAAAAAGACCGGGATACTGAAAGCGCCGGTGTTGTGGAAACAAAAATAAAAACAGGACTGCCGCTTGCTGATTTTTCATCATGAAGCGCAGTCCCACAATAAAAGCAGCCCCAAAGCCGTGAAAGGCTTGAGGGCTGCTCATTTTCTGTTATGCGATGGTGGACAATCCGATTCTGCCCGCTGTTTCGGTTTCGCAAAAAGCGATGTCTTGCAGCTCTGTTATGCAGCTTATTCTGTCACAGCTTCCGCTGCCGGAGCTTCTGGCTTTTCTTCTGCTGCGTTTACCTCTTCCAGTACGGATGTACAGTGCGGACATCTCGTAGCATCCAGAGAAATCTCAGACTTACAGAACGGACATACCTTTGTAGTAGGAGCCTCCTCTTCTGCAGCTGCCAGTGGTTTCTTGCCGATATCCACCAGCTTGTTGATTGCTTTTAACAGACAGAACAGAACAAATGCCATAATGAGGAAATTCACAAGTGCTGAAATAAAGCTGGAGGCAAATCCCATCCAGTCCTGAAGGGAATAAACCTGTCCGCCTGTGACGAGATTTAAAATCGGGTTGATAAAGTTATCAGTCAGAGACGTAACAATTCCGGAGAACGCACCTCCGATGATGACACCGACTGCCATGTCCATCATGTTGCCGCGCAGGGCAAATTCCTTAAATTCTTCGATAAATTTTTTCATTTTGTCATTCCTTTCCCAGCGTAACCATAACAACGCTGTCTCCAGAGTATGCGGTTCCTCCGGAAAACATCATCTTTCGTGTAATCTGCCGGAAATCATGCCAAAACAGCTCCAGTGTATAGCTAAATGAGACTGCTTGGAAAATCCGGCAACCAACCAATTATTATAATGGGAGGTCATAGAACAGTCAAGAAATTTACTGTTTTCGTTTTATCTTTACGCATGTAGGCGGGGCTGTGAATATGAACCAACAGACAGAGGTCACGCTTTCGGGTTGACGGCGGTTAAGTTTATATTGACAATACTGTGTGACATACAGTATAGTGAAATTACAAGGAGGGATACTGATATGGCAGAAGAAAAAGATATCCTGGACAATCTGGCATCGGAGCTCCACCGGGGGACTCTGATATTGTGTGTGCTAAGCCAGCTTGATAAGGCAAAATACGGCTACGCTCTTGTACAGTCACTTCAGGAGAAAAACATAGAGATTGACCCGAATACGCTCTACCCGCTTCTGCGCCGGCTGGAAAGGCAGGGGCTGCTTGAGAGTCAGTGGGAGTTAGGTGAAACAAAGCCCAGGAAATATTATAAGCGGACGATGGAGGGGGACAGAATCTATATAGAATTGAAGAAACAGTGGGAGGAGCTGTCCCGCAATGTGACACGCTTGATGAAGGAGGATAGAAAATGACAGAGCAGGAAAGAGAATATATGGAGCGCTATATATATGAGGCTGTGAAACGGGTGCAGAAGAAGCAGAAGAAAGAACTGGAGCTGGACCTGCGGGAGTTGATAGAGGATATGAGTGAGACAGAATCAGTGGAAACCGTGCTGTTAAAGCTCGGAAGTCCGGCAGAGTATGCCAGGCAGTACCGTGAGGACAAAGGCTATGTGATTGGTCCGGAGTATTATGATAATTACGTGTGGCTGCTTAAAATCGTCCTTGCCTGCGTGGCGGGAGCCGTGGTACTTTCCGGAATCCTGGAAGCGATTTTTCACTTGGATGTCCGCATGATAGCAGGCTGTGTGGGGAATCTGCTCATGGCGGAGATGACAGCGTTTGGCGCGGTGACGCTATTGTTCGCGGCAATGGAGAGACAGAAGATACGGCTGGATATGAAGCTGACAGAGTGGAATCCCTCACAGTTAAAGCCTGTTCCGGTGAAAAAAGCGAGGATAAGCAGAGGGGACAGCATTGTAGGAATCATATTTATTGTGATTTTTGGCGCGCTGCTCGTATTTGCGCCGCAGCTTTTCGGCGCCTTCTCTGTAAACGGAGAGGAGATACAGTATGTCAGTGTGTTCAATCTGGAGAAATGGTCCCTCATTTTACCGGTATTTCTGGCGAGCCTCTTCATTGGATTAGCGGATGAGGTGGTAAAACTGGCAGCGGGATGTTACTGCCGCATCGTCATGGTGAGCAGTCTCATTTCCAATATACTCTCCATGATTTTAGCAGTTATCCTGCTGAAGGTGCTGCCCTTCTGGAATCCGGATTTTAGCCGCAAAGTAGGAGAGCTCTTTGATATCGAGGCACAGAACGGCGGATTTTATAGCTTCCTGCAGAAATGGGAGAGCGGATTCTTCTCAAACCTTCTGCTCGTTATCATCTTTGCCGCGGCGTTGGGGGAGATGGCAGTGACTGTGTACAAGACCTGCCGCTATGGGGAGTGAGACAACGTGCAGGTGCGCGTTACAGTGCGCCCTATACACTGTATGGCTGAACTTTTAGTACAAAACTGCGAAAATGAAAGAAAGGATTGAGAAAGATTCCGCAATGATGATATAATAATTGAACAGCGAGGGACAGGTCATACGACATACCTGCCCTAAGCGGGCAACAGTTTATATTACGAGGATATCCCTTTGGAAAAAGGGACCTATTTGAAAGAACAACGAAGACAGGCATCAGGTGAAGGAGGAGTCAGACCTTGGTATCATATCGTAAATATCTGGAATTTAAGTTTGAAGAAAGGGAAACAATTAAGAACATCACCAACCATGTGGGGATGATTTTGGAGGAGAGCGGCGTGAAGGAGGGAATCGTCATCATTTCACCTTTGCATACGACATCCTCTGTGTTTGTAAACGATGATGAAGAAGGGCTCTTGCAGGATACATTGGAATTTTTGGAGTCCATGATTCCTACATATAAAGTGCCCTATTACAGACACAATCAGAGTGATAAGGATGCGCCCGCCCATTTAAAGCGGAATGTCATGGGGCGCAGCGAGATTGTCTCAGTGACGGAAGGGCGCATGGATTTGGGAAACTGGGAGCAGATTTTTTACGCGGATTTCCACGGGACCCGCAAAAAGAAGATTTGCGTCAAAGTGATGGGAGAGTAGAGAACAGAAAAAACTGGAGATAGACGCGCAAAGCTCACACCGGTATATAGAGGAGATATAAATCCTCTATATACCGGTTTTTTTGTCCACATTTTATCAGAAACGGACAGGTTAGTGTGCTGACATGTTTATATTTCAACTAATGACTTGCCTGAATTTCCATCTGTTTTTGCTGCTGATGTGTCAGTGGCGGCCTAAAATTTTATTCAGAAAAATGAAAAACAGAACTGGAAAATATTAGAAAATTTCTCGGCAGAAAATCGCGGGGTCAGAATAAGGCAGTATGTAAAACTTTTTTGATAATTTTTATAAGAAGAAAAAAGAAAGTGTACATACTGCCCTAAAAATAAGTGGCGCAATTAGGGCGGATTGTTTAAAACTACGTCAAAAAAACTAAAAAATACAGGAAAAAGCCGATTTGATTGTGCAAAAAAACGATGGTATTATGAAGACAATTTAAGCCGGCTTGAAAAATAATATAGGAAGAGAGGCGTAAGTTATGCGCGAAAATTTTGATGTGGTAGTTATCGGCGGCGGAACCACCGGAACAGGTGTCATACGAGACTTAGTGCTGCGTGGCTTTACAAACTCCCTGCTTTTAGAGAGGGACGACCTGGCTGCCGGAACTTCAGGCGGATGCCATTCTGCGTTGCACGGAGGTGCACGCTATGCCGTTTCCGACATCCAGACTGCGAGAGAATGTCTGCAGGAAAACCAGGTCTACCGCAAAATCGTACCACAGGTAGTTGACCCGACAGACGCGATTTGGGTAGCAAAGACAGATGAACAGATGGAGTTTGCAGAAAAATGGATGAAGAACGCAGATGACATCGGTCTTCCATATGAGATTATTTCTGTGGAGGAGGCGACCAGTGAGGAGCCGCTTCTGACGAAAGACATCCGGTTCGCACTTCGGACCATTGATACAGGATTCGACCCGTTCAGGCTGTGTATCGCACAGGCATATGACGCAAAGAAGAAAGGTGCCACTATCCGCACACATCACGAAGTAATCGGCGCATTGATGGACGGAAAACGTGTAGTGGGCTTGAGAGTTCTCGATAAGACAGAGAACAATATCTATGAAGTATATGCAAAACTGATTATCAATGCGGCAGGACCGTGGTGTTCACAGATTACAGAGATGGCAGGTTTCGCTATCCCGATGAAACCAAACAAAGGCTCCACCGGAGTTTACAGCATGAGACCGACAAAGACTCTGATTGGTATCTTACGTACACCGGCGGACGGCGACGGACTGGTAAGCCAGGGCTTCCAGAACACAGCGCTTCTGGGAACATCCTCCGTAGATGTGGATGACCCCGATGATGCGGACCCGGGCATGGATGAAATCAAGATTATGGAAGACTCTGTGTCAGAGATTATTCCGGAGCTTAGAGAAGCAAGGATGCTCCGCTTCTGTACAGGTGTTCGTCCTCTTTACACTACAGGCGAAGAGACAGGACGTAATATCAGCCGCGGTATGTTCCTCTTAGACCACGAGGAGATGGAAGGCATCTCCGGTATGATTACCATCACAGGCGGAAAATACGCGACAGCTCGTCTGATGGCAGAAGTATCCGTAGATATGGCTTGTGAGAAACTGGTCGGAAAAGTACTGCCGTGTACATCTGACAAAGAGTTCATCTACGGAGCGACAACGAAGGAAGAGGCGGAAAAAGAGGCGCAGGAGATTCACGAGAAATATCATATCTCCCGCTATGCGGCACACAAATTCACAGCCCGCTACGGAGAATTTGCAAAAACTATCCTGGAGAAATATCCGGAACAGGCATATGTCATTGACGATGCAGTACAGATGATTGGCTCCGAGGTATGCTATTCCTTCGTAGAAGAAGATGTGGTAAACTTCAAGGATCTGCGCCGCCGTACCAGAATCGGTATGGGACAGGATCAGGGAACCTTCTCTATCTATAAAGCCGGCGGAATCGCACAGGAGGCATTGAATATGACTCCGGCAGAAGCAGAAGAGTGCGTACTCGGCTATGTACAGGAACGCTGGAAAGGTATCTATTTCGCGGCACAGTACGGCGACCAGCTTCCGCTGTCAGAGCTTATGCAGGAAATGTATGTCGGCATGGGCAGCTATGACGTATTAAGTTTAGAATAAGGAGGGCAAATCATGGATGCAAAGAAAAATGATGTGCTTGTGATAGGCGGTGGGACCGCTGCCTGCGTTGCGGCAGATGCAGTCCTGGAAGCCGGAAAAAGTGTGACAATGGTTTTCCCAAATGGCGGAAGCAGTGAGGTTTCTTCCGGTACAGTGGATATCATGGGCGTGATTCCGGGAGAGAATCCGGTTCTGTGCGAAGACTATACAGAGGGTGTGGAAAAGCTCATACAGGCTTTTCCGAACCATGTTTATTCCAAATGCAAAGGGGAGTTAAAAGCAGGTGTGGACGCGCTTCTTTCCCTGGCAGAGGCAGGCGGATACATATTAAAAGGCTTTGACGGGAAAAACGCGTGGGTTCCCAACATGCTGGGAACATTCGCGGTAAACGCATATGTACCTTCTACGATGTATGAGGGCGCGGTCGTACCGGGAGCAAAGGAGAGAGTTCTCGTAGTCGGCGTCAAAGGAAATGTCAACTTCAACGCGAAGGCTTCTGCTATGTCTTACCAGCAGTACCAGAAGAAACTGGGCGGAAAGGCAGACTACTTCTCCACAGAGATTCAGATAAAGGGCTGGGGAGACAGAAGAAAGATAAGTGACGGAGAGCTGGCAGATTACCTGGACACAAAGGCAGGAAAAGAGGAACTGGTATCCATCATCAAAACCTTCTGCATGAACAACCGCTACGCGTTTGATAAGATTCTCTTCCCACCGGTACTGGGATACTTAAATTACAACGAGATTGTGGCAGAGTTAAAAGAGGCTTGCGGATGCAAGATAGCTGAGGTGGCTGCTCTCGGAAACTCTGTAGTGGGATACCGTTTCACACGGGCCATCTACAGAGGACTGGAGAAGAAAGGCGCAACGATACTTAGAGGCGCGACTGCCAAGAAGCTGGAAGCAGCGGACGGCGGCGTCAAGGTAGAGGCAAGATTGGGACTTCTCGACCAGTATCATCCGGGACAGGAAGAAGTGTTCGAGGTTCCGGCAGTCGTTCTGGCGACAGGCGGATTCGTAGGCGGCGGTATCAAGGCACGCCACACAGATGTATGGATTGAGCTTCTTGACCAGCACCTTGGAAAAGTGACCACAGACCAGTTAGACCGTGACGCTGTGAACCCTGCAGGTCAGGACTTCATGAGAATGGGTGTGGAAGTAAATGACGATATGTCGGTAGCAGATACAAAATACAACGGGCGCGTTTTTGCATGCGGAGATGTCCTGGCAGGACACAATTTCGCAAGCGAGAGGAGCGGAGCGGGAATCGCCGCGGCATCCGCTTACCTTGCCGGTAAAAATGCTGCAGCAAAAATATAGGAAATGGGGGAAAGGCAATGGCAACACAAGAATTTTCAAAGTTATATTACAGGACATCCAACTGTCTGACAAGTGATATCATTGCGGATTTCGCTCCGGTCAGCCGTGTGATGGGAGTGGACACTTCCACAGGCATGGGAGCAGTCTTCACAGCCATGGGTACCCGTTTTGATATGCAGTATGTGGCAAAAGAAGCATTTATGGCAACGGACAGCTACGAGTCCGATACACGCAGCATCGATGACACTCCGGTAGCGGAAGTGATGCGCTATGTCCGCAGCGAGATTATCAAGGGAGACAAAGTTCCCGAAAGATATCAGGCGTTTGTGGACAGCGTCCTGAAAAACGAGAGCGTATACGCGCAGTACAAAGAGTACAGCGCGGGAGAGGAAAACGCGGATGTGATTTTCCTCATCAGCCCGGCAGAGACGGACCCTGAGAAGACAGCGGCGAATTTCGCTTCTGTTTGTGAGAAAGCGGGAAAGAAAGCTTACTGCACGAACAAATACAAAGACGGCGGCTACCTTCTGCTCCAGCTTGGACAGACCGATGCGGCAAATACATATGCGGACGGCATAAAAGAGGGACTTGCTAAATATGATAGTGTTATAACAGATGACAGCTATGTATTAGATACCCTGCTCATTCAGTTCCCGGAATGTGCGGATAAGATTCAGTTCATCGACGCATTCCTGGCAGATAATGGCATCAAGGCGGCAGGAAAAGACAAAGTGGTTCTGCACGAGAGCGGTGTTATCGAGAGACTCTATCCCGCGAGAAAGGCGGACTATCAGGCAATTCTTCCTGAGGCGGACGTTATCCTGCCGAAGCGCAGCGGATATGATGTGACAGATTCCGGACTGGCGGGAGGATTGGGACTTGCAGAGCCGGAGAATTTGATGGCAATCTCCGCGCGCAGGATGGAAGATTTAACTGAGGCAGAGCACGATGTCATCGTGACACCGTGTGCGTGCGAGGCAGTGGGACTGAACTGCTCCGAAAAAGAGAAGGTTATGACACTGTTAGATTACATTTGCAAATAGACGGCGTGATACTAAGAACAATTTAAAAATATAAGGAGGAAACCACAATGAAATATGATGAGAACATTTTTAAATTACCGGAGTCAATCGACAAAGAGAAGTATATCATCTGTACATACTTCTGCCAGGGATATACATCTGATTTATTAAATCTGGTAGGTTCTATGGCAATCGAGCAGACCACAGGAACCTGGGCGCCTGTTCCATTGGAGACACCGGAAGTCAGAAGACGTCACGGCGGAAAAGTTATCGCAGTACACGAGATTCCGTGCTACGAATTTGCTATGCCTGAGGCGGCAGGACAGGAGCGTATGGCAGTATTCCAGATTGCGTTCCCGTTCGAGAACATGGGAGCAAACCTTCCCCAGGTACTGACATCTGTTATCGGAAATATCTCCATGTCAGGAAAATTAAAACTCATCGACATCGACTTCCCGAAGGTATTCACAGACGGATTCAAGGGACCGAGATTCGGTGTAGAAGGCTTGAGAGAAATTACAGGCGTTCCGAAGAGACCGTTCATTGTCAGCATGATTAAACCATGTACAGGCGCGACACCGGAGAACGCGGGAAAACTGATTCGTGAGCTGGCTATGGCAGGAATCGACTGGATTAAAGACGATGAGCTGTTCAGCGATACCGATTACTGTACCGTAAAGGCAAGAGCAAAGATTGCGGCGGAAATCTTAAAAGATGTTTACGAGAAGACCGGAAAACGTGTACTCTACTCCCCGAACATCACAGACAGACCGGACAGGATGCTTGACAAAGCGAAAATGTGTAAAGAGCTGGGAATCCCGGCATTGATGATTAACACACTGACAGTCGGCTGGCCGGCAATGCAGATGGTTGCAGAGAACGACGAAGTGGCACTGCCAATCCTGGCACATCCGGCATTTGCGGGAGCAATGTACGAGTCCCACTATTCAGGAATCTCCAGCCACATGGTACTCGGAAAATTCATGCGTATGAGCGGCGCGGATATCGTCATCTACCCATGCGCATACGGAAAAGTCAGCATCCAGAGAGAGCGTTACATCCGTATCGCACAGTCTCTGCTCACAGACTTCCGCGGCATGAAGCGTACCTTCCCGGGACCGGCAGCGGGCGTATATCAGGGATTGATTCCGAATGTGGCAGAGGACCTTGGAATGGACTTCTCCATTTCCGCAGGTGCTGCTATGCACGCACATCCAATGGGAGCGGCTGCAGGTGTAGAGAGCCTTATCAAAGCGGCAGACGCTACAGCAGAGGGTATTCCGCTTGAGGAAGCTGCAAAAGACTGCGAATCTCTGAAAGTTGCACTGGACCTGTGGGGAATCGGCGTTCATCAGGACCTCTTTGACCTGAAGAAATAATACAGAAAAGGGCGAAGCACAGGAAGTTTGGAAAAAGTGTTGAAATAAAGTGAGAAGTGAAGCAAAAGCTATGGAAAGAAGAACGGTGGATTTACATATGCACAGCGGACATTCCAGCGATGGGACATTTTCCGTGCATGAGCTCTTTGAGCAGGCGAAGGAAAACCACATGGAAGTCATCGTGATTGCGGACCATGACACTTATGAGGGCGTGAAAGAAGCAAAGGCGGAGGCGAAGCGCACCGGGATTTTGACAATCCCGGCGCTGGAGCTCTCCTGCATCGACGAGAGCCGCATGGTACACATTTTGGGATATGGGATGGATACGGACGAAAAAAATGCCCTGTCTGAACTGACAGAGAAGATTCAGAAATCCCGTATCGATATCCTTCCTCAGATAAAGAAGAATCTGGAAGAAGAAGGGTTCTTCGTGGATATGGAGGAAGTGGAGAAGCTGGCATACCCCCATCCGCCGGTCATTACCAATTTTGCCAACGCGATTTTAAAGGATTCCCGCAATGCGGACAATCCGAAGCTGTCTGTATACAGACCCGGAGGGAGCAAATCAGACAGACCTTATATCCGTTTTATCAAAGATTATCTGGTGGCAGGGTGTAAATGCTACGTTCCCGAATTTATTGTGGACATCTATACGGGGATTCGCGCCATAAGGGAGGCAGGCGGTGTTCCGGTACTCGCCCATCCGGGGGAGTGGTTCACAGCCGATGATGAGCCGAAGATACCGCGTATGATGGAGAACGGTTTACAGGGGATTGAAGTATACACACCCTATCACACAGAAGAAAAAGAAAGATATTTCCATCAGCTGGCAGTCACATACCGCCTCTTTGAGACGGCGGGCAGCGACTACCACGATGAAAAGAAGAAACCGGGACACCTGATGGGGATGATAAAGAAAGCGGACAGGGCGATGTTTGAGACGCTTAAGCAGATGGCGAAGGAGAACAAAGAGAGCCGGTGAGACCGGCTGCTGGCGGGAAAGAACAGGAGGAGCCGTGAGATACAGATTACTGGCAGTGGATGTGGACGGCACACTTTTGGACGATGAACACCGTCTGTCAAAAGAGAACGAGCTGGCAATCCGCGAGGCGAAAGAAAACGGCGTGAAAGTCATCCTTTTCTCCGGGAGAGGGTATCCGGCGCTTGCCGGGATAATAGAGCGGCTGGAATTAAAGGACGCTGTGGCGACGGAAAACGGGAGTTTGATTTTGGACTGTACGGGCAGCAGGCGTCTTCACGAGGAGATGATTTCCGTGCCGGACTGCCGCAGGATTTTAAGCTACTGCGGGGAGAACGGATACCACCCGCTCATTTACCAGGACAACGAAGTGTATTCAAAACTTCAGAGCAAGTACCTGGAGATATTCGAGACATGCATGAAACAGAAGGTCATCTACACGGACGACATTGAGGCGTGTTACCGGGACATCCCCCTGGGAAAGATTCTGGTGCTGGATGAGCCGGAGCGGATAAGCGCCATCAAAGAATGGATGGAGAGGACTTTTCAAAACCGGGTCAGCGCGGAACTGGCATACGATTTTTCTTTGGAAATCGGGGGCAGCGACAAGGGAAGAGCACTTGAGTGGATAGCCGGACATTATGGAATTCGACCGGAGGAAATCATGGCGGTCGGCGACGGGGAAAATGACAAGAACATGCTGAAATTTGCCGGACTCGGAGTTGCCATGGGAAGCGCCATGGAAAATGTAAAAAACTGTGCGGACAAAGTGACACGCTCCAACAACGAGAGCGGAGTGGCATATGCAATCCGGACATGGATGTAGAAGCACAGAATCTGTCCAAAAGAGACAGAGCTTAAAAGCAGGAGGTGGTGAAATGATTTACGAGGGAACACCAGTTTCCGAAGGTGCTGCGATAGGCAGTGTTTTCCAGTACAGTCCAAGTACGCTGGAAGTGACAGAGAAGCTTATCGAAGCGGAGAAAATTGAAGAAAATATCCTCGCTTATCAGGAAGTGGTAAAAAAAGCGGAGGCAGAACTTACTTCCCTGATAGAAGATATGGATTTGGAGGAGGAGCAGAAGAAAATCTTCCAGGCACATATCGATATCGTACAGGATGAGGAGATGAGCCAGGAGATAGAAGATGAAATCCGGGACAATCTGCTCTCACCGGAATGTGCGGTGCAGACAGTCTATGACCGCTACATCGAGATTATCTCCAAGGCGAAGGATGCGCTGATACGGGAACGCGCCGCGGATTTAAAGGATGTATGCTTACGAATTATCCGGCTGTGGTTCGGGGTAGAAGAAAATTCCCTGGCATCCCTGACAAGCGATGTCATTGTCGTGGCGCATGATTTGCTCCCGTCCGATACAGCGGCGATGAAAAAGGAACACGTGCTCGCAATCGTAACAGAGATTGGGAGCTATACATCGCATATGGCGATTCTTGCGAGGAATTATGGGATACCGGCAGTTTTGGGAGTGCCGGATATTCTTGTAAATACAGAAAACGGACAGCAGATAGCCGTGGATGCCCATGCGGGCAAGGTCATTACGAACCTGACAAAGGACCAGGAGAAGCAGTACCAGGTGATGCGCGACGAGTATCTGAAGAAGATAAGCGATATGAAGCAGTATCTGGCAGTAGAGCCTGTGACTCTGGACGGCACGAAAATTGATGTCTGCTTAAATATCGGCTCTGCCGATAAAAATGAACTGGAACTGGAGCAGTACACAGACGGAGTGGGGCTGTTCCGCACGGAATTTCTCTATATGAGCAAGCAGAAGCTCCCCACAGAGGAAGAGCAGTTCCAGGTATACAAAAAGATAGCGGAAGTATACGGGGAGAGACCGGTTGTCATCCGTACGCTGGATATCGGCGGGGATAAAAAACTGGATTATCTCGAACTGCCGCAGGAGGATAACCCGTTTTTGGGACTTCGCGCGTTAAGGCTCTGTTTTGAGATGAAGCCCATCTTCAAGACCCAGCTTAGAGCCATCTTAAGGGCAGGATGCTACGGGAATATCTGGATTATGTTCCCCATGGTGGGAAGCATCGGAGATATCCGTTTTGCCAAACAGATTGTGAGCGAGGTGAAAGAAGAACTGGAAGCGGACGGCATTCCCTACGGGAAAGACGTGAAAGTGGGAATCATGGTGGAGATTCCGTCCATCGCGCTGATGGCGGATATCGCGGCTTCCGAAGTGGACTTCGCGAGCATCGGCACCAACGACCTCTGCCAGTACCTGATGGCGGTAGACCGCTTAAATCCCAGCGTTGCGAAATACTACCAGAGCTTCCATCCGGCAATGTTCAGGCTGATACGCCAGATTGTGGAGGAATTTACAAAACAAGGCAAACCGGTCAGCGTGTGCGGTGAGATGGGTGGAAATCCACAGGCTGTGGCGCTCCTTGCCGGACTGGGAATCCGTAAATTCAGCATGAACGCCTCTTCTGTGGCGGCAGTGAAAAAAATGATTTCCCAGCTCAATATCTGTAAGGCGCAGAGGATGTCCAGAACGGTTCTGGAATTGTCCACAGCAGTGCAGGTGGAAAACTATTTAAACAGCGAGCTTCCGCAGTAATGTAAAAAAGGAGAGAATGAGCCATGTACGCAAAACAAGTAATGATAGAGAACGAGACCGGGCTGCATGCCCGCCCGGCTTCCGATTTTGTAAATTTAGCAAAGAACTATAACAGTAAGATTTTCATCCAGAATATGGATGAGGAGGACAGCAGCAAGGCGAACGCCAAATCCATCGTTATGCTGATTGCCCAGGGGCTGTGCAAAGGCACCACCGTGGAAATCAGCGCGGAGGGTGATGATGAAGAGCAGGCAGTGGAAGACCTGGTTGCCCTCATCAAGACAAAATTCGGCGAAGAGTAAAAGGAGGGGCACATGGAAGCGATAGGTTTATATACAAATCAGACAATGATACTGACAGGTGCCGAGGCGAAAGACGCGGAAGAAGTTATCCGCCTGCTTGCCGGAAAAGCCATGGACAACGGCTGTATCAACGAAGAATTTATCACAGCAGTTTTGGCGAGAGAGAAAGAGTATCCCACAGGGCTTCCCACAGCGGTGCCGATTGCGATTCCGCATATCCATGACGGATGCCTTCGCTCCTTTTTCTCCATGGCAGTCTTAAAAGAGCCGGTTTCCTTCCAGTGTATGGGGGACCCGGACGAGACGGTGGAGGCTCCGCTGGTATTTTTATTCGGAATCACGGACCCCAGCTATCAGACAGCAGTACTCAAAAAGTTCAGTACCCTCTTCCAGGATGAGGACACGTTAAAGGATTTGACAGCTTCCGAAGAACCGGAAGAACTGATGAACAAGATGAAGGATTTGCTGGATGAGTATCTTGTGACAGATTAATACAAAAGAATAAAATCATAGAATCTAGGAGGATTTGCAATTATGAAAGCAAAAATCAATATGGCTGTAGCATGCGGCGGAGGTATTTTCACAACAACAGTAGTAACAGACAAAATCAAAGAAATACTGAAAAAAGAAAAAATCCCATTTAATATTGACCCTCACAAGATTACAGAAGTTCCGAATCTGGAAGGGTATGATTTGATTGTTGTAACCGGTAAGACCAACGCGCAGAACAAAGCAGGCGCTCCGGTTATGCTGGGACTGCCGCTGTTCACAGGCGTAGGAGCAGACAAATTTACAGAAGAGCTGCTGGCGGAAGTAAAACGCATCATGGCGGAATAGGTACAAAACAGGAAGAGAGATGAGATAAAGGAGGTAACTATCATATGCAAATATTAATAGACATAGGTAATGCGGTCAATAACGTGATGGGTATTTTCGGCAGTACCATCATTGTGCCGATTGTCATTTTTATCATCAGTATGTGTATGAGAGTCGGAGTGAAGAAGTCCTTCCAGGGCGCTATCTACATGGCGGTCGGACTGACACTCTTCAACGCTGTCTTAGGAGTCCTGATGACAGCAATCACACCGTATGTAACTGCAATGGCGGATAATGTAGGTATTTCACTGCCATACATCGATATCGGATGGCAGGGAGCATCTGTAGTCGTTTATTCTAATACACTGGGATACATTTACCTGGTATTGGGACTTGGCTTAAACCTGCTCCTGTTCGGTCTGAAACTGGTGGATACCTTCCAGCCGACTGATATCTGGAACTATTATCAGTTCGTATTCTGGGCAGTTATCGTGCAGTTTACAACAGGCAGCTTCGCGCTGGGCGTTGCGGCAGCGGTAATGTGCAACCTGGTTGTACTGCTGATTGCGGACATCATCGCGCCGTCTCTGCAGGAATTTAACGGATATGACAACCTGACACTGACCAGTGTTCCCTCCGGCGGAGCACCGTTTGCCATGATTGTCAGATGGATTATTGTAAAATTGAAAATCAAGACAAAACCCGTCAGTGCGGAGACACTGCAGAACCGCTTCGGTTTCTGGGGCGAGCCGCTTATCATCGGTCTGATTGTAGGTATCCTTATCACAATCTTAGGTTCTACGACAAACTTAGGTGAGGCGTCTGCCTGGGCGGGAATCCTCACAACCGCTATCACCATCGCGGGTGTTATGGTTATTTATCCGTCCGTATCCGGTCTGTTCGTGAAAGGTCTGATTCCGCTCAGCCAGTCCATGCAGGCACGGGCGCAGTCAGGTAAGTCCAACCGGAAATTCTTCCACGTTGCCATGGACCCGGCAGTTTTCTTCGGAAACGGAGACAACATGGCGGCAGCGTTGATTTTGATACCGATTGTGTTCTTTACATCCCTTATCATCCCGGGAAATGAAATCCTCATGCTGGCGGATATTCCGGCGATGGCGTTTATGACCGCAGGACTGATTTGTGTCTTCAGAGGCGACATTCTGTTGACTATCATATCAGGTACAATCTGGTTCAACATCGCGAATATCTTGAACTCCGATGTATGTGC
Organism: uncultured Ruminococcus sp.; assembly: GCA_900541505.1. Lineage (GTDB taxonomy): Bacteria > Bacillota > Clostridia > Lachnospirales > Lachnospiraceae > Mediterraneibacter. Next base: position 68,804 of record UQKK01000005.1, read on the forward strand.
GGCGTTTACAAAGGCGGCGGAGTCTGCGGGCGTATCTTCCCAGATGGAATCTGTTGCCAACGCATTTGCACAGGGTCTGGGAATCGCTTCCTGGACAGTTGGTACCAACCCGGTACTGTATCTTGTATACAAAGCATTCTCCTCAGAGGGAATCGTGCGTATCATCGGTATCGTTGTAGTAATCGCTGTATGGCTTCTTATTTATCTTTCCTTCAGAAAGAATAAGAAGAAATGGTGGATTGCGGCAGGCGCAAGCGAAGAGTATCTCTTAGAGAGAGGATATATTGAGTAACAGCAAAGTCAGGCAGAAGGCGCGGGGCGCCTTCTGCTTCCTTTTTAGGTATTGGCTTTGGACAGAGGAAATGTTATAATAAGCGTCAGCGCACTTTAGAACGGGCGCTGGGGCGAAGGACAGGTTAAAGGTGGTGTGAATCTTGGCGGACAGATTCTTTCAGGGGTACGTTTATCAGCTACAGAACAGTATTCCGAGAACGTTTGGGGTAATTGACAGCAAAGAGATAATTTCATGCAGCAACCAGGAGTTGATAGGGCAGCGCAATACATTCAACCTGATGTCGCGGGCGAAGGAGGAGCAGGAGTGCTTCACTGTGGGGAAGAATACATACCGGACGTTCTATGAGAACAGTCTGGTAAAATTCGCGGTCTTTGTGGAAGGGGCGGATAAGGAGGCGAAGGATTACGCGACCATCCTGTCTGTCTGTTTCACGGGGATGAAGGCGTATTTTGAAGAGAAATACAACAGACATCTTTTCTATAAAAATCTTTTCCTGGAGAACATCATTTCCGAGGACGTCAATGTCCGGGCAAATATGCTGAAGATATCCCTGGTTAAGCCGAGGGCGGTCTTCCTTCTCAGGTTCCCTCAGATTGGCGCCCAGTGGGAATTGGCGGGGCTTCTGCAGTCCATGGAAAATCCGGGGAAATATGAGATATTCCCCATGACGGAGACGGATGCCATTGTCATTGCGGAGGTGAGGTCCAATACTTCCCGCGGGGATTTGGAAGCCATGGGCGAACATTTCCAGAAAAAGGCGGAGGAGATATTCGGCTCACTGCCGGCGGTGGGAATCGGCAGCATTGTGACGGATATCCGCCAGCTCAAGGAGTCCTATAAAGAATCTCTCTACGTGCTGGCGCTTCTGTATCTGTTCGATGAGGGGAAAACGGTCATCTGCTATAACCACCTGGGTATCAACCGTCTGATTTACCAGCTCCCCCTGCCTTTATGCGAGCGGTATTTGAATGAAGTATTTATAAAAGGAAGCTTTGAGTCCTTTGAGGAGGAGACTCTGGAGACGGTGAAGTGCTTTTTCTCCAATGATTTGAATGTATCGGAGACAGCGCGCCAATTGTTTATTCACAGAAATACGCTGATGTACCGTCTGGAGAAAGTAAAAAAGCTGACTGGATTGGATGTGCGGGTCTTTGACCAGGCAATCATTTTCAAACTGGCGATGGTGATTTACCGTCATATGAAATATAAAGAATGATAGGCGTAGATTGCGGCGCGCATCGCGGCGGAAGATGTGAGCTGCGCGGGCGCGAAAAAAGCAGAAAATAAAAGATAGGATAGTATGCGGCAGCAGGAAGAGTTTTCCTGCTGTTGTTTTTATTTAATAGGAAACTTCGTTCCCTATAAAATAAAAAGCCCTCCGGGCGGGGCGCAAAATGCTTTACAGAACGGGATGAATGTGGTAAACTTATGATAAAATAATAAAAAGTTTAGTAAATAAATGGTAAAAGAATGGAGGGTATGTGATGATAAAGAGAAGGATACAGGTCGCAAAAGGGGAGATTCCCGCGGATTTGGTGCTGAAAAACGCGAAAGTGCTAAATGTATTTACGGAGGAATTTATCGATGGGGATGTAGCTGTCGCGGACGGTGTCATAGCCGGAGTGGGAAGCTATGAGGGCAGCAGGGAGATAGACTGCACCGGAAAATACATCGTGCCGGGATTTATTGATGCCCATGTCCATATTGAATCTTCCATGGTAACGCCGTTGGAGTTTGCCCGGTTTATCGTGCGTAAGGGGACAACTTCCATCGTGGCGGACCCCCACGAGATTGTCAATGTGTGCGGAAACCGCGGTCTGGACTATATTCTGGAGTCCTCCGAAGATTCCCCGGTGGATACTTATGTCATGATTCCTTCTTCTGTTCCGGCAACGGATGTGGATACCAACGGCGCGGGGAAAATCCTGGCAAAGGATATGCTTCCTTATAAAAAGCATCCGAGAATCCTGGGTCTGGGCGAGATGATGCGCTTTGTAGACGTGTTAAACGGGCACGATGAGACGCTCGAAAAGCTGGAAGCCTTTGAGGACATGGCGATAGACGGTCACGCGCCCGGCATCCGGGGGAAAGAAGTGCAGGCGTACCGTGCCTCCGGCGTCATGGACGAGCATGAGTGCGCGACCGCGGAAGAAGGACTGGAAAAGCTGCGCGCAGGGCTGAAGATACTGGTACGGGAAGGAAGCGGCGCCAGAAATGTTGAGACATTAATGAAAGGATTCGTGGAAGCCGGAGTATCTCTGGAAAACTGCATGTTCTGTACAGACGACAAGCATCTGGAAGATATTGAGAAAGAGGGACATATCAATGCCTGCATCCGCAAGGCGATAGCAGTGGGGACCCCGGTCATACAGGCGTACAAGATGGCATCTTGGTACGCGGCGAATGCCTATGGATTGAAAGATACAGGAGCGGTGGCTGCCGGATATGCGGCGGATATGGTAGTGCTTGAGGATTTGGAGAAGGCGGAGCCTAAACTTGTGGTGAAAGGCGGAACGGTCGTCACAGAGGAGTGGCTTGCGTCCTTTGCCTATGAGCTGAAGGATGAATCCCTGTTAAAGACCGTAAAAATCGGGGATTTGAATCTTGCCTCCCTGTATCTGGAAAAGAAAGAGAAAAATGATGTCATGGAACTGGTGCCGCGTCAGCTTCTGACCCGCCGTTTACAGGAGGAAATCCCCGGCGAGGGCGGAGTGTTTCAGCCTAACGGAGAGTACAGCAAGCTGGCAGTGGTGGAGCGCCACGGAAAGAACGGAAAAGTGGGAGTCTGCCCTATGAAAGGTTATGGCATACGAAACGGCGCGGTGGCGACCACGGTGTCTCACGATTCCCACAATATCATCGCGGCGGGGGACAATGACGAGGATATCCTCTGCGCGGTACGGGAACTTCAAAAAATCCAGGGCGGATATGTCATCGCCTCCGGCGGCAAGATTGTAGATGAACTGCCGCTGACACTGGGCGGACTCATGAGTGTGGAACCGGTGGAGGCTGTTCAGAAGAAGACCTCCGAGATGGTGGAAAAGGCGCGCGCTATGGGTGTCAGTGAGGGCGTGGACCCCTTTACGACTCTGTCCTTTATGGCACTGACGGTCATCCCGGAGATACGGCTGACCGAGGCGGGGATGTTTGACGTAAACACCATGCGCTTTCTGGAGGTATAGGAGGGAAGCGAAAAACCATGAAAAATATTCTGGGACAAGACGGGCTTGTCTACCGGGTCCTCACAAGGGCGGTGGATTTGATAATTTTAAATCTTGTATTCTGTGTGAGCTGTATTCCGGTTTTTACCATCGGGGCAGCCTTAACAGCGCTGTACAGTGTAACGCTCAAAATGTGCAGAAATGAAGAATCCTACATTGTGAGGAGTTATATTCAGTATTTTAAGGAAAATTTTAAAAAGGCGACAGCGGCGTGGGGTATCTGCGCGCTGGTGCTCATCCTGTTTTATGTGGATTTCAGCATCACGGCGGGCATGGATTCCGAATTGGGATTTGCGCTCACCACAGCGGTGCTGGCGGCAGCACTCTTTGTGGCGATGGTATTGTCCTACGTGTTTCCGCTGATGGCAAAGTTTGAGAATACGCTGTCCAACACCTTTAAAAACGCCCTCATCATCTCCATGACGAGAATCCTCTACACAGTACCGGTGACGGCGGTGAACCTGATTTTTGTCTTTGTGATGTTCGCGGGCGGCATGCCCATGGTGTACGGCGTACCGGCATATCTTACCATCGGTTTTGCCCTCACCGCATATGTGAATTCGTTTTTGCTTGGAAAGGTGTTTGAGAGATATGTCTGATTGGAAAGTGATAAAGTTTATCAAGCGCCATATCGCTGCAATCGCATGTATTCTGATTGTTCTGATAATTGTCGGATACTTTGTGAATATCATCTTTTTCCAAAATAAGAAGGACGTAGTCTCTGTACTTGTCTTAAAACCTGTTGAGGATACAGAGGCTTTGGAACATGAGATTGCCGCGGTAGTGGAAGTGGGAAAAAGAGAAGAAATCCATATTCAGTCCATCGACTTCGATGTGGCGGCAAATGAGGCCATTGTCACCACATGGCTGAGGTCGGGGACGATTGACATTGTGATTGGCAGAGCGGACCAGATTGCCTTTTACGAGGCGGCGGATTATCTGGGAGAAATTTGCGCTGTGGATGGCAATATTCCGGGTCTGGGGGCTGATGTGGAGCTGGAAAGTGCACAGGCAGCTCTGACGGTGAATATGCCCCATGAGGAGAATGCCAGGGCAGTGCTTGAGTTTTTGGAAAAGAGGTGACAGTATGGGTGTAACGATACGAGATGTGGCAAAGCGGGCAGGTGTGTCCGCGGCAAGTGTCTCATTGGTCTTAAACAATAGAGAGTGCCGGATTTCCGGCGAGACAAAGCAGAAGATAATCGATGTGGCGAAGGAAATGGGCTATGAAACGCGCAAAAAGAAACACAGTACACAGACGGCAGCAGGAGGCAAAGTGCTGGGAGTCATCTGTTCTGCGCTAAACAATGAGCTGACAGAGGAATGTATCCGGGGGATTGAAGATTATGCCTCTATCTATGGATATTATACGTTCCACATGTGCAGCCAGGGATTTTCAAAGAAGTGTGCCAAACAGATAGGGATTGCCGCGGAACTGGGCGCGGCAGGGCTGATTATCGTACCCCCGCTGGATATGAATACCGGAGAGAATAATATCCTGTTGGATGAGAGTCTCAAAGCTGCAGGGCTTCCTTTTGTGCTGCTGGATAAGGCAATCTACAATGTATTCTGCGATTTTGTCACAGCGGACAATAAACAGGGCGGCACCATGGCGGTGGACCATCTGTTTGCCATGGGGCATAAGAAAATCGGTATTCTCGCCGGGAAACAGGGAATCTACAATACAAGGAAACGGGTGGAAGGCTACCGGGAAGGCTTGATGCTAAAGGGTGTGCCTTTTGATGACTCTCTTGTCTATTACAGTGAATATACGGAGGAAGGCGGACTGGAGGGCGCCCGGTATCTGGCGGAGAAAGGCGTGTCTGCTATCGTGGCATGCGGCAGGATGCTGGCGGCAGGAGTCTATGCGTTTGCCCGCCAACAGGGTAAGCAGATTGGCAGAGATATCTCGCTGGTCGGCTTTGCCAATGAGGAGGAAGCGAAAAAACTGAATCCGAGGCTCACCTGTATCTGCCAGCCCGGGGAGCAGATGGGAAGGAAAGCCGCCGAAGTTCTCATTGGGAAAGTAGAGAATGGGGACGGCGACGGTGTCAAAACAAATTACTTCACACCCTCCCTCATAGAAGGGGATTCTGTTACGGTGAAATCGTAGAAAAATAAGAGCTGTTTTTGTATATTTTGCATAGAAAATAAAGTTTACCTGCTTTTATCATATACGCAACTTAGACTATATGATTTAGAAAAGCAAAATTGAAAGAAAATAGTAAATAATTTCTCGAAAATATAGAAAAATTATATGTGTTTATAATAAATGCTAATAAAAACAAAATTGACAAAAGGTAAAATTTAAACTATAATTTGGTTAAGAAACAAGAAAAAGATAAACAAATGCTAAAGTTTATCAAAATCCAAAAAGGAGGGAATCAAATTTATGAAAAAGAAACTGATTGCGATGTTTCTCGTTGCTTCTATGGCAGTGACTATGCTGGCAGGATGTAAAGTATCTACATCTAAAGAAGGCGATGGGGAAAGCACAGAAGAGGCTGCAGGGGAAGATATCACAGTCCTGACAGACGAGGAGTTAGAAGGAAGAGAAGAAATCACCATGTGGTTCTGGGGCGCAGAGCCTTACGCTCAGGAAGCGATGAAAGAAATCCTGGTGGACAAGTACAATGCTTCTCAGGATGAGTACCAGCTCGTTGTAGAGTTCCGTCCGTCAGTAGACTCTGATATGACAACCGCACTTGCGGCAAATCAGGGACCTGATATTGTATATGGTTCCGGTCCGGCATTCGTAATGCCTCTGGTAGAAGCTGGCAAACTGGAGAACTTAGACGAGTACTCCAAACAGTATGGATGGGAAGACAAAATTCTGCAGCCATACTATGAATCCGGAACAGTAAACGGCAATCTGTACAGCTTGGTAAACGGTGTGAGCACCATGGGTGTATTCTACAATACAAAAGTATTGGAGGATAACGGCTGGGCAGTTCCGACAACGATTGAAGAGATGGAAGCCATCATGGATGAGGCGCTTGAAAAAGGTCTGTACGCTTCCGTAACAGGAAACAAAGGCTGGCAGCCGGTTAATGAAAACTACGGCTCCCTGTTCCTGACACATATCGCAGGACCGGAGACGATGTACAAAGTGCTGACAGGCGAGGAGAGCTGGGTGAATGACGATGTAAAAGCGGCAATCCAGAAATCCAAAGACTGGTGGGATAAAGGATATCTCGCAGGCGATGACTATGTAAACTTAAACTTCAGTGAGTCCTTACAGCTTCTGTCTGAGGAGAAAGCCCCGTTCTTCATTGGACCATCCATCGCGTTCCAGTGGGCAGCTTCCTACTTCACAGGCGACAAGGAAGAGAATATCGCATTCATTCCGTTCCCGGCTACAGAGCAGGTACCGGATACTACTTATACACTGGGTGCAGCATGTACGCTGTCTATCAATGCCAATGCAGAGCAGTCCCACAAAGACGAGGCAGCTAAGATTATCGACATGATGATGAACGCAGAGTTCATGCAGGAGATGACCACAGCTTGGCCGGGATACTGGGGAACACCGCTCAAGGACCTCTCCACAGTTGACACAAGCGAGATGGGATATCTGTCCTCTCAGTTTGTATCCGTTGTTCAGAGCGTTTCCGACGCTGTAAACCAGGGCAACTTCGGTTACTATGACAATGTATTCTTCCCGGCAGATACACAGACCAGAATCGTCAACATCGACGAGGTATGGTTTGATACAACGACTGTAGACGATTATGTACAGTCACTGCAGGATGCGTTTGAAGTAGAGTTTGAAAAAGGTCTGGTACCGCCGATTCCAAAGCCTGCAATGAATTAAATTAGATACATAAAGGGCTGCTGAAGAGGGAACTCAAAGGCAGCCCTTTTTGTTTAAGTCGAAGTGGGCAAGCCCGCTTTGCTCTAAACATTACAGGAAGATTCCCTGGCGGTACGATTTTGTGCAGAGTATGACTCATGAAAAGATGGGAGAAGAAATGAAGACGAGAAAATTTAATTGGAATTATGTCCTGATAGCCCCGGCGCTCATTATCAGCGTGTGCATCATCTTAGTACCGGGTATCATGACGGTTGTATATTCGCTTACGGACTGGAATGGACTGTCCCCGGAAATCAATTTCATCGGATTTCGGAATTTTATTGAGCTGTTCCACGATAAGATTTTTTATAAGGCAATCACCAACAATATCATCTGGACGGTGCTTTTCTTAACGATTCCCGTCTGTATCGGTATGCTGGCGGCGATGCTTTTGCTCTCCAGAAGAAGGACAAGGAGTATGTACCAAGTGGCATTTCTGATACCCTATGTGCTGGCTCCGTCTGTCAACGCCATGCTCTGGCTGAACGTCATTTTCAGCCCGGTATCCGGTGTCATCTCTGTACTTAGAAACATGGGATGGGATATCGGTTCCCCGCTGGCGAATGTAAAGACCGCCATTTACGGATGTGCGGCGGTAGATATCTGGCATTACTGGAGTTATCTGACGGTCATCTATCTGGCGGCACTGCGGCAGACCCCCACGGACCAGGTGGAGGCGGCGAGAGTGGAAGGATGCAACGGCTGGCAGCTGTTCCGCTACATTTATCTTCCGAATATCATGTCCACCGTGAGCCTGATGTTTGTCATGATTACCATCGGTTCCTTCCTGGCATTTGACTACATCAAGCTGATGACCGGAGGAGGTCCCGCCCATGCCACAGAAGTACTTGGAACTTACGCGTATACCTTCGCGTTCAGCTCCATGAAGGTCGGCAAAGCGGCGGCGTGCGGACTGTTTATCAGTTTCTTCGGACTGATTGCGTCCTTTATCTACGCGCGGATAAGCAGAAGAGAAGAGAGAAGATAGGAGGGAAGAGTTATGGCAGCGGCTTCAAAAAAGAAAAAAATCGGTGTAAACCTGGTCATCCATATCGTCCTTCTGATTCTGGCGGTAATCTGCCTGGCACCGATTGCACTGGTATTTATCAACAGTTTCAAAGAAAACGCGGAGATTGTGGCAAATCCGCTCTCCATTCCGGTAGTGCTCCATCTGGAGAATTATATTTCGGCGTGGGAGACAGGCAACTTCTCCGTGGGATTTATCAACAGTATCAAACTGACCGGATGTACGGTTATCATCATCCTTATCACGGCAAGTCTGGCGGGGTATGTGCTCTCCGGCAAACGCATCAAGGGGAGCGGAGCAATCCTGATGTATTTTATGATGGCGATGACAGTTCCCATTCAGTTGTTCTTGTTCCCTTTGTACTATGTGTACGCGAACCTGAATCTGATTGGAAATATCCCGGCAATCAGCGTGATTCTGGCGGCGCTCTACATGCCTTTATCCGTATTCCTCATGAGAACGTATTTCCTTAATGTGCCGAGGGAATTGGAGGAGTCCGCGCGCATCGACGGGGCGGGGACGAGACAGGTCATCTGGCACATCATGCGCCCGGTGGTATCCCCCGGACTCATTACCGTGGCAATCCTGGTAGGGCTGCAGTCCTGGAATGAATACCTGATTTCCTCGACTTTCCTGCAGGGTGCGAAGAACTTTACCGCTACATTGGGATTCCTTGCCATGAACGGCTCCTACGGCTCCGACATGGGAATCATGATGGCGGCGGCGTTTACCTTGATTGGACCGATTATCGTATTTTTCCTCTGCACGCAGAGATACTTTGTAGATGGTATGGTCAGCGGCGCAGTAAAGGGCTAGGAAACACTTTACTGTGCGGACGCTGACACCACGGTACAGAATAAGACTGAAAATATAAGGAGGATGACATGAGTATCAAACAGTATCAGAATACCATTTATGCCGGAGTCCTTGGAAAGATTATCGGCGTTTATCTGGGGAGACCGGTGGAAGGCTGGACATTTGAGAATATCCGGGATACCTTCGGTGAGATTTACTACTACAAAAATCATAAGACAGGGGCGCCTCTGATTGTCCCGGACGATGATATTTCCGGTACCTTCGCGTTTTTCCGCGCTCTGGAGGACACAGGGTATGACCCGGATATCTCCGCAGAGGAGATTGGCAACGCCTGGCTCAACTATATTGTGGAAAATGAGACCATTCTCTGGTGGGGCGGTCTGTGCAGGAGCACAGAGCACACCGCGTACATCCGCTTAAAGAACGGCATCAAAGCGCCGGAGAGCGGGAGCGAAAAATTAAATGGAAAGAGCATGTCAGAGCAGATTGGCTCGGAAATCTTTATTGATACATGGGCGCTCGTGAATCCCAACAACCCCAGAAGAGCGGCGGAGATGGCGAGAAAGGCAGCCAGTGTCAGCCACGATGGACTTGCCATTGATGCGGCGGTTTATCTGGCGGTCATGGAGTCTTTAGCCTTTGAGGAGAAAGACATTGACCGTCTGCTGGATATGGGGCTTACTTACATAGACAATCCGTTTTTCAAAGACTTGGTGGCGGAACTGCGCAGAAGGTGCAGGGAGGCGAAAGACTGGTATGAGGTGAGAGAGTGGATTGCCAAAGAGCACGGTTATGACAAATATCCCGGCAACTGCCCCATGGTGACAAACCATTTAACCCTTCTTATGGCGTTCATCATGGGCGGGGATGATTTCGCGAAATCCTGCATGATTGCCTGCTCCGCCGGATGGGATACGGACTGCAACTCCGGAAATGTGGGCTGCTTAAACGGCATCCGTCTGGGGCTTGAAGGATTTGCGAAAGGCGCGGATATCCGCAAACCGGTGGCAGACAGATTGTATGTCGTGACCAGCGACAGCGGAGAGACCATTTCCGATGCGGTTCTGGAGACGAGAAAAATCGTCCGCGCTGCCGCGGCGCTGGAGGGCGAAGAAATCGACATTCCTAAAGAGAGATACGCTTTTGAATATCCCGGCAGTGTGCAGGGAGTTGTCCCCTTTGACGGCAATGTGGAGGAGCAGGTGCTTTCCGGTATCGAGAACAGCTATGAGACAACCGGGGAATATGGATGCCGGATTTCCTATACAGGACTGGGGAAAGGCGTGCACGCTTCCTGCTGTGTGGATACTTTCATTGACTTAAAGCCCAAGGGCAAGGAGGGCACCAGTTACTTTGACGTACTCTGTTCCCCGACTCTTTACAGCGGGCAGGAAGTCAAAGCAGTTGTCAGGGCTGCGGAAGAAAAGAATCCCGATTTTCAGTTCTTTATTCAGTATTTTGACGAGAACGATGAACTGGACATGTGCTATGGCGAAAAGACAGCGCTTGTCAAGGGAGAGAACGAGATTGTATGGGAAGTGCCGGACACAAAGGGACATGCCATCTATCGTCTGGGAATCTGCCTGACAAGCGGGGAACGTCTGGATGGAAGCATTATCTTAAAGACTCTGGACTTTAGCAACGCGCCGATTCGCTACGAGATGGGGCGCTCCATGGAGATGACGCCGACACTGACCCCGTGGACGACCACCACGGCATGGCTGAAGACCTTTGTCTCCTCGGCAGACCACTTTAACCCGGATTACACAGTGACCTTCTCCATCTGTCACGAATATGACAACGGAGTGGTGGCGACCGGAACCAGCGACTGGGACGACTACGCGGTATCCTCTGTCATCACCTTCTCCCAGCAGAATCTTGCGGGACTGGTGGCGAGAGCCAAGGGGCACCGTCAATATTACGGGGCAGTCTTCACAGAGGGCGTGGCAAGGATTTACCGGCAGAAGGATGAGAAGAGGGTAACTCTGGCGGAGGTGCCCTATGACTACAAGATAGATAACACCTACAGGCTGACCTTCAAAGTCAAGGGAGACAGTCTGGAACTTGATGTGGACGATAAGCCGGTGCTGCGCGCAAAGGACAGTGCATATAAGAGCGGACAGGCAGGATATGTGGTGGATTCCGGCGCAATCTTAGGCGACGGATTCCTGGTGACAAGGATATAGGTTTATACAGATTCCTGACAGAACCGTTTTCGGTTACAGGGACTTTTGGATGAGAAAGATTTGACAGGAGAGAGATGGAACATGAGTATCAAACAGTATGAAAATCAAATCTATGCGGGAGTGCTGGGAAAAATCCTCGGTGTCTATCTGGGGCGTCCTGTGGAGGGTTGGAGCTACCAGAAGATACAGGATACTTTCGGGGAAGTCTCCTACTATGTGCATGACAAAGTGGGCGTGCCATTGATTGTGGCAGACGATGATATTTCCGGCACTTTTGCCTTCTTCCGCGCCATTGCGGACAACGGATTTAAGAAAGACACCACGGCGGAGGAATTTGGAAAAACGTGGCTCAACTATATCATAGAGAATAAGACCATCCTCTGGTGGGGAGGTCTGGGACGCTCCACAGAGCACACCGCTTTTCTGAATCTGAAAAACGGCATCGAAGCTCCCATGAGCGGTTCCATTGAGGTCAACGGAAAGACCCTGGCAGAGCAGATTGGCGCCCAGATTTTTATTGACGCCATCGCCATGGCTTGCCCCAATGACCCGGAACTGGCAGTAAAATTGGTGCGCGCTGCCGCAAGTGTCAGCCATGACGGTCTGGCGGTGGATGCGGCGTGCCATCTGGCGGCGCTGGAAGCTCTCGCTTTTGAAGAAAAGGACATCGACGTCCTGCTTGACAAGGCGTCTGCTTACATAAAAAATGAAGAATTAAAGGCAATCATCGCGGACGTGCGGGACATCTGCTCGAAAGAGAAAGACTGGAGAAAGGTGCGCGCTTATCTGGACCCGAAATACGGATATGAGGTGTATCCGGGGTGCTGTCACATGGTGCCGAACCATGTGATGGTCATCGCGTCCATCATTCTGGGCGGAGATGATTTCCAGAAATCCATCACCATCGCGTCCTCAGCGGCGTGGGATACAGACTGCAATGCCGGAAATGTGGGAGCATTTAACGGTATCCGTCTGGGAGTAGAGGGAATCAATGCGGGCGCGGACTTCAGAGGTCCGGTCTCTGATTTGATGTATGTGGTGACATCCGACGGCGGTTCCGTTGTGACGGACGCGGTGTTGGAGACAAAGAAGATTGCCCTCACAGCGGCGAAGATGGCGGGGGAGGACTATACCCCTTCCAAAGAGCGTTATACCTTTGAATATCCGGGAAGCACCCAGGGATTTTTGAAGTGCGAGTATCACACGCTGGATGCGGCCGGTGTGCGGATATTGAATGAGAATGAAGTGTCAGGCGAAAACGGGCTGCGCGTCGAGTGTGCGCATGTGGCAAAGGGAGTGAGCGCCAATGTGGCAACCCAGACCTTTATCGATTTCTCCAAGCTGGCGCAGAATTTCTCCACGGTCGCATCGCCCACCCTCTACTCTTCCCAGGTGGTAAGCACGGAGGTAAGTCTGGACGAAAAGAGCGGGGACCGCGAGGATATCCGTGTGCGCCCCTACATTCTGTACTACGATATCGACAATGCGGTGCAGGTAAAATATGGAGAAGAATGGCAGATAGGAAAGGACAGACAGGTATTTGACTGGCAGGTGCCGGATACAGAGGGCATGTCCATCTTCAAGCTGGGGTACCAGATTTTAAGCGACACCCGGTTTGACGGCGCGGTCATCCTGCATAAGATAGACTGGAACGGCGCTCCGGCGGACTTCGCGCAGCGGGGGATGCTCATGAACTCCATCTGGAATACCAATCCGTTGTGGCTGGCGGGATTTGCCAGCTCCGCGGTACAGTTCGCGGCGGACTTTAAGAGAACCTACTGCGTATCCAATGTGGAGGACGACGGTGTTGTCACCATCGGAAGCAAAGAGTGGAAGGATTACAGTGTGGAGTCCACCCTCTACTTCAGCCTCCACAGAGAAGGCGGCATGGTCTTAAGAAGCGTGGGACATAAGCGGTTTTACGCGGCAGTATTGAGCGGCTGGAAGAAGGCACAGATTCTGCTGGTAAAAGACAGGGAGAAGAAGGTACTGGGCGAAGTAGATTATTCTTATGTCGAGGATGAGGGCTACCGTCTGAAATTCTCGGCGCAGCAGGATACCCTGCGTCTGGATGTGAACGGGGAAACCCTGCTGGAGGTCAAAGATGACACTTACACAGAAGGCGGAGCGGGATTTGTGATTTCTGGTGGAACCATGACCTGCGACAGCTTTATCGTGACAGGCGGGGAGGAATGATGATGAAGTATGCAGTTGTGTCCGCGGTGGTGACGGATGAAATCCATTTTGCGGACGGCAGAGAAAAGATTGTTCCCGGAGGCGCGGGTATTTATGCCATGTGCGGTATCCGGCTCTGGGAGGATGACGTGCAGGTTGTGACCGGAGCGGGGGAGGACTACCGCGCCCTTCACGGAGCATGGTATGAGAAAAACCACATTTCCATGGATGGTCTGAAAATAAAAGATGAAAAATCGCCCTACACCGTGATTCAGTATTTTGACGATGGGGAGCGGGAGGAGACGCCCCGCTACGGGCTGGCTCATTTTCAGAAGCTGGAGACTACAGGGGAGGAGATGCGCCCCCTGTTCGATACGTTCGATGGCATCTATATTTTCAAGAATACCGACGAGGCATTCTGGGCGGAGACTTTAAAAGCCCGCCAGGGCTATACCGGCAAGGTGATGTGGGAGATTGCGGCGGACGCGGCGTTTAAAGAAAATCTGGAAACAGTAGAGAACATCGCCAGGCAGATGGATGCCTTTTCCATCAATATGACGGAGGCGAGACATCTCTTCGGGACAGATTCCCGCGAGGACATCATCGAACAATTAAAAAAATGGGGATTGGAACTGATTTTTCTGCGCCAGGGCGCTAAGGGAGCGGTCATGATTTCCAAAGACGAGACCGTGGAAGTGGGCTCTGTGCCGGATGTGAAGGTGGAGGACCCCACAGGCGGCGGCAACAGTTCCACCGGCGGGGTGCTGTGCGGTCTGGTAAACGGATACAGCCCCGAAATCTGCGGGAAGATGGGAAGCATCTCCGCGGCAATGTGTATCTCCCAGTACGGGGTGCCCCAGGAGATTACGGAAGAAATGCGCACAGAAGCGCGCAGAAAAGCTGGAATTGAGGTGTAAGACATGTTGAGCGATAAAATCCGTGCAAAAAAATCTATCCAGAAAATGCACGAAATGTATGAATATTATCATAATGTGCCGGAGCGGGGGCTGGTGATTGACGGCAAACCCGCCATGACACAGATAGACCCGGAAAAAGTGGGAGACTTTGTACTGATAACCGTGAGAGACCCGCTTTGTGCCTATGACAAAGACCCGGCGAGGGTCATTGCCGACAAGCTAGAAGATGCAGAGCTTATCGGGCAGTCCGGGATGTTTGTAAGCTACACGGGAACCTACAAAGGCGCGAAAATCAGCGTGGTGAGCGGTGGCAGCGGCTCTCCGGAGGTGGAGCTCCTTCTCTATGATTACATGGAGTATACGGATGCCCACACCTTCCTGCGGGTCGGCGGTTCCGGCGGAATCGGGGATGAAGTGAAACCGGGAGACATTGTCATCTCCAGCGGTGTGGTGCGCGAGGAGGGCATGACGAAAGCCTATGTCCCGGCGGCATACCCGGCGGTGAGCAGCTATGAAGTGGTAAACGCCATGGTGCAGGCGGCGGAACAATTAAAAGCCTCCTACCATGTGGGAACCACAGTGTCAGTGGACAGCGATTTCATCGGCGGCGGGCGTCCCGGTGTGGGCGGCTACATGCAGCCATGGAACATTGATTTCGCGGGAATCTACAACCGGGCGGGCGTGTTAAACGGAGACCGGGAGTCCGCGGCGATTGTGACACTCTCCGCCCTCTTTGGCAGAAGAGGAGGGTCTATCTGTTCTGTGGCGGATAACCTGTGTACCGGAGAAAAATTCCACGCGGGCAGCGGGCATGGCTCTGCCATTGATATCGCTTTAGAAGGCTGCGCGATTTTAAATGAAATGGATAAACAAAAAAAGAATGCGGGGAAACGCTACTGGCACCCCGGCATGGAAAAGGAGTAATTGTATGGAGAAAAAGGGTAATCCGATGAGCAGACAGGTAATGAGCCTGCCGGAGCTGATAGAGAAACAGTATGAAGATTTGGAGCCAAAAACAAGGACCGTCCTTTCTTTCCAGGAAATCTTTAATATTCAGAGAATTGTCCTGGTCGGATGCGGGGATTCCTACGCCGCGGCGATGGCGACCAAGCATGCCTTTGAGATGCTGACCGGGATTCCTACGGAGGTCGTGACCGCGCTGGAGCTTGGCAGGTATTACTGTAAAAAACACATGGGCGTGGACTGCAGAAATCCCCTTGTCATCGCGGTCAGCAATTCCGGGACCGGGGCGAGAGTGGCAGAGGCGGTTAAGAGAGCCAGAAAGCACGGCTGCTTTGTCCTGGGCGTGACAGGGAATGTAGAATCCCCTCTTGGAAAGAACTCGGACAAAATCCTGAAGCTGGATATCCCGTCCTTCGAGGGGGCGCCTGGAACGAGAAGCTACATGGTGAGCGTGATGTCGCTTCTGCTCCTTGCCATCCGCTTCGGGGAAGTGCGGATGAACTATACCATGGATACCGCCATGGCATACAGAGAAGAGATGAAGCGCCAGGGAGAAGAACTTAAAAAACTGCTTCCTGAGATGGACGAAGCGTGCTTCAAGGTGGCGGAAGCCTGGAAGGATTTCCCCTGCTATGATTTTGTGGGCGGCGGTTTCGACTATGCCACTGCCTGGTTCGGACAGGCGAAAATCCTGGAAGCGACCGGGAAATTTGCCATGCATATCAACACCGAAGAGTGGTTCCACTTAAACTTCTTCGCAAGAGACGCAAAGCATATGGGAACTGTTGTGGTCGCCAACACCACAAATCCGGCGCACAGCCGCTCGAAAGAGCTCGTAAAATACGCCAATGTCCTGCACCGTCCGCTGGTGGTTATCACTGACGGGGATGCCTCCGATTTCAACGGCGAGGAAGCCATCTACATCAAAGTGCCGAAACCTGAGGCACAGATTCTCATGCCGCTGACACATTTTGCGCCGGTATGCCTCATTGCCGCTTATATTTCCGAACTCATCGGGGAGAAATACGGCAGAGGATGCGAGGGAGACTGGTCTTTCGCCCAGGGCGGCGCCGGAGTTATCAACAGTGAGATTATCGTGGATTGAGAATACAAGAGAAATCACTGTGAAGAAAATCGTGAGAATCGCGGATTACGTAAATAAAGGAGTAGAAGTATGCTGAAGAATTTTAAGATAGAGACGAAGTATAATGATGTGTACGACATCACGGAGCAGGTCCTTAAGACTGTGGAGGAGAGCGGTGTGAAGGAGGGAACCTGCATCGTGTACAATACCCATTCTACCGCAGGTCTGACGGTATTTTCCCCGTGGGACCCGGACGGCTTTCTGGATTTGGACGATGAAATCCGCAGGCTGGTGCCGACCCGTCTGGATTTCAAACATCAGCATGACACCCCGCAGGATGCCGCGGGACATATCAAGTGCGCGATGTTCGGCGTGTCCTTAAGCTTTATCGTGACAGAGGGAAAACTGTTACTGGGCGGTTCCCAGCACATTTACTTCCTGGAATTTGACGGACCAAGGAAACGGGAATTTTATGTGAAGGTAGTAAGCGACTAAAGGAGGAAAAGGAAGATGAAGAAAATCATACTGGACTGTGACCCGGGAATGGATGACTCCATGGCAATCGTTATGGCGGTGAAATCCCCGGATTTGGATGTCCTCGGAATTACAGCGGTTAACGGAAATTATCCGGTGGATGTGACGGAGAAGAACGCGAGAAAGGTGCTGGAGCTTTTAGGGGAAACCCAGATTCCGGTTGCCAGGGGAATGGCGAATCCCATCATCCGCAATTCACCCAGCGACCCGTTCACCCACGGTGAAGACGGACAGGCGGAGGCAAATCTCCCGGAGCCGAAGATGGCGCTGTCAGAGTTGGATGCCGTTGATTTTATCATCAAACAGGTAAAGGAACATCCGGGGGAAGTGACCCTCATCGCTACAGGACCGATGAGCAACATTGCCATGGCGATGCGCAAAGCCCCGGAAATCAAGGAGATGATACCGGAAATTATCGCTATTTCCGGCATGTTCGGGCTCAATGACTACGCGTTCATGAATGCCACCGGGGACACCCCGCAGAGTGAGTGGAATGTGTATGTGGACCCGGAGGCAGCCAAGGTGGTCTATGAATCCGGCGTGAAGCTGACAGCCCTCGGACTGGATGTGGCGACCTATTTCGATGTGGATTTCACAGAGGAAGAGATTGGTAAATTGGAAAAGAGTGACAAAAAAGAAGCGGCGTTTCTGGCAAATGCCATCCACTTCGTAAGAGGAAGAGGATTCGGCGCATACTGCACCGTTATCGACTGTATGGCGGTTGCCTATGCCATCGACCCCACGCTTGTGGAGACCATTGAGGCGCATGTGGGTGTGGAGACAAAAGACGGTCTGACACTGGGCATGACGGTCATTGACAGAAGACATCACTTTGTTTGGGAACAGCTCCCGCTTGTAAATGTAGGAAAGAAAGCAGACTGCGGCAGATTCTTGAAATTGCTGCTTGACTTGGTATTAAGATAAAAACAGGGGTGGACAATGTACAGATATCAGCATAAAATGATGGAGAAAGAAGCAATCTATATCGCCGGACCGGAATGCTTTTACACTTACGGCTATGATGCGCTGGGGGCGATGAAAGCTAGGGCGGAGGCAGTCGGCTGCAAGGTGACGCTGCCGAACAGCGACCCGCTGGATATGGAAAACCCGGACCTTCAGAAACGGGCGGACAGTATTTTCGCCAATCTTGAGAAGGTGATGCTGGATACCACGGCAATCATCGCGGACCTGGAGGCATACAGAGGTTCCGAGCCGGACAGCGGCACGATTTATGAGATTGGGATGGCGTACGCCAAGGGCGCGAAGTGCTACGGATACACCAGGGATAAGAGAAGCTTTGCCACGAAAAATGTCAACGCCTTTCTGAATGGGAAAGAACCGGAGGACGAGTTGGGAAACAAGGGCATGTACCTTGCGCTTCCGTTCGCGCCGTCTATCATCGGCTCCACGAAAATCATCGAGGGAGATTTTGACGACTGTCTGAAAATGATGGTGCGTGACGTGGAGGAAGAGTACAAGCACAAAGCGGACAGAGGCTACTATGTAGATTACTCTAAATCCCGCACCGTGAAGAAAGAAGATGCACCCCTTGTCTATCTGGCAGGCGTGGGGCGCTACCGCGACGATGCGGAGGAAGTCTTCGCGAAGATGAAGGAAATCTGCAGAAAATACGGTCTGAACGCGGTGACACCGATGGACCAGGCGCCGGGTGTGAAGAAGGTAGAGACGGACAACCCCTATACCTGGGCGTCCAATGTCTTCGATAATTATCAGCAGCACGTGCGCAACTGCGATGTCATCATCGCAGATTTGAACGACTACCGGGGATATGAGGTCAACAACGATGTGGGCTTCGAGTGCGGCATGGGCTTCCAGCTCGGTAAGAAGCTCTACGGATATATGAAGGACACCTCCCCGCTTGTAGAGAGGATTCCTCACTTAGGAGAAGAAGCAGAGTTCAGGGAGCAGACGGGAAGCAACGTAGAGAATTTTAATTATCCGTGCAACCTGATGTTCTCCTGTTCCATGAAGATTTTCGAGGGAGAGTTTGAGAAAATCGTACAGCAGGTGGCGAAAGACTTAGAGGGGAAATAGGACTTTTTAGAAGGAGGAAGGAAGATGGGAACACCACATAACCGCGCCGAGGTCGGCGATATTGCAGAAAAAATACTGCTTCCGGGCGACCCGCTGCGCGCAAAATTCATCGCGGAGAATTTTCTGGAGAATGCGGTATGCTACAATGATGTCCGGGGAATGTACGGATACACAGGGATTTACAAGGGCGAGAGAGTGTCGGTCCAGGGGACCGGGATGGGAATGCCGTCCATGCATATCTATGCAAATGAACTGATGGAAGTATACAAGGTGAAGAAACTTATCCGCGTGGGAACCTGCGGAAGCCTGCGCGAAGATGTGCATTTAAAGGATGTCGTCATTGCCATCGGTTCCACCACGGACTCCAATATGAACAAAGACCGCTTCGGCAGTATTTCGTTTGCTCCTACGGCGAGCTTCAGCCTGTTAAAGCGGGCGTATGAGATTGCCATGGAGGAGAAGGTGTCTGCCATTGTGAGCAATGTTTTTACCAGCGACAAATTCTATGATGACAACGCGCAGCAGAAGAACAGTCTGTTAGCTTCCTACGGGATTGCGGCGGTGGATATGGAGACATGCGAGCTGTACACACTGGCGGCGAAGCATCACACAGAAGCGCTGACCATGCTGACAGTCAGCGACCATCTGATTACCGGGGAAAAGTGTACGACAGAAGAGAGACAGACGTCTTTTAATGATATGATAAAAGTGGCGCTTGAGATATAATATCAGAGGGAGATGACTCCCGCGCCAAGACTCGCGGGCGAGTCTTGAACGGGAAAGTAAACTGCGGTGTGCCCTTTGGGGGATGGACCGCGCAGGATGAAAGAAAGGAATGTAGACTGTGAAAGTATTGAATTTTGGTTCCTTGAATTATGACTATGTTTACCAGGTAGACCATATGGTGCGCGCCGGGGAGACGCTTGCCTCCGCGGGGATGGAGCGTTTCTTTGGCGGGAAAGGCTTAAATCAGTCCATCGCTCTGGCAAAGGCAGGGGTGCCGGTGTACCACGCCGGACAGGTCGGCGAGGACGGGGAGGCATTTCTTGACCTGTGCCGGGAGAATCATGTGGATACTTCCTATATCCGCACACTGCCGGGAAAGAGCGGACATACCATCATCCAGGTAGATAAGACGGCGCAGAACTGTATCCTCCTCTACGGCGGGACGAACCGGGAGATAACAGAAGAATTTATCGACACGGTCCTTTCGGATTTTGGCAAGGGAGATATCCTTCTTCTGCAAAACGAAGTCAATCTTTTGGATGTCATCATCGATAAGGCGTACGAGAAGGGAATGACGATTATCTTAAATCCCTCGCCCTTTGACGAGGCGCTGTCCGCCTGTGATATGACTAAGATTTCTATCTTCCTCATGAATGAGGTGGAGGGAGAGCAGATGACCGGGGAAAAGGAACCGGAAAAGATTCTTTCCTGCATGAAGGAAAAATATCCTGAGGCACAGGTTGTCCTGACACTGGGCTCTGACGGCTCCGTCTACCAGTACAAAGAGGAGTGCTATTCCCAGGAAATCGTAAAAGTAAAGGCAGTGGATACCACCGCTGCCGGGGATACCTTTACCGGATATTTTGTGGCAGGACTTTTGGAGGGAAAGCCCATCCCGGATACACTGCTTCGGTGCGCTAAAGCCTCAGCAATCGCGGTGTCCAGAAAGGGCGCGGCGCCTTCCATTCCCTACAAAGAAGAGGTGGAAGAATTCAGCAAATTTTGAATACAAAGCGGAAAAATGTTTTGACATTTTTTTCAAGCTGTGATAGAATGGCTACGCTTACAAGGTGCGAATGACGGACAATGCATTTGCACCTTTTTTCATTTTAGTTGAAGTGGGCTTGCCCACTTTGTTCTGTCAGCAGGACGATACGATTCGCTTAGTTTTGGAATCATGTGGGGCATGGAATTTTACGCGGGAGAGCACAGTGAGAAAGGAGAACCGTTTTGATTGCGATTGATAATTATGTGAAACCGAAGACGCTGGAGGAGGCGTATGAGCTCAACCAGGCGAGAAACAGCAGGGTGATGGGAGGCATGATGTGGATGCGGCTGGGAAACGCCAGAGTGAAGACTCTCATTGACCTGTCCGGGCTGGGGCTTAACGAGATTGAGGAGACGGACCATGTGTTTCGGATTGGCGCCATGTGTACATTGCGCCAGCTGGAAGAATGTGAGGGATTAAAAGAGTGGTATGGCGATGGGATTGCCGAATCCATCCGCCACATCGTAGGTGTGCAGTTTCGCAACCAGGCGACAGTGGGAGGCAGTATTTACGGGAGGTTCGGGTTTTCCGACGTGCTGACTGCCCTTCTTGCGCTGGATACCTTTGTGGAGCTGTACAACGGCGGAACCATCCGCCTGTCGGAGTTTGTGAACCGCAAAAAAGACAAGGATATCCTGCTGTCCGTTATCATCCGTAAAAGCGAGCGGAAGTTCCACTACTCTTCTGTGCGGCAGACAAAGACGGATTTCCCGGTACTGGCATGTGCGGTGGTGACAGGTATGGTGCATGGAAAGGAATCCTGGTATTTTTCCGTGGGAGCCAGACCGATGAAGGCGAAGCTCATCGAAAAATTGTGGGAAGTGCCAAAGGATGCAAACGAAACGCTGCTCGCCGAATATGCGGCGCAGGCAGCGGCAGAATTTGAATACGGCAGCAATATGCGGGGGAGCGCGCAGTACCGGAAGCATTTGGCAGAAGTGCTCATCCGGCGGGCGATGCAGTCGATTTTAGCGGAGGAAGCGTAAGATGGAAGTACGGTTTATATTGAATGGAAAACAGACAATGGCGGAGGTCAACGCGGATTCGATTCTCCTGAACGTTTTAAGAGATTTGGGCTGCCGCAGTGTGAAATGCGGCTGTGAGACGACCAACTGCGGACTGTGTACAGTGTGGATAGACGGAAAATCCCGTCTCTCCTGCTCGGTGCTGGCGGCATCGGTGGAAGGAAGCGAGATTACCACCCTGGAAGGTGTTGAGGAAGAGGCGGCGGAGTTTGGCGCCTTTCTCGCCAATGAGGGGGCGGAGCAGTGCGGATTTTGTTCTCCCGGGTTTATCATGAACGTGCTTGCCATGAAACGGGAACTTCAAAATCCTTCCCTGGAGGAAATCAAGGAATATCTTGCCGGAAATCTGTGCAGATGTACCGGCTATATGGGACAATTGCGGGCGATTCAGAAATACATGGAGGTGAAGGGATGGAAAGCATAAAAGAACTGAAAATGGTAAATCAGCCGGTGCCGAAGGTGGATGCACAGGCATTGGTAACGGGCAAAGGAGTCTACACCAACGACCTGGCGCCAGCGGACTGTCTGGCGGTAAAAGTGCTGCGAAGCCCTCACGCTCATGCGCTGATTGAGGACATCAATCTGACGCGCGCCCTGGCAGTCCCAGGAATCGAATGTATTTTGACATACAAAGACTGTCCTGATAAACGGTTTACCATGGCGGGGCAGACTTACCCGGAGCCCAGCCCCTACGACCGCCTGATTCTGGATGAGCGTGTCCGTTTTGTGGGAGATGCCGTGGCAATCGTGGCAGGGAGAGACGAAGCGTCTGTTAAAAAGGCGATGAAACTCATAAAAGTGAGATACAAGGTTCTGGAGCCGCTTTTGGATTTTCGCAAAGCGAAGGATAATCCGATTCTTGTGCATCCGGAGGAGAATTGGAAAAGCCTGTGCCCGGTGGGAGCGGACAATAAGAGAAACTTATGCGCCCACGAGGTGAGCGAGGACGGAGATATCGAGGCAGTGCTCAAATCCTGTGACTATGTGGTGGACAGGGTGTATCACACCAAGGCAAACCAGCAGGCGATGATGGAGACCTTTCGCACCTATACATACATGGATGCTTATGGGAGGCTGAATATTGTCTCTTCCACCCAGGTGCCTTTCCATATCCGCCGGATTCTGGCAAATGCGCTGGATATCCCGAAGCATAAAGTCCGGGTGATAAAACCGCGAATCGGCGGCGGATTTGGAGCGAAGCAGACCTCTGTCTCGGAAGTGTACCCGGCGCTAGTGACATGGAAGACCGGGAAACCGGCAAAAATTATTTATACAAGGGAAGAATCCCTGACCGCATCTTCCCCGCGCCACGAGATGGAGATGCACGTGCGCTTAGGAGCGGACAAAGACGGCAGGATTCGCGGAATCGACCTGTATACCCTTTCCAACACAGGGGCGTTCGGGGAGCACGGTCCCACGACGGTGGGGCTTTCCGGTCATAAATCCATCCCTCTCTACGGGAAGGCGGAAGCATACCGCTTTGTCTATGATGTGGTGTACACCAACGTTATGTCTGCCGGGGCTTACCGCGGCTACGGCGCGACCCAGGGAATCTTCGCGGTGGAATCCGCGGTCAATGAACTGGCGGAAATACTCGGTATGGACCCCACCGTGCTCAGGGAAAAGAATATGGTGCGGGAAGGACAGGTCATGCCCGCCTACTATGGGGAGACGGCGAACAGCTGCGCTCTCGACAAATGTATGGCGCGCGCCAAAGAGATGATTGGATGGGATGAAAAATATCCCTGCCGGGATATGGGAAACGGCAAAATCCGTGGCGTGGGAGTTGCCATGGCGATGCAGGGCTCCGGTATTTCCGGGGTAGATACGGCGTCGGCGGCAATCAAGGTCAATGATGACGGCTTTTACAGTCTGCTGATTGGCGCTACGGATATGGGGACCGGGTGCGATACCATTCTGGCACAGATGGCGGCGGAATGCCTGGAATGTGAGATGGACGATATTGTTGTCCACGGCGTGGATACAGACTCCTCTCCCTATGACTGCGGTTCCTATGCCTCCAGTACCACCTATGTAACCGGGATGGCGGTAGTGAAAACCTGCGAGACACTGCGTGAGAAGCTGTGCGAGCGCGGCGCAGAGTATCTGAACTGTGCCGTGGAGGATACAGAATTTGACGGAGAAAAAGTCATCAACTTAAAAACAGGAGAGTCCATCACCCGCGCGGAAATCGGAAACCGTGTGATGTGTAATAATGGAAAAGCCCTCTCTGCCAGCGAAGCCTTTTCTTCTCCGATTTCTCCGCCGCCATTTATGGTCGGCATGGCAGAGGTGGAGATTGACACAGAGACCGGAGTGGTGGAGCCCATCGACTATGTGGCTGTGGTGGACTGCGGAACCGTCGTGAATCCCAATCTGGCGCGGGTGCAGGTAGAGGGCGGGATTTCCCAGGGTATCGGCATGGCGCTGTATGAAGATGTTGTCTATAGTGCCAAAGGGAAAAATTACAGTAATTCCTTCATGCAGTACAAAATTCCAAGCCGCCTGGATGTGGGAACCATCCGCGTGGAATTTGAGAGCAGTTACGAACCCAGCGGACCTTTTGGGGCGAAGTCCATCGGGGAGATTGTCATCAATACACCATCCCCTGCAATCTCCAATGCCATCCAGAATGCGGTGGGAGTAATTGAACGGGAACTGCCTATTACAGCGGAGAAAATATACCGCGGTATGAAAAAGAACATTCACTCCTTCTGATAGGCGAGTCTCTCGGTACCGTCATCGGTATAAATGATTCCGCACTGTGAAAAACCGTTTTTCTTAAGCAAGTGCTGCATAATGAGATTCTCTCTGTGTGTGTCAATCTTCAGGTTGCGGCACTGCTGAAACGCCCAGTTAAGACAGTAAGTGGCAGCGCCTTTTACGGTACCGTCGGAAGTGATGCGGTGCACCACACCGTAGGGCAGGTCATTGAGCCAGCTGCCGCTGCGGATTGTCTGGTATGTGGCGTCCTTTCCGAATTTGTAATAGAAGACTGCGGCAATCCTGCCGTCTGATTCACAGACATAGCTGCTGCCTTCCGCGATATCCTGTTCCACCAGTTCTGTGGAAGGGTAGGAGCTGCCCCACTGGGAGGGGTTGCCGTTTTCTGACATGAAGACCCTTGCCTTCCGGTAGAGTTCCAGGATGGCATTTAAATCGTTAAAAGTAGATTTCCTGATTTTCATATTCGATAAATCACCTCATATTTCGACAAAAAATACATAGCATACAATGAAAATTTGACAAAAGCCGCATGGACTGTATGACAGTAAAAATGATACAAGTATGG
Source organism: uncultured Ruminococcus sp. (assembly GCA_900541505.1). GTDB lineage: Bacteria > Bacillota > Clostridia > Lachnospirales > Lachnospiraceae > Mediterraneibacter. Next base: position 94,021 of record UQKK01000005.1, read on the forward strand.
GTCGATTGCGCTTTTGTACAGAGAGAACAGCGTCAGTGTACAAGGAGCATACTGACGCTATTATTTTAAGATAAGACAAGAAAAATAACAAGCGGGTTTTCTGCTCTTTGTACACAGTATGGCTGAATTGAAACAAGTGGTATTTTCTTTGCTGCAAAAAACTTGACAAGAAAAGATTACATATGTAAGATTTAAAGGAGTCAAGGAAATTATACACGAGGAGGCAGACGGATATGAAAAGAAATTGCATGAAGACGGCAATGCTTTTGGGTATGTGTTTATTTATATCAGGTGGCTGCGCAGATGGCGGTGACAGGAAAGAGAGTCAGGAAAAAGTAAGTGCGGAAAGCGGAAATCTGGCTGAATCGGAGGAACTGGCAGAAGGATACAAGGAGATATACGAAGAGGCTAAGAAGGATGATACACTGCACACGAAAGAGGTCATAAGTCAGATTATAGAAACGCTGGGGGAGGAAGGGTGCTGTGCGGTGGACAGTGAAAACCGGATAAATATGACCAACGCAGATACAGCGGAAAAATTCTGTGAGACCGCGCAGAATGGAGAGGAGGGGGCATGTTCTTTTTTTCAGGTGACAGATGAAGGCGGATTTATACGCTATGACCTGCTTTCGCAGGATGGAAAGATGGAGGTAAAGCGCAGTAATCTTTCCTGGACAGCAGAAGGGGAACCTGCCGCTGAACAGGTGGATGCCTATACGGCAGAAGCGTGGAATTATACAGAGAAGGGATATCTTTTTTTGGAACTTGCGCGTCCCGCCGGATTCGATGGACCCAGCGGACATACGGCAATGCGCATCGCGCCCTTGGAGGAAGAACTGAGACAATGGAATGAAAGATGTATCCTCCCGGTAGGGTATGGGGGAAACAATTTGTTTTTGACAGACTGGGACAGAGGGAGCCTTCAAAAACTTTGCCTGTACGATTTATACGAACCTTTTTATGAAATGAAATATGGAGAAGAAAAGGTCTTTGATGCAAAGGTGGGCACGAAAGAATATGAAATACCGTCAGAAGAGTTTGAGTCGGTGCTGGAGACATTTCTGCCTGTGGATAAGTCGCTTTTGCAGATGGAAAAAGGCTATGACCCTGCAGAGGATTGTTATCTGTACAGACAGCGGGGGCAGTATGATATCGGCGGGAATCCGGACACGCCCTATCCGGAAGTAGTCGCCTGCGAAAAAGAGGAGGACGGGACCATTCTGCTGACTGTGGAGGCAGTGTGGAAGAAGGGAAATACCGACAGGGCATTTACCCACATGGTGCGGATTGGGCTTAAGGAGGATGGTACATTTAGCTATCTTTCTAATCAGATTGTGCCCTCAGAGGATAATCAAATCCCCTCCTACATACCCAGGCTGACGGATGAAGAGTGGGAAGAATACTACAGTTATCTGCAACCAAATTTGTTTGTAAACCGTCTAATTTAGTATAAAACAGTTTCCTATAGACACAAGATATAGTAAAATAGACCTATATGCAAACAAAGGAGGACACAAAAGATGAGGGGGCGAAAGAAGCTCTGGGTGATATTGATTTCTGTGGTGGGAATACTGGCGGCTGTTTATCTGGGGACGGCGCTGTATTTCCAAAGTCATTTCTTTGTCAACACAACGGCAAACGGGAGCGTTATCTCTTTGAAATCCCCGTCGGAGGTGGAAAAGGAAAAGGCGGAACAGGCAAAATCCTATGAACTGGTATTGGAGGAGATTGACGGCAGCACAGAATCACTCTCCGGCGAGGCGGTGGCGCTTGAGTATCAGGAAAGCGGGAAAGCAAAAGAACTGTTAAAGAAACAGAATGGATTTTTATGGCCTTCCATGTTTTTTACAAAGAGGGCATATGACATGGAAGAGAGAGCTGCATTTGACAGCGCGGCACTGGAAGCGCAGATTGCAAAGCTTCACTGTGTGACGCGGGAAGACCAGACAGACCCGGTCAGTGCCATGCCGGAGTTTAACGGTGAACAGTTTGTTGTAAAAAAGGAGACTCTGGGGACGAAATTAGATGCGGAGGCGCTGCGTGTACAGCTGGAGGCAGCGCTGTCCAATATGGATGAGACGATGAATCTGGAAGAAAAGGGATGTTACCTGCTTCCAAGGTTTACAGAGGATTCCCAGGAAGTCAAGGCGGCGTGCGAGACACTTAACAATTATTGTAAAGCCAGTGTAACCTACCTGATGGACCCGAACACAGAAGTGGTGGACAAGCAATTGATTTCAGGGTGGCTTACCTGGGATGAAAATATGAACGTCACCTTTTTAGAAGACAAGGTGCGGGAATACATGAATGGATTCGCGGCAAAGTATGAGACTGTAGGAGTGTCCAGACCGCTTACGACTCCCTGGGGGAAAGAGACAGAGGTTTACGGCGGTACATATGGATGGGCAATAGATGAGGGGGCGGAGGCAGAAGCTCTCATCGCCAGCATCAAAGCCGGAGAGGTTGTGGAAAAACAGCCTGTATATGAACAGCAGGCGGCAACTCACGCGGCCCAGGATTGGGGGAATAGCTTTATAGAAGTGGATTTGAGCGACCAGCATATGTGGTGCATCATAGACGGAAACGTAGTACTGGAGACGGATGTGGTAACGGGCAAGCCCTATGCGCTCTCCACGCCTTGTGGGGTGTACGATATTCTGATGATGTCCACGGATACCGTTCTGGTGGGGAATATCGTGCCGGAGACGGGGAAACCGGAGTATGAGACGCTGGTTTCCTATTGGATGCAGGTGACATGGGAAGGCGTCGGTTTCCATGATGCCACCTGGCAGCCGGCATTTGGCGGACAGCTTTACTGGGATATCGGCTCCCATGGCTGCATCAATATGCCCCTGGATATGGCGGGGGCGCTCTACGGGATGATTTACACCGGGATGCCGGTGGTCATGCATTATTAACAGCGTCAGAGTACGGGGACAACACAGTTCCTCGTACTCTGACGCTGTCAGTTTGAAAGAGCATTTTGTATAAAATTCGGTACAAGAACGTTTTTGAGAAGAATTATCAAAATATCGGTTGTCATTTTTTTAACATGATGATATACTAGTGTCCTGTATTATTGGCTTTCAGCATAATGACGCAGAATGGATTTTTACGCTGCAAGGCGGAGGAATGAGACGATGCGGTGGCATCGTCGATTGACGACAACGCAGCAGATGGAAATCCAGGCAAGTCATTATGCGAAATGTGAATGAGACAGTACACTAGCGATGAAAACAGGGAAAACAAGATTCAAGTTAAGGAGGGTTTTGAAAGAATGGCACAATTTGAACAGTGGACTGGATTTCAAGGAAAACTCTGGAAAGAGGAAGTGAATGTTCGCGACTTTATCCAGAATAACTATACACAGTATGAGGGCGACGAATCCTTCCTGGAAGCTCCGACAGAGGCGACAGACAAGCTCTGGGGTGAACTCCAGAAACTGCAGAAGGAAGAGCGGGCAAAAGGCGGAGTGCTGGACATGGAGACAGAGGTGGTTTCCGGTCTGACCGCATATGGCGCCGCATATATCAACGAGGAAATGAAGGATTTGGAGCAGGTGGTAGGACTCCAGACGGACAAACCGCTGAAAAGAGCGTTTATGCCTTACGGCGGTATCAAGATGGCGGAGCAGGCATGCACCACATATGGCTACACACCGAGCAAGGAACTGCACGATATTTTTACAAAATACCACAAGACGCATAACCAGGCGGTATTTGATATCTATACTCCGGAGATGAAAAAGGCGCGTCATAACAAGATTATCACCGGTCTTCCGGACACATACGGAAGAGGACGTATTGTAGGCGACTATCGCCGTGTGGCGCTCTATGGTATTGATTACCTGATTGAGAAGAAAGAGTCTGACTTTATCGAGTACGAGAGACACGGGATGAAGGGAACTGATTTCCGTCTCCGCGAGGAAGTTGCGGACCAGATTCGTGCCCTGAAGGGAATGAAAGAAATGGCGGCAGCTTACGGCTTCGACATTTCCCAGCCTGCGAAAAACGCGAAAGAGGCTGTACAGTGGCTGTATTTCGGATATCTGGCAGCAATCAAGACACAGAACGGCGCGGCTATGAGCGTGGGACGTATCTCCACATTCCTTGATATTTATATTGAGAGAGATATCAAGGCAGGAATCCTCACGGAGGCGCAGGCGCAGGAGCTCATCGACCACATGGTTATGAAATTCCGTATGGTAAAATTCGCGAGAATCCCGTCCTACAATGAACTGTTCTCCGGCGACCCGGTATGGGCGACATTGGAGATGGCTGGAATCGGCATGGACGGACGTCATATGGTAACAAAGAATGATTATCGTTTCCTGCACACACTGGAAAACATGGGACCGGCACCGGAGCCGAACCTGACGGTTCTCTACTCCTCCCATTTGCCGGAGAACTTTAAGAAATATGCTTCCTATATTTCCATCAAGACAAGTTCTATCCAGTACGAGAACGACGATGTGATGCGTCCGGTATGGGGCGACGACTATTCCATCTGCTGCTGCGTATCCGCGACACAGACCGGAAAGGAAATCCAGTTCTTCGGGGCACGCGCAAACCTGGCAAAATGCCTGCTGTACGCAATCAACGGCGGCGTGGATGTGAAATCCAGAGAACAGGTAGGTCCGGCTTACAGACCGATTACCTCTGAATATCTGGACTACGATGAGGTTATGGAGAGATATGACGCCATGATGGAATGGCTGTCCAAGCTGTATGTGGATACTTTGAATATGATTCACTACATGCACGACAAATATTATTATGAAGCAGCAGAGATGGCTCTTATCGATACAAACGTAAGACGTACCTTTGCTACAGGTATCGCAGGATTCTCACACGTTGTTGATTCCTTGAGCGCTATCAAATATGCAAAAGTCAAAGTTATCCGTGACGAGACAGGAATTGCGGTGGATTACGAGACAGAGGGAGACTTCCCGAGATACGGAAACGATGATGACCGTGCGGATGAGATTGCGGTATGGCTGCTGCGTACCTTTATGAGCAAGCTGAAAAAATGCCATACCTACAGAAATTCCGAGCCGACGACTTCTATCCTGACCATTACATCCAACGTGGTTTACGGAAAGGCAACCGGTTCCCTGCCGGATGGAAGAAAAGCGGGCGAACCGCTGGCACCGGGAGCAAACCCGTCCTACGGCGCGGAGAAGAACGGTCTTCTGGCTTCCTTAAACTCTGTCGCGAAACTGCCCTACGAGCAGGCGCTTGACGGAATCTCCAATACACAGACCATCAGTCCGGGAGCGTTGGGACACGATGACGAGGAGCGCACCAACAATCTGGTGCATGTGCTGGACGGATACTTTGACCAGGGCGCACATCACTTAAATGTGAACGTATTTGGCACAGAGAAGTTGATTGACGCTATGGAACATCCGGAAAAAGAAGAATACGCGAACTTTACGATTCGTGTATCCGGCTATGCTGTAAAATTCATCGATTTGACACGGGAACAGCAGATGGATGTGATTTCCAGAACCTGCCACAGCATGATGTAATCATGGGACAGGGATATATACACTCAACCGAGAGTTTCGGTTCCGTAGACGGACCCGGTGTGCGCTTTGTCATTTTCTTTGCGGGCTGTGCTATGCGCTGCCAGTTCTGTCATAATGCGGACACCTGGAATATGAAAAACGGAGAGCTTCGCACAGCGGATGCTCTCCTAACAAATGCACTGCGGTATCGCTCCTACTGGGGAAAAGAAGGCGGAATCACGGTCAGCGGAGGAGAACCTCTTTTGCAGATTGATTTTCTCACAGAGCTGTTTGAAAAGGCAAAGGCAGAAGGGGTACACACCACGCTGGATACAAGCGGAAATCCCTTTACACGGGAAGCCCCCTTTTTTGATAAATTTGAAAGGCTCATGAAGGTGACGGATTTGGTGCTGCTGGACTTAAAGCACATCGATGAAGAAGAACATAAAATCCTTACGGGATGTACGAACGAAAATATCCTGGATATGGCGACATACCTGTCAGAGATAAAGAAACCGGTGTGGATACGCCATGTCCTTGTTCCGGGGCGAAGTGACGAGGACAGATATCTGAAAAGATTATCGGAATTTATCGATACTCTGGATAATGTGGAAAAAGTAGAAGTACTTCCTTACCATACCCTGGGAGCTTATAAATGGAAGGAACTGGGGATGGAATATCCGCTGGAGAAAGTAGAGCCTCCCACGAAAGACAGGGTGGAAAACGCGAACCGTATCTTACGGACAAAAGAACACTGAGAAGCAAAAAGAGGAGAAAGCACTCAAATAAGAGAGTTTTCTCCTCTTTTCTTTGCAGCAGTGACAAGGGAGTGCGTCGCCCTGACTACGTGCTAAAGCTCAAATTCCTTGTAAAGAGAATCAAGATAATCCGGGTCCTCGGTTGCGCGAGCAATCTCATCTGCCCGGTTTGCCTTGATGAGCAGGGAATATAAACGGTTTAACCTCTCCCGTTCCTGCAATTGTCCAGTTTTTAAGCCCTCTTCTCTTGCTTTATTCTGTTCTAAAATACGCTCTTCCCAAGCCTGCATATATTTCACCCCGATTTCTTCGCTGGATTTGATAGCCTGTATCCGTCTCTGTATATCGTGGATTTTTTCGCTTGTGCAGCGTTCGCTCACAGCTTCGTTTGTGTGCTCCATGTATTTTAAAAGCTCAATGAGTTCCGGATTTACATCCTGGCTGTTAGTGCCGTGGGTATTCAAAAAAATCCGTGTCGCTTTATCTTTGAGAGCCAGCCCCGGGACCTCGTCGCATGTGGGATGGAAGGTGTAACAGTAGAGTCCGTGTCCGAATAAATCAAAGGGTGCAATGAGGATGATGTAAATTTCACTCAATCGGTTAAAGTCCACTTCGCCGGGCGGCAGCAGCCTGCAGTCGATGAGCGACTGATAGTATCGGCTCCGCATGGGGAGATTTTTTGTATCCTCCTGCTGTACCTCGGTGTCATAAACGGTTCCGTCCGAATCCCTCGCCCAGACATCCAGCTTTATAAAACGGTTTAACGGTGAGGTGCGCTGCTCTTTCTCGGTCTGGGGAGGGTGCTTAAGACAGATATCCTTACCGAGAATGATTTCCAGTACATTCTGCATGATAACCGGGTCTTCCATAGCCTCGGCAAACAAAAAACGGTCTAACAGGTTTAAATCCTGCAATGATTTTTTTGTAAGATTCATATTCAATTGTCTCCTTTCATTATAGGAAAAAAGGAAGGTGATTACAATAACTTTCCTCTGGAAATGCGCCAGTGCTTGGCAGCATGCTGGTGCGATGATGTTGATAGAATTTACGGAATCCGCCGCAGCGGACAGAATGATTAAAGTATCACTTATAGGGGATGTCCAAGCGAGCATCCCCTCACAGTTTGGTTATAGATGAAACTCCTTGTAAAGGGAATCAAGAAAATCCGGGTCTTCGGTTGCGCGAGTAATCTCATCTGCCCGATTTTCCTTGATGAGCAGGGAGTACAGATGATTTAACCGTTCCTGTCCTTCAGAACGTCCACGGGCTAAACCTTGCTCTAAGCCCTCTTCCCTTGCTTTATTCTGTTCTAAAATACGTTCTTCCCAAGCCTGCATATATTTCACCCCGATTTCTTCACTGGATTTGATAGCCTGTATCCGTCTCTGTATATCGTGGATTTTTTCGCTTGCGCAGCGTTCGCTCACGGCTTCGTTTGTGTGCTCCATGTATTTTAAAAGCTCGATGAGTTCCGGATTTACATCCTGGCTGTTAGTGCCATGGGTATTCAGGAAAATCCGTGTCGCTTTATCTTTGAGAGCCAGCCCCGGGACCTCGTCGCATGTGGGATGGAAGGTGTAACAGTAGAGTCCGTGTCCGAATAAATCAAAGGGTGCAATGAGGATGATGTAAATTTCACTCAATCGGTTAAAGTCCACTTCGCCGGGCGGCAGCAGCCTGCAGTCGATGAGCGACTGATAGTATCGGCTCCGCATGGGGAGATTTTTTGTATCCTCCTGCTGTACCTCGGTGTCATAAACGGTTCCGTCCGAATCCCTCGCCCAGACATCCAGCTTTATAAAACGGTTTAACGGTGAGGTGCGCTGCTCTTTCTCGGTCTGGGGAGGGTGCTTAAGACAGATATCCTTACCGAGAATGATTTCCAGTACATTCTGCATGATAACCGGGTCTTCCATAGCCTCGGCAAACAAAAAACGGTCTAACAGGTTTAAATCCTGCAATGATTTTTTTGTAAGATTCATATTCAATTGTCTCCTTTCATTATAGGAAAAAAGGAAGGTGATTACAATAACTTTCCTCTGGAAATGCGCCAGTGCTTAGCAGCATGCTGGTGCGATGATGTTGATAGAATTTACGAAATCCGCCGCAGCGGATAGGATAATTAAGATATATCTTATAAACGTACCCTCTTTTTGCGAGGACACGCACGCCTCTTGTAAAGAGAGGGTCCCTCTCCGGAAAGGGTATTCTTACCTTAACACGTTGGGAGAAGAATGGCAAGATACGTTTTGTAGCAAAGAGAGGGTGATGTGCTTTATGAAAGATATAAAAAAACAGGAGAAATCCACATATAAGGGGATATCTCCTGTTTTTCCAGCCAGATTTTACACGCCCACGATTGTCCCGGCTTTTTTCAGTGCCCGGCGGTAGATGAGATAGAAGAACACCCAAATTCCCACTGCCAGAGCGGCAAGCTTTAAGATATTTGCAAGTTCAAAGTCAGTAAAGGTCCCGTCATTTGTCACACTCATAAAGACGGCGTACAGGATGGCGAGCAGGCAGCCGGCGACAACGGGGTAGGCGAACAGTTTTGCCAGCTGCTTTTTCAGAACCGCTTTGCGGTAGCTGCGGGAGGCGCCGAGTTTTTTCAGACTTTCAAAGAGTTCCCGGTTATCCGTGGCAATGGAAATGCTGCGGACATAGGCGATGATGGTGACTGCCGAGAGCGCGATGATGAAAATATACAGGCAGAGCATGACATAGACGGAGATACCCTGCAGGTAATTCTGCTGCAAAAGGATTTGGATATAGGGTTCATATTTCCAGTCTGCCATCATGAGAGTGTCTATATCCGGGATAAATCCGTCTCCCGTATAACCATAAGTCTCGCCTTTTTCCTGTAAGAGTTTTTCCTCCCAGGCATCGTAGAGCGCCATATGGTCAGAAAGCTCTCCGGCATGGGAGATGTAGGTGTTTGCCAGAGCCTCAGCGAAAGGATAGGAAGCTTCATAGTCTTTGACGTCAAAGGAGATGAGAGACTCCTTGTATGTGTCGCTTAACGAGGCAGTCATCACCGCGTAATCTTCATCGGAAAGCAGATACAGATAAGGGTCGGACGTCTGGGCGAGGGAAGTATATGCCGCGGTACCTTCATATTGGAGAGGATAGGTTTCTTCTGTGTCCGGGTTGAAAGCGGCATAGAGTCCGTCTTCCCCTTCCCAGAAATTTCCGGTGCTTCCGGCAGCGACTACGGTCTTATAGCCTCCTGCATTTACAGTGATTTCCTGCCCTGTAATCTGATTGTATACAGAGACGGGGAGAAAAAGGGAGAGCTTCCCTTCGGGCGAATCCACGATATTATATTTTCCGTCATCCGTCAAATCCTTATGCTTTCTGGAAATCACCAGATTTGCCGCCTCTGTTTCTGCAAAATTTTCAATTTCCATGTCATACTCATCCGCCAGCGCATAAATTTCCTCGGAAGAGAGCTGGTCTTCTTCTGCGGGCGTATGGAAGGTATAGGCGCTCTGGGCGCCGGGGGCTTCCAGAAAAGAGATATCGCTGTAGAGCATACTGTAAAATACGGCAAAGATGCTGGTGAACAAAAGCAGGGCGATGACGCACATATTTTTGGTCGTGGATTTTGCCGTAAAGCGCATCATGCTGATGGATACCAGATTTTTATAGTATTTTCCCCTGTTTTTCCCAGCCCGCGCCTGTGCCACGATTCCCAGCATGACAAGGTAAATACCGGCAAGGGTCAGAAGATAAAAGGCATTGATAAAGGAAGGCATCCGAAATCCAAGCACACGGGCGCTTAAAAAAGGCAGGAACATGGCAATCACCAGTCCGGCTATGACAAAGACGATGCCGACTTTTCCGGTCCAGGAGGGAATCAGCTTCACCATCTCGGTTTTATGGTTGGTGCGCAGGATATCCATGACGTCACTGCGTTTCACAAACCGCATGCCATAGCAGAATAAAAGCAGCGTCAGGATGACGGCAAAACCGACTCCTAAGAAAAATCCCTTAAAGCCGAAACGGTATGGGGTATCCCCCGTGGAGATTAAAAAGGTTTCAAATAATTTCCAAATCAGAAAGGACACCGGCATGGATAGGATGAGCCCGACAGCGGAAGACACAGCGGCGATGGACCCGAGTTCCCGAAACAAAAGGGGATTCAGCTGCTTTTTGGAGGTTCCCAGCGCCAGGAAGATACCATATTCCCGGCTTTTATAGCGGAAGAACAGACCGGAGGCATAGAGGGTGAAAATGGTACATCCGGCTGTTGTCACGGCAATCAAAAGGGTGGCAAGCTTCCGCGTATCTCCGCCCTGGGGCAGGAAATCCTGTACAGTGGGGCTTAGATACATCAGAGCCAGAGAGGTGAGCAGAAGCACGGATAAAAAGATACAAAATCCAAGTATCAGATATTGTCCTCTGTTTTTTGTGCGGAGTTTGGCAAATAATTTATGCAAGGTCATCTTCTGTGTCACCTCCTAATACTCTCAAGACATCCAGCAGTTCATCCATAAACTCTTTGCGGGAGGATGTCCGCACAAGCTCTTCATAGATTCTTCCGTCTTTTAATACAATGACCCGGTCACAGAAGGACGCGGCGTAACTGTCGTGGGTCACCATAAAGACGGTGGCATCCATTTCTTCTTTTGCCTGCAGAAATGCCTGGATGACCGCCTGGCAGGATTTGCTGTCCAGGTTTCCCGTGGGCTCATCGGCGAGGATGATGTAGGGATGATTCATGAGGGCGCGCGCCACAGCGGTGCGCTGCTTCTCTCCGCCGGAAATCTCAGCGGGATACTTTTCCATGATATTTTCAATGCCGAAAGAGGCACACAGATGTCTCGCTTTCGCCTCCATCTGGGGTACCGGGGCTTTGGAGATAATCTGCGGCAGACAGATATTTTCAAACACAGTCAGCCCGTCTAATAGCATGAAATCCTGGAATACAAATCCTAAATTTTTGTTGCGCACAGCCGAGAGCCGCTGCTCGTTTAATCCGGACAGGTTCCGGCCGTTTAAAAGAATCTCTCCGTCATCGTGGGGAATGAAGCAGGAGATACAGTTCAAAAGTGTGGTCTTTCCACTCCCCGAAGGTCCCATGACAGCGACAAATTCCTTTTTCTTTACCTCAAATGAAACATCCTTTAAGACCGGGTATGTCTGACTTCCGGTCCGGTAGCTCTTACTTAAATGATTGACTTTCAGCATGTTTTTATGTCCTCCTTGAATATTAGGAAAGTTCTATGTATCAAGTATAAAAAAATCGCAGCCGGAAAAAAACAGGCTGAAATGTCAAGTTTGGAAGAGATTTTGTAAAGTTTTGCAAAGACGCCGGGACATAGCGGGGTATAAGGCTGCCGGAAGGCGGCGGGATGGTAGGATTACCGGGGAGGTCAGGTCTGTCTTGTCAAACGGCGTGCAGGTGTGATAGGCTTAAAAGGAGATTGAGAGGAAAGCAGGAGTTTTTCTATGTTTGAGACATTCTGGAATACATTTGGCACCATCCTTTATTTTATACAGGGATACTTCTTTTACCGGGTCATCTGCGGATTTTTAGAAGCCCGGTCAAACCGGGTCATAAAAGGGATATCCTATGTGCTGGGGACTCTGACATCCACGGTGGTCATCTTTCCCCAGGACCCGGTCAATATCACGCTGACACTGGCAATATTTTTGGCGATGCTAGCAATCGGATTCCGGGAGCGTCCGCTTGTATTGTTCTCCGCGGTTTTGATGTTCTTCCCAATGATTGCAGCGCTGAATTTTCTTGTGTTTGATATGATGGGGAGGCTGGTCATCTTACCGTTGGCGGACGGCTCTGATGAGATAAATACCATGCTGTCCAATTTGTCTATCCTTATCACAGTCGCGTTTTGGTCTGGTTTTTGCAAAATCCTGGGTACAAGGGCGGCGGGAATTGTAAAAACGCTGTATAACAAAGCATGGATTCTGCTGGATGTTGTCTGCGCCGCGTCCTTTTGTTCCGTCTTGCTGTTCGTCTATTATACGCCGGCACAGACGTGGAAGGTGTGGATTGGCATGGCGGCGTGCGTGGGGACAAATATCGGCAGTATCTGGCTGGTATTTTACATGGCGAAAAGTATCCGCGCCGATATGGAAGGAAAGAATTTAAAACTGCAGAGGGACTACTACAGGCAGATAGAAGAAAATCAGCTCATGCTGCGCAGATTTAAGCATGATGTGAACAATCATTTTCTCGTGGTTTCAGGGCTTCTGGAAGAGGGGAAGACAGAAGAGGCGAAGGCATACTTTTCCAAATTGGCGGGACAGATTCAGACAAAGGGGCGCATCTTTTGCAGGGACAGCATTGTCAATGCCGTGTTAAATGCCAAATATGAGGAGGCAGAGGCAGACGGAACCTGCTGTACCTATCAGATTGACATTGATGAGCTGACCTTTGTGGACAGCTTAGACATCTGTACCATTTTTGCCAACACGCTGGATAATGCGCTGGAAGCCTGCCGGAACATACCGGATTTAAAGAAACGCCGGATAGTCGCAAGGGCAAGGTGTACGGAGAACGGGTATTTCAGTTATGAGATACAGAACAGCATGGCAGGGGAAGTGCGGGAGAAAAACGGAAGATTTTTTACCACCAAGGCAGAAAAACATTCTCACGGGTATGGTATTTCCAATATCCGAGCAGCGGTGGAACGCTACCGTGGGACCTTGGATATCCGCTATGACAAGGAAGAGTTTGACGTGACCATCTTTATCGCGGCGCGCGCGGAATGGACGCCGGAGCGGGCAGTGTAAGGGCGGAATATTCAGCAGAAAAAAGCGGGAAAACATTTGACCTGGAGTGCACTCCAGATGCTATAGTATTACAAGAACAGGGAGAAGGTGCCATATGGAGTTACAGGAAATCTTAGAAAAAGTAAAGACAGGAGAGCTCTCCGTGAAAGAAGCGGAACTGCATCTGCGGAGGGAACCTTTTGAAGAGTTGGGATATGCCAAGCTGGATACGCACAGGAAGGTGCGCTCCGGATTTGCGGAGGTCGTGTTCTGCAGCGGAAAAGCGGACGAACATCTTCTGCATATTTATCAGAAATTATACGAGGAGGAAGGGGAGGTCTTCGGGACCCGCGCGAATGAAGCCCAGTATGAGCTGGTGAAGACGGTGATACCCGATATCGAATACGATAAGATTTCCCGTATCCTCAAGCTGGAGAAAAAGGGAAAGAAACGGATTGGTAAGATTGCGGTCTGCACGGCGGGCACGGCGGACATTCCCGTGGCGGAGGAAGCGGCGCAGACGGCGGAGTACTTTGGAAGCAATGTGGAGCGGATTTACGATATCGGCGTCAGCGGCATACACCGGTTGATGTCCAGGCTGGAGACCATCCAGAGCGCTAACTGCGTGGTGGCAGTGGCCGGGATGGAGGGAGCGCTGGCGAGCGTTCTTGGCGGGCTGGTGGACAAACCGGTCATCGCGGTACCCACTTCTGTGGGATACGGGGCAAATTTAAACGGGCTGTCGGCGCTGCTGACAATGATAAACTCCTGTGCCAATGGGATTGCGGTGGTGAACATCGACAATGGCTACGGCGCGGGGTATATCGCGACACAGATTAACAGACTGGGGGCAGAATAATTGGAACAGAAGTTATATTTGGAATGTTACGCCGGAATCAGCGGCGATATGATGGTGGCGGCGCTTTTGGATTTGGGCGCGGACGAGAGCGTATTGAGAAAAGCACTTGAAAGCCTCTCTGTGGACGGGTTTGACATCCGTATCAGCCGGGTAAAAAAGTCGGGCATTGATGCCTGCGATTTTGCTGTGGTGCTGGATGAGGCTCATGAAAATCATGACCATGATATGGAATACCTGTACGGGCACACCCATGAACATGGGGAAGAGCACAACCACAGCCACCCGCACAGTCATGAAGAGGAAGACCATCATGAGCACGGGCATGGGCATCACGATGACGCCGCGCACACTCATCATGAACATGAGGGGCATGAAGGACACGGCGGACACAGCCATGTGCATCCCCATACCCACCGGAGACTTCAGGATGTGCTCTATATCTTAGAACAGGCAAAGCTTACGGAACGGGCAAGAAGATACGCAAAGCGGATTTTTGAGATACTCGCGGAGGCGGAGGCAAAGGCGCACGGTACAGACAAAGAGCAGGTGCATTTCCACGAAGTGGGGGCTGTGGACTCCATCGTGGATATCACGGCTGTGGCAGTCTGCATGGACAACCTGGGAATCACAGAGACGATTATCCCGGTACTCTATGAGGGGACAGGATTTGTCCGCTGCCAGCACGGAATGATGACGATTCCGGTGCCTGCGGTGGCGGCAACGGCAGAAGCGCATCATCTTCCCTTACATATCACAGAGCGCAAAGGAGAACTGGTGACGCCCACGGGAGCAGCGATTGCCGCGGCATTTCGCACGTCGGGCAGTCTTCCGCAGCGTTTTTCAATAAAGAAAACCGGCATCGGGGCAGGAAAGCGCAGCTATGAATATCCCAGCCTTCTGCGCGCTATGCTCATTGAAGAACTTGAAACGACTAAGGAGGATGTGGTCTATAAGCTGGAGAGCAATATTGATGACTGCACTGGGGAAGCGCTGGGCTATGTGATGGAGCGTTTGTTCGAGGCAGGCGCCAGGGATGTGCACTATATTCCGGTGTACATGAAGAAAAACCGTCCGGCTTATGAATTGTGCGTCATCTGTATGGAGGAGGATATCCCCCGTTTGGAGGAAATCATTTTTGCGGAGACCACGACCATCGGTATCCGCCGTCAGAAGATGGAGCGCACGGTGCTCAAAAGAGAGAAGAAGGAGATAGAGACCCCTCTTGGAAAGGCGAACATCAAGCTCTGCAAGGTGGAGACAGAAGGCGGAGGATTTTACCGCGCCTATCCGGAGTACGAGAGTGTGGCGGCTCTCTGCAGAGAGCACGGCAAGTCCTACCAGGAAGTCTACCAGATGATTGTGAGGGCATATCATGAAAATCAGTGAGAGCACGTACGAGGAGAAAAAGCGCCTTCTGCTTAAGAAAATGGAGGAATATGCCGGGGAAGAGATGGTAGTCGCTTTTTCCGGCGGGGTGGACAGCAGTCTCCTCTTGAAGCTTGCCTGTGAAGCGGCAGAGAGAAGGCGGTCTAAGAGCGGTAAAGAGAAAGAAACTGGAGGAACGGCGAAGGGAAAGAGACTTCAGGGAGCGGTTTACGCGGTGACCGTTCATTCCAGACTTCACCCGGCCGAGGATTTGGCGATTGCCGCGAAAGTGGCTAAGGAAACGGGGGCAGTGCACCGGGTCATTGAGGCGGACGAACTGAAGGAAGCGCAGATTTGTGACAATCCCAAAGACCGCTGTTACCGGTGTAAAAAATATCTCTTCGGAAAGATACAGCAGATGGCAGAAGAACTGGGAATTTCGCGTATCCTGGAGGGCACCAACGAGGATGACCTGCATGTGTACCGTCCGGGAATCCGCGCGGTGCGGGAACTGGGAATCCTAAGTCCTCTGGCGGAGTGCAAAATGACGAAAGCGGAGGTCAGGTGTCTGGCCAAGGAGTACGGCATCTCAGTGGCAAAGCGCCCGGCAGGTCCCTGCCTTGCCACACGTTTTCCCTATGGCACCAGACTGACTTATGAGAAGATAGCGGCTGTGGACAAGGGGGAACAGTTTATAAAATCTTTGGGATTTGAGAATGTGAGGTTGCGCGTACACGGTGAGCTTGCGAGGATTGAAGTGGCGGAAACGGATTTGGAACGTCTGCTTTTTGTGAAAAAAGATGTGATATCGTTTCTTAAGAAACTTGGTTTTGCGTATGTGACGTTGGATTTGGAAGGCTTTCGCTCCGGCAGTATGGATGTGGGGCTGCAGGGCGAAGCGCAGAAAGGAGTGAAGACGGATGACCATTGCGGAAGTGAGCAAAAAATATGATATCTCAGCGGATACTCTGCGGTATTATGAGCGGATTGGACTGATTCCTCCGGTGCCGAGAAACAAAAGCGGAATCCGGGACTATGATGAGGTCTCCTGCGGCTGGGTGGAGATGATGAAGTGTTTCCGCGCCGCGGGGGTGCAGATTGAGGCATTGATTGAATATGTAGATTTATTCCAGCAGGGTGATGCGACAGTGCAGGCGCGCAAGGAGATTCTGATTGAGCAGCGCAGCCAGTTGAAAGAGCGAATCGCGCAGATGGAAGCCTCGCTTAAGCGCCTGAACGCAAAGATAGAAAAATACGAGGATATGCGCCGGGTGGAAGAACATTTGCGGAGTATGGGGACCAAACATACAGAGGAAAGATAGGGCAGTAAAGAATATCCGGATTTCCTTTGGATGCCTGCATTTTATAAAGTCTGCCCCACCGGGAAAACCGGAGGGGCAGAGGTAAGAGGTGCTTGCTTTATCTTATTCATTTTCTGAAATCGGCTTGCTTTCCATTTCGGTTTCGTCAGGCATTTCCGTAATAAAATCTAAGACAGAAAAAAAAGTATGTATGTCTGACTCTGAATAATGCTTTTCTAAATAATAAATCAGACGCTGTATATCAGTGATATCGAATAAAACATGGCTTTGAGTAAGCTGACGTCCTTTTTGTGTTACAAATAAAAGGGCGTTTTTTTTATTTTCAAGGGATTTTGCTCTTTGTACGAGTCCCTTCTTTTCCAGCCGATTGATTGCCTGGGTAATCGCGCTTTTTGAACAAGCACGGTCTTTTGCCAGTTCAGTGATTGTAATTCCCGGATATCTCTCTATATCTAAAACCAGATGAGCTTCTACAGGAGTGTAGCTTTCACCCGTTCCATAATCATGGACGGTCTGAAGAGTGTTCCTTGTCATGAAATTGTATTTATGAAAAATATTTGAAAAATGCAGCAATTCTTCATCGTTCCATCTGGAATCTTTCATAGGTTCGGCCTCCTAAACAATTGTCTTTCCTTAGTATATCGAAGTCTTGTAAAAGTTTCAAGAAGGATAAAAGTTAATGACATTAATTAAAAATACATTGCATTTTAATAGTATGCGTGGTATATTTAATAAAAATATAGTTAATTGTATTAACTAAAAGGAAGGAGAGAGGAAAATGAAATATGATTTTAATGCCGTAATCAATCGAAGAAACACAAACTGCACGAAATATGATTGTGTGAAATTGCTGCATCCCGACGTGCCTGAGGGATATATCCCGATGTGGGTCGCGGATATGGATTTTGCCTGTCCGCCCGAAGTGATACAGGCGCTGCGAACACGTTTGGAACATCCCATATTAGGCTACACGAATTTAATGTCAGATTCGTATCGCAGCGCGCTGGATAGGTGGATGCTGAAACGGCATAATTGGGATTCAAGCGGACAGAGACTGGTGCTGAGTTTCGGTGTGCTGCACGCGATTTTGCATTGTATCGAACTGCTCACAGAGCCGGGAGATAAGGTTGTATTACAGACACCTATTTATTCGCCCTTTTTAACTCAGATTAAAAATGCGAACCGCACGGAGATATTGAATCCTCTCATCTGTCGTGATGGGTATTATACGATTGATTATGAAGATTTGGAAGAAAAGGCGAAAGACCCGCGCGTGAAAATGTTGCTTTTCTGCAGTCCCCATAATCCCACGGGGCGAGTTTGGAAAGAAGAAGAATTAAGGCGTGTCGCGGATATATGTCTGAAAAATGACATGTGGATTGTTGTAGATGAGATTCATCATGACTTGGTGCGAATGAATCAGAAAGCAGTTTCTCTGGCATCGCTTTATCCTGGCTGTGAGCGAATTATTACTTGCACATCTCCCAGCAAAACATTCAATTTGGCGGGAAATATATCCGCGAACCTGTTTGTTCCCACAGAAGAATTGGAACAAAAATATTATGAACGATTCCAAGACCCGATTCCCTGTCTGGCGACAGTGGCAACGGAAGCGGCATATACCCTCTGTGAACAATGGGTAGATGAATTAAGGCAATATTTAGACCAGAATTTTTCTTTTATGGAAATGTTTCTAAAAGACAATTTGCCTGAAGCAAAAATGCAAATCCCGGAAGGAACTTATCTGGCATGGGTTGATTTTTCGGGTTTGGGACTTTCAGATGATGAGATTAAGAGCCGGATTATCCAAAAGGCGGGAGTGATTATAGAGGCTGGAAATGAATTTGTGGCAAACGGAGACGGATATATGCGATTTAATCTCGCGTGTCCGAGAAGCGTATTAGAGGAGGCTTTGCAGCGGGTTGCACAGGTGTTAAAGGAGGAATAAAAAATGAATGAAAAAAAGTACGGACTGTTTTCTTTGTCAAATATGTGTATTGGCGGCGCCATAGGAGCAGGCGTATTTGCGCTTGTTGGCGCGGGAATTGGAATAACCGGACGTTCTGCTGCCTTTGCGATGGTACTAGGAACGATAATGTATGCATTTACATATATACCAATCCTCTTTTTGTCTGCCGCTATTCCATTGCAGGGCGGCAGTTATTCCCAGTCAGCTATTTTGCTGCCTAAAATATTGGTGGGAATTAACGCCATTACTTTGGTCATACCATTTCTGACTATGTCCATGATGGGAATTTCCATGGCGGATTATGTTGTGCAGATGATTCCGGGGATTTCTCGTTTTCATACTCTAATCGCGGCAGTTTTACTCAGCCTCTTTTTTATTGCTAATATGCTGGGAGACACCATGGTATCACGTATTCAGAATGTTTTGACTGTAACAATGCTTATTGCGCTTGCGTGTTATATTATTATAGGGATGTTTCACTTAGAAAAGGGGGCATTTGATTTTCAGTCGTCTTCTTTTATGATAAATGGGATTGGCGGTTTCATCTCAGCGGTGGCACTTTTTAGTATGGCAGGAAGCGGACCTGAAGCAGCGATTCAGTATACAAGGATAACGAAAAATCCGAGAAAAAATGTACCTCTTGCAATGATTATCTCAGTTGTCACAATTTCAGTTGTGTATTTTTTGATTTGTATTGTAGCAGGAGGGGTGCTCCCTGTTGAAGAAGTAGCCGGACAATCGTTGGGGATAACAGCAAAAGCGTTTCTTCCGCTGCCTTTATATCTGTTTTTTATGATAGGAGGCGCTATCTTTGCTCTTGCGACAAGCCTTAACAATACCATTGCATCTATAAAGTACCCGATTATTGAAGCGACGAATGACGGATGGTTCCCCGGCTTTATGGGAAAAACTAACAAACATGGCGTACCGCTGGGGCTTTTTGGAATCGCATATGCTGTTTCTATGTTTACAATCTTGACAGGAGTCTCTCTTGCTAATATTGCAAATTTTATGCTGGCAGGAGCTTATATTTTGGGGCTGCTGAATATTGTATATCAATATCGTCTCCCGAAAAAATTCCCGGTGGAGTGGAAAAATTCTACATACCATGTGCCAAACGCTGTGTTTTATACGTTTAATACACTTAGTCTGATTGTGTCTGTTTACTTTGCGTATACAAATTTAATTAGTCTGACAGCGCCTCTGATGATAGGAAATATCGTTTTTGTTGTTCTTTGTTTTTTGTACAGTTATTACCGGATAAAGAGCAACAAAGTTGATATGGAGTATCTGAATCACATGGAATAATTCTAAAATTTCCGGCATGATGTCTGCAGTGAATCATGCCGGAAATTTTTTGCCGCCGCCTTTCTTTTTTTGCTTCCGCAGGAGGAAGAGTGCCAGCACGGTCACTGCCGCCTCGGAAAAGGGCATAGTAAGCCAGATTCCTGTCATGCCCCAGAGTGCGGAAAAGCACAGGGACACGGGAATGATGAGCAGAAATCCGCGCAGGGATGAGAGGAGGAACGCCCATCCCGGCTGTTCCGCGCAGGTCAAAAAGGTGGCGGAACAGATATTGATTCCCACGAAGAAAAAGGCGGGAAAATAGAGCATCATGCCGTCTGCCGCGATGGTGTGCAAAAGCGCGTTGTGGTCCCGGTTGAACAACTCCGTGATGGGGTCCCGCCAGAACGCAATGACAATGTAGGAGACCGCCGCGAAGAGGAGCGATACAAAAAAGGCGAGCAGCAGGACGCGGTGAGGCTCCTTTTGTTTTCCGGCTCCGAAGTATCTGCCAAGGAGAGGCTGGATACCCTGGGAGACTCCGGTGAATACAGAGACCAGCACCAGAGCGATATTCGCTACGATGCCATAGGCGGCGACACCTAAATTTCCGCTCAGATTCAGAATGAGGAAATTGAAAACAATGATGACGATGCCTGACGACACCTCCGTGATGAGAGAGGAGACGCCGAGGGCGCTGATATCGGCAATCTGCTTCGGGCGGGGAAAGGCGCGGGTGAGCCGGAAATGGTGTTTCTTGCGGAGAAAGTGCGCGGACTGCACGAGCATACTGATGACCGGGGCAACCCCTGTGGCGAGGGCAGCTCCGGTCATTCCCATATTCAGCGGGAACACAAACACATAGTCCAGGATGATATTGGAGAAGCTCCCGATGAGCATCCCCGCCATGGCAAGCCTGGGGGCACTGTCGTTTCTTAAGAAACTCAGCAGCAGGTTGTTGTACAGAAACATGGGCGCAAAAAGCAGAAGAATCCGCAGATACCCCTTTGTGAGCGGTAAAATGTCGGCATCCGCCCCCAGGATACGGGCAAGAGGTCCGCAGAAAAACAGCCCTATCACAAAGAAAAACACAGCGGCTATGGTAGCATAGCAGAAAGCGTGTGTAAATACCGTATTTCTCGTCTTTGGATTGGCGGTGTGAAAGAGGAGGGAATAGCGGGTAGCGCCGCCCATTCCAATCATGAGTCCCGTACCGTTCATGAAGCTGTACACCGGGATAGCGAGATTGAGTGCGGTCAGTCCGTCCGCGCCCACACCTCTGGCGATGAAAAAGGTGTCTGCCAGAATATAGCAGGACAGCCCAATCATACCGAATACATTGGCGGATACATATTTAAAAAAGTTGGGGACGAGTGTTCTTTCTTCCATGGTGATTCCTCTTTTCTATATAAAATGAACAAAGCGAGCACGGTCGCTTTAGCGGCAAATTTCCGTTTAAACAAGAAAAAACATCCGTTTTCCCATACCTTCAAAGGCCTACGGTATGGAAGACGAATGTGTTGATTCTCACCCGGCGGTGATTTCCTGTTTGCTGTTGTATGTTTCTTCGCTGTTCTCAGTCCAGATTATCATAAAATATATCAGAAATCAAACCTTTTTTTCAAGGGTGTTTCGGTGTAAGATAAGTAGGTAACGGCTGCGGCAGGAGGAATGCCGGAGGAAGAATTTGGCCGTGAAAGGGAGAGTGGAGATATGAATAAGAAGGAAGTACTGGAGATACGCAAGCAGTTCACCCCGGCAAATTGTGCCATCACAAGGATTTGCGGCTGCTATGTGGACCATGAGAAGAATAAGAAGATGGAATCAAAGGACGCATTTCTGTCCCTGCCGGAGGAGGAAGCGTTCAAATATTTTGATATTTTCAAAAAGACCCTGTCCGGGACGATGGGGAAGAATATGCTGAATATGGAATTTCCGCTGGACGCGGAGATGCCGGGAGGCACCCAGGAGTTTCTCTTGAAACTGCGCGGCAGTAAGCTGGAAGATGACATGCTTCTGGAAGAATTTTACGATAAGATTATCGAAAGCTACATATATGAAGAAAACTATTATATTATCCTGATTCATGCCATGTACGACATTCCGGGGAAAGCTTCGGATGGCATGGAGATGTTTGACGCTTCGGACGAAGTGTATGAGTATCTGATGTGCAGCATCTGTCCGGTATCGCTGTCCAAGGCGGGACTGTCCTACAACGCGGAGGATAACCGTATCGGGGAGCGGGTCCGTGACTGGGTGGTGGACATGCCGGACAAAGGATTCCTCTTCCCTGCATTTACAGACCGCAGTACGGACCTTCACGGTGTACTCTATTATACGAAGAAGTCAGAAGAACTTCAGCCGGAGATGATTGAGCAGGTGCTGGGGGCGAAGATGCCGATGTCCGCAGATACCCAGAAAGAGACCTTCCAGATGATTATCGAGGATACCCTGGGCGAGGACGGGGATTATGAGACGGTGCGCAGCATCCACGAGAATCTCCATGAACTGATAGAGGAGCACAAGGAAGAGCCGGAGCCTTTGAGCCTGGATAAGACGGATGTGAAGAAGATTTTTGAAAAAAGCGGAGTCCCCTCTGACAAGATGGAAGAGTTCGAGAAGAACTACGAGGAAAACGCGGGGGAAAAGACGTCCCTATTGGCGGCAAATATCGCGGAGACACGGAAGTTCAATATCGAGACACCGGATATTGTTATCAAAGTGAACCCGGAGCGGGCGGATTTGATTGAGACAAGGGTCATAGACGGCAGACAGTGCCTTGTCATTGCGGTGGATGACCACATTGAGGTGAACGGGATTCATGTCAGGACGATAAAAAAAGAGAGAGAGTCTGCGGATACAGAAGTTGCATCAGAAGTTTAACTTATGATAGATGATATATGCTCTAAGTGCTTTCTTACCCATGGCTTTTGTCATGGGTAAGAAATTACTTAGAGCATTTTTACTTCAGAAGGTACAGAAAAATGATAGGCAGGTCCCTGAGAGTGTTTTCTGTATTCCTCATACGTAGCAGCCGTTCATTTGCTGAATAAGTCGCTGTGTGTTCCGGTGCGGGCTAAGGTCAGTACTAACACATCATCCTCAATACGGTAGATGAGCAGCCAGTCCGGAAGGATGTGACATTCTCGGTGTCCTGCCCAGTCACCGGTTAGAGCGTGGTCGCGGTTCTTTTCCGGCAGCGATTCACCCATTGCCAGTAATGTCACAGCCTGTTCCAGCAATTCGATTTTCAGACCACGCTTGATTGCTCGTTTGTAATCTTTCTTAAAGCCGCTTGTGTACTTGACAGTGTACTTTGTTTTTCTCATTTTTTCAGGTCAGCAAATAACTCGTCAAGGTCATTGTAGCCTTTCACAGACGGGTCTTTTGCAATCCTTTCTGCTTCCAGCATGGCGGCAAGAGTTTCTTTGTTCGGCTGTTCCAGTTTTACTTCAAAGGGTATACCACCCTCACGAAGTGCCTGACGAACAAAAATGTTGAATGCTGTGGACAAATTCATACCTAGTTCTGTAAACAGGGCGTCTGCCTGTGCTTTCAAATCTGCGTCCATGCGGATGCTGATGTTGGTAGTATTTCCAGCCATATCATCAACCCCTTTCTACTGGCACTTTTAGTATATGTCATTTGCACGAAGAAAACAATACTATGCACGAAAAATTAGTGCTTAAATCATTGGATAAGGGTATTAAATGAAACTGGTTATTTTATAAGTTAGCTTTATAATTAATTTTTATGGAATAATATGAAATAAATGTGAAATTTTAAGTAATAACTTGACTTTTTTGTGCATGAATACTAATATAACGATTAGTTGCCTAATTAATTGAATGTGTGATAAAGGAGGACGATATGAAGTGTGATATGAACCGGATACCGAATATCGGATTGTTTGGGATTGTTATGCACCGCTGTGAACAAACAGCGAAGCGGTTGTTCGGCAAGTATGATTTGAATAAAACCCATGCCGGGATTCTGTTTTCCCTGCATGAGAAACAATCTCTTTCTCAGAAGGAACTGGCAGAGAGGCAGAATGTGACGCCTCCCTCTATCACCTCCGCGATACAGAAGATGGAAAGGTCAGGGTATATTACCCGCAAAGCAGATGAAAAGGACCAGAGGATTCTGCGGTTGGAACTGACAGAAAAAGGCACTGCATGTATTGAGGATGTGAAGAATGTTTCCCGTCAGTTGGATGAACTGATGTTTAAGGGAATGAGTACAGAGGAAAAACTATTATTCAGAAGACTGATGATTCAGGTATGCGAGAACTTAGAAGAACAAGGCAGAAAGGATAAGTAGACTATGAAGAATTTGTTTAAATACGCAGGCAGATACTGGAGGGCAATGATTGCCATTGTAGCCGTATTGATGATTCAGGCGTACTGCGATTTGTCTCTCCCCGCGTATACTTCCGACATTGTCAATGTGGGAATCCAGCAGGGCGGGATTGAGGATACGATACCCGAAGCGGTTGGCAAAGAGGATATGGAGAAAATACTGCTGTTCGTGTCCGAGGAAGATGCGCAGGAGATTTCAGAAGCGTATATGGAGGATACTACTTCCTACGATACAGAGGCTTATGTGCTGAAGGATTCTGTCAAAGACAGCGAAGATAAGACAGAGCAGCTCTCAAAGAAGATGGCGCTTCCCATGATGATGGTCTCAGGCTTTGAATCGGGCAGCGAGATGACCCGTGAGATGGAAGAGCAGATGCGGGCGAATATGCCCCAGGGGATGGTGCCGGAGGATGCGGATATTTTCGATATTCTGGCAATGATGCCAAGGGAGCAGAGAGCTGCGTTTACAGAACAGGTGGAAGAACAGATGGGCGACATGCCGGAGACCATTTTAGAACAGGCGGCAGTCAGCTTTGCGAAAACCGCGTATGCGGATTTGGGAATGGATACGGATAAGATACAGACCCGTTATCTGCTCTCCACGGGCGGAAAAATGGCAGCGCTTGCCTTCCTCGGTATGGCGGCGAGCATCACGGTCGGCTTTCTCGCCTCCCGCGTAGGTGCATCTGCCGGACGGGATTTGCGAGGCAAAGTGTTTAAAAAAGTGGTGGGCTTTTCAAACAATGAGTTTGACCACTTTTCTACAGCTTCGCTCATCACAAGGAGTACCAACGACATCCAGCAGATTCAGCTCTTGACCGTCATGCTGCTTCGAATTGTCCTCTACGCGCCAATCCTCGCAATCGGCGGGATTTACCAGGTATTCCAGACCAATGTTTCCATGTCCTGGATTATCGCCCTGGCGGTCGTGCTCATTGCACTGGTGATTCTGGTGCTGTTCATTGTGGCGATGCCGAAGTTTAAAAAGCTGCAGAGTCTGGTAGATAAACTGAACCTGGTTACCAGAGAGATTTTGACAGGACTTTCGGTCATCCGCGCATTCAGCACACAGAAGCATGAGGAAAAACGCTTTGACGATGCAAATACAGAACTGACGAGGACGAATTTATTTGTCAACCGGACCATGACCTTCATGATGCCGGTGATGATGCTGATTATGAACGGTATTTCCGTACTCATTGTCTGGACCGGAGCTCACGGCATAAACGACGGTCAGATGCAGGTGGGCGATATGATGGCGTTTATCCAGTACACGATGCAGATTATCATGGGCTTTTTGATGCTGTGTATGCTCTCCATCATGCTCCCCAGGGCGGCGGTGGCGGCAGACCGTGTGGAAGAGGTCTTGACGAGCAAAACCGTGATTCACGACCCGGCATCTCCGGCTGCTTTTTCCGGCGAGAAGAAAGGGGGGCTGGAATTTGACCATGTTTCCTTCCGGTATCCGGGGGCAGATGAGGATGTGCTGGAAGATATCACTTTCACGGCAAAGCCCGGTGAGACTACCGCAATCATCGGCAGCACCGGAAGCGGCAAGTCCACGCTTGTCAACCTGATACCGAGGTTTTACGATGTGACAAAAGGTTCGATTCGTCTGGACGGGCAGGACATCCGTGAGGTGCCGCAGCACGACCTGAGGGAACGTCTGGGGTATGTGCCGCAGAAAGGCGTACTGTTCTCAGGAAATATCGCCTCCAACATTCTCTTCGGTAATCCGGACGGCACAGAGGCGGAGATGACAGAGGCGGCGGAGATTGCCCAGGCGACAGAGTTTATCGAGGCAAAACCGGAGCGGTATGAGAGCCACATTTCTCAGGGTGGCTCCAATGTGTCCGGCGGGCAGAAACAGAGACTTTCCATCGCCCGCGCTATTGCGAAACACCCGGAGGTCTTTCTTTTCGACGACAGTTTCTCGGCGCTGGATTATAAGACGGACGTGGCGCTGAGAAAAGCGCTGAAAAAGCGTACGAAGCAGAGTACGGTGCTCATCGTGGCACAGCGCATCAGTACCATACTGAACGCGGAGCAGATTATCGTGCTGGACGACGGAAAAGTAGCGGGCATGGGAACCCACAGGGAGCTTCTGAAAAATTGTGAGGTATATCGTCAGATAGCACAATCCCAGCTCTCAGAAGAAGAATTAAAGGAGGAAAACAGCCATGAGTAGAGGTATGGGACCGGGAAGGATGCGCGGCGGCATGCCGGGCGACAAGGCAAAGGATTTCAAAGGGACCCTGAAAAAGTTAATCCGCTATATGAGTGTGTTTAAGGTGCAGATGCTGTTTGTCCTTATCTTCGCTGTGTGCGGGACCATATTCAATATTGTGGGACCGAAGATACTAGGCAAGGCGACCACCGAGATTTTTAACGGTCTGGTGAGTAAAGTGTCCGGCGGCAGCGGCATGGATTTCGGAAAAATCGGGCAGATACTTCTGACGGTGCTCTGCCTGTATCTTGTCAGCGCGCTGTGTACGTTCATACAGGGAATCCTCATGACCGGGGTCTCCCAGAAGACAACCTACCGGCTGCGGAAGGAGATTTCCGAGAAGATTAACCGCATGCCGATGAATTATTTTGATACCAAACCGGTGGGCGAAGTGCTCTCCCGCGTGACCAACGATATCGATACGCTGGGACAGAGCTTAA
This sequence comes from uncultured Ruminococcus sp., assembly GCA_900541505.1. GTDB lineage: Bacteria > Bacillota > Clostridia > Lachnospirales > Lachnospiraceae > Mediterraneibacter. The sequence goes on from UQKK01000005.1 coordinate 120,850, forward strand.
ACCAGAGCGCTACCCAGCTTATCACCTCCGTGACAACCATGATTGGTGTGCTTGTCATGATGCTGTCCATCAGCCCGCTGATGACGATTGTGGCGCTCTTGATACTGCCGGTATCTGTGGGGCTCCTCTCCTTTGTGATGAAGCACTCCCAGAGATATTTCCGGGCGCAGCAGGCGTATCTGGGAAATGTAAACGGACAGGTGGAAGAGGTATACAGCGGGCACAATATCATTAAGGCGTTCAACAAAGAGGAAGATGTTATCGATACCTTCAATGAGACCAACGGAAAACTCTATGATTCTGCATGGAAATCCCAGTTTTTCTCAGGTATGATGATGCCCATCATGCAGTTCATCGGAAATCTGGGCTATGTGGCAGTGGCAATTTTGGGAGGATATCTAGCAATCAAAAAGACCATTGAAGTGGGAGATATCCAGTCCTTTATTCAGTATGTGAGAAACTTTACCCAGCCAATCCAGCAGATTGCGCAGGTGTCCAACATGCTGCAGCTCACCACAGCGGCGTCCGAGAGAGTGTTTGAATTTCTGGAGGAGGATGAGGAAGACCAGACGGCAGCACATCCGGTCAGCGTGGAAGGGCTTAAGGGAAATGTGGAGTTTGACCATGTGCATTTCGGGTACAACCCGGATAAAATCATCATCAATGATTTCTGCGCGAATGTAAAAGAAGGGCAGAAGATTGCCATCGTGGGACCGACCGGAGCCGGAAAGACGACCATGATAAAACTTTTGATGCGCTTCTATGATGTGAACAGCGGGGCAATCAAGATTGACGGGCACGATGTGCGGGACTTCAACCGCAGTGAGCTGAGGGAGATGTTTGGCATGGTGCTCCAGGACACATGGCTGTTCCACGGTTCCATCCGGGATAATATCCGCTACGGCAAATTAGAAGCCACGGACGAGGAAGTTATCGCCGCGGCGAAGGCGGCGCATGTACACCGTTTTGTGCAGACTCTGCCGGGCGGTTACGATATGGAATTGAACGAGGAGGCAAGCAATGTCTCCCAGGGACAGAAGCAGCTTCTCACAATCGCCAGGGCAATCCTGGCGGACCCGAAAATCCTTATCCTGGATGAGGCGACCAGTTCCGTGGATACAAGGACAGAGGTGCTCATCCAGAAGGCGATGGATAACCTGATGAAGGGCAGAACAAGTTTCATCATCGCCCACAGGCTTTCCACCATTCGGGATGCGGATTTGATTCTCGTCATGAAGGACGGGGATATTGTAGAGCAGGGAACCCACGATGAGCTCATCGCGCAGAACGGGTTCTATGCGGACCTCTACAATTCACAGTTTGAGAAAACCACGGATGTGGCATAACGAATAGACAGAGAAAGACAATTTATACAATGTGTCAGAGGAGGAGGGCGAAATGCTCCCTCCTCTGCATTTGTTATCGGGACAAAATCGCGGCAAAACTCCCTGTTTTCACGTTTACAAAGTTGTGGTAGAATAGAAAAGATAGAACGGTAAATCCCGGCAGAGAAACGGGCGCCCCGTCACATACCGCAATGGACAGCGCCTGTATCGGGAAAGGGAATAGGAAAAGGAGAAAGAACATTGGGACTGACGCATTTTGATGAGAACGGCAGAGCCGTCATGGTGGATGTGACGGAGAAGAATGTTACCAGACGCGAGGCACAGGCACAGGGCAGGATTCTCGTAAGCCGGGAAGTCTTTTCCGCTATCCAGGCGGGGACCATCGGCAAGGGGGACGTCTTAAGCGTGGCGGCTACAGCGGGCATCATGGGGGCGAAGCGGACGGCGGATTTGATTCCCATGTGTCATATTCTTCCCCTTAGCAGCTGCAAAATCAATTTTGAGATGGACGCCGAAGCGTGCGCCGTGTATTGTACCTGTACCGTGAAGGTGGAGGGCAGAACCGGTGTGGAGATGGAAGCGCTCACCGGGGTGAGCGTGGCGCTTCTGACAGTCTACGACATGTGCAAGGCTCTGGATAAGACCATGGAGATTGGAGAAATCTACCTTGTGAGAAAATTCGGGGGCAAGAGCGGAGAAGTAAGAAATGTAAGAGAGAACAGCCGCTGCTGCTCGGCTAAGGGACCGGAGATTGATATTTTATAGAAGCCTGTCCTGCAGACTCTCTGCGGGAGAGAAAAGAGGGAATTAAAAAAGGGTTATCGGTATGAAAAAGTGGAAATATGCGGTTCTGACCGTTCTTTTGGGGCTGGCGTGTGTGTTTAGCGCGACAGGCTGCGGACTGGTCGGCAAAGACGCAAAAGAGACCATGGCAGAGCAAAAAAGCAGCGGGGAAGGCACGCAGGCGGACAAAAAGGAAACGAAGAGCAAAGCAGAAGAGGAAGTTCCCACCTATACATTTGTGGATGTTTTAGGGCAGCGCTATGAGGCGGAACTTCTGGAAGATATGCCGATGTGCAGTTATGATTACGCCAACCTGACCGAGAAGGACGGGTATAAGTATTATGTGGATGAGGAGCAGGGCATTTCCTCTGTCCTGGGTATCGATGTATCCGAGTTCCAGGGCGATATCGACTGGGCGAAGGTGAAGGAAGCGGGAATCGAGTTTGTCATCATCCGCCTCGGATACCGGGGCTATGGGGAAGAGGGAAAACTGGTCCTGGATGCCAATTTTGAGAAAAACATAGAGGGCGCAAAGGCAGCAGGTCTTGAGACCGGCGTTTATTTCTTCTCTCAGGCGGTCTCCGATGCGGAGGCGAAAGAGGAGGCAGACTTTGTCCTCTCACACATTGAGGGGCATACGCTGACCATGCCCGTGGTCTTTGACACCGAAGAAATCAAAGGGGACACCGCAAGGACAGATGAGAATACGAGGGAGCGCTTTACAGACAACTGCATCGTATTCTGCGACGCCATAGAGGAAGCCGGATACGACACGATGATTTACGCCAACATGAAATGGATGGCGTTTACGCTGAATCTAGAGAGACTCACCGGGTACGATTTCTGGTATGCGGATTATGAAGCGAAGCCCCAGTGCCCCTATCCGTTTGCGATGTGGCAGTACACAGAGACGGGAAGTGTGCCGGGGATTGAGGGAAATGTAGATTTGAATATATGGTTTGTGGAGGAGTAAACATGAAGTGGAATAAGTTTCGTTTGAAGACAACCACCGAGGCGGAGGATATCATCAGCAGCATGCTCATGGATTTGGGAATCCAGGGCGTGGAGATTGAGGATAAGATTCCCTTGAGCCAGTCGGAGAAAGAGCAGATGTTCGTGGATATCCTGCCGGAGACAAAAGCGGATGACGGCGTGGCGTATATCAGCTTTTATCTGGAGGAAGAGGAGGACAAAGAAGAAATCCTTGCCAGAGTGAAAACCGAACTGGAGGAGATTCGCGCCTATGCCAACCCGGGGGAATGTAGCATTGAGGAATCCCAGACAGAAGATGTGGACTGGGTGAATAACTGGAAACAGTATTTCCATCAGTTCTATGTGGACGATATCCTCATCATCCCCTCGTGGGAGGAGGTGAAGCCGGAGGATGCGGACAAGCTGGTCATCCACATCGACCCCGGCACAGCGTTCGGGACAGGCATGCACGAGACGACCCAGCTCTGTATCCGGCAGATTCGCAAGTTTGTCCATCCTGACACGAAAATTCTCGATGTGGGCTGCGGCAGCGGTATCCTCGGCATGCTGGCGCTGAAATTTGGCGCCTCCTACAGTGTGGGGACAGACTTAGACCCCTGCGCGATTGAGGCGACCCATGAAAACATGGAGGTAAACGGGATTGCAAAGGACCGCTATGAGGTGATGATTGGCAATCTCATTGACGATAAAGAGGTGCAGGACAAAGTGGGATATGAGTGTTACGATATCGTGGCGGCGAATATCCTCGCTGACGTGCTCACCGAGCTGACCCCGGTCATTGTACACCAGTTGAAAAAGGGCGGTATCTACATCACCAGCGGCATCATCGATGACAAAGAACAGACAGTGGTGGACGCGGTGAAAAAGGCAGGACTGGAAGTGCAAAGTGTGACATACCAGGGCGAGTGGGTCTGCGTGACCGCCAGAAAGAATTGAGAGGATACGTATGCAGCATTTTTTTGCAGAGCCTTCCTGTATCAGGGAGAATCAGATTTATATTGAAGGAAGCGATTTCAATCACATGAAAAATGTCCTTCGCATGAAGGCGGGGGAGGATGTCAGCGTCAGCGATGGATGCGGGAATACCTACCTCTGCTGTGTGGGAAAGTATGAAAAAGACCGGGCGGTCGTGGATATACTGAAAAAAATGGAACAGGACACAGAGCTTTCCGCAAAGCTGTATCTCTTTCAGGGGCTTCCCAAGAGCGACAAGATGGATTTCATTGTGCAGAAGGCGGTGGAACTGGGTGCCTGTGAGGTGATTCCCGTTAAGACGGCGCGCAGCATCGTGAAATTGGATGAGAAGAAGGGACGAAAGAAGACAGAGCGCTGGAACCTCATCGCCAAAAGTGCGGCGGAGCAGTCGGGCAGAGGAATCATACCTGAGGTGACGAATATTTTAAGCTGGAAGGAAGCGCTTCAGAGGGCAGGAGAGATGGATGTCCTCTTGATTCCCTACGAACTGGCGGAGGGGATGAAGGAGACAAAAGCCATATTTTCTTCTATCCGCGCCGGGCAGTCGGTGGGAATCTTCATCGGACCGGAGGGCGGCTTCGAGAGCCGGGAGGTGGAAGAGGCGTGCGAGGCAGGAGCGCTTTCCGTCACTCTGGGAAGAAGGATACTGCGCACCGAGACAGCCGGGCTTGCCGTATTGTCCGTATTGATGTATCATCTGGAAGAGTAATATCATAATTTAATAGTAAGATTCAAGTAAAGGAAATTGTATCATGGAAGTTTATTTAGATAACTCTGCCACTACCCGATGCTACCGGGAGGTGGGAGAGCTGGTGTATAAAATCATGTGCCAGGATTACGGAAATCCTTCCTCCCTGCACAAAAAAGGAGTGGAGGCAGAGCACTATGTCAGGGAATCCAAAGAGCGGCTGGCAAAGATACTGAAAGTCGCCCCCAAGGAAATCTTCTTCACTTCCGGAGGGACGGAGAGCGACAATCTGGCGCTCATCGGATGTGCGAGAGCCAACCGCCGCATGGGAAACCACCTCATTACGACCTCCATCGAGCATCCGGCGATTTTAAATACGATGCGCTATCTGGAGGAGGAAGAGGGATTCCGGGTAACCTATCTCCCTGTGGACGAGAATGGAAGGATTCGCTTAAGCGATTTGAGAGAGGCGCTGTGCAAAGAGACCATCTTAGTGTCCGTCATGTATGTGAACAATGAGATTGGCTCCGTCCAGCCTATCGAGGAAGCGGCAAAGCTGGTGAAACGCTTTAATCCGCGCATCCTTTTCCACTCCGATGCCGTACAGGGCTTCGGGAAATACCACATTTATCCGAAGCGGATGGGGATTGACCTGTTAAGCGTGAGCGCGCACAAAATCCACGGTCCCAAGGGAGTGGGATTTCTCTATATCAACGAGAAAGTGAAGATACAGCCGATTCTTTTCGGAGGCGGACACCAGAAAAATATCCGTTCCGGTACGGAAAATGTGCCGGGGATTGCCGGCCTTGGACTTGCCTCTGTGCTGATATACCAGGATTTGGACATGAAGGTGGCGCTCATGCGGGAGCTGAAACGGTATTTTATCGAAGGCGTGTCCCAGATAGAGCATACTACAGTCCACGGGCTGACGGACGAGAACAGCGCTCCCCATATCATCAGCGTGGGCGTGGCGGGCGTGCGCAGTGAAGTCCTGCTGCACGCTCTGGAGGATAAGGGTATCTGCGTTTCCTCCGGCTCGGCATGTTCCTCCAACCATCCGTCGGTGAGCGGGGTATTGAGAGGCATTGGCACCTCCAAAGAGTACCTGGAGGGGACGCTGCGGTTCAGCATGTCAGAGTTTACGACAAAAGAAGAAATTGACTATACACTGGAAACACTATATAATTGTGTACCGACACTTCGCAGATATACAAGACGGTAGAGAGGATTCTACAAAGGAGAGAGAAATGGAATTTCATTCATTTTTGATTAAATACGGAGAAATTGGAATCAAGGGAAAGAACCGCTATCTGTTCGAGGATGCGCTCATCCGACAGATACGGTTCGCTTTGAAAGACGTGGACGGAAGCTTTAACGTACACAAATGCCATGGGAGAGTCTATGTGGACTGTGAGGGCAGCTATGACTATGAGGACACTGTGGAGAGCTTAAAGAGAGTCTTCGGCATCGTGGGTATCTGTCCGGTGGTGCGCATCGAGGATAGGGGCTTTGAGGAGCTGAAAAAAGAGGTCCTGCATTTTGTCGACGAGATGTATCCTGAGAAGGATAAAACCTTCAAAGTGGAGGCGAGACGGGCAAAGAAGCAGTATCCCATGAATTCCATGGAAATCAACTGTGAGCTGGGCGGCGTGATTTTAGATGCCTTCCCGAAAATGAAGGTGGATGTGCACGACCCGGATATCCGTCTGAATGTGGAAATCCGGGAGGAAATCTATCTGTACTCCGAAATTATACCGGGACCGGGCGGCATGCCGGTGGGTACCAACGGAAGCGCCATGCTTTTGCTCTCCGGCGGGATTGACAGCCCGGTTGCCGGATATATGGTTGCCAAACGGGGCGTGGAGCTGGAGGCAACGTATTTTCACGCGCCGCCCTACACCAGTGAGCGGGCAAAAGAAAAGGTGGTGGACCTGGCAAGGCTGGTCTCCAGATACGCCGGACCTATCAAGCTGCATGTGGTGAATTTCACAGACATCCAGCTCTATATCTATGAACAGTGCCCCCACGAAGAACTGACCATTATCATGAGGCGCTATATGATGAAGATAGCGGAGCATTTCGCGAAGAAGGACGGCTGTCTCGGTCTGGTGACCGGGGAGAGTATCGGTCAGGTGGCGAGCCAGACCATGCAGAGCCTGGCTGTGACGAACGCGGTGTGCACCATGCCGGTGTACCGCCCGCTGATTGGTTTTGACAAGAAGGAAATCGTGGAGATTTCGGAGAAAATCGATACCTACGAGACATCCATCCAGCCCTACGAGGACTGCTGTACGATTTTCGTGGCAAAGCATCCGGTGACGAAACCGATTCTGGAGCGGATTGAAAAGTCCGAGGAAAATTTAAAAGAGAAGATTGACGAATTGTTCCGTCAAGCAGTGGAGACTGCAGAGGTGATACAGGTAAAATAACCGATGTAAGGCGGAAAGACTGGAATCAGACCGATGAGACGGCACGGACGTAAGACGGATCTCTGTGCGCTATGTGCCGTCTTAAAAAGGCGAAAGGCAGAAAAAAGGCTGCCTCATAAGAGACAGCCTTCTGCGTATTCCAAATTAGATGATGTATGGCTCAAGAGCCTTCATAATATCGTCCAAATCTCCGTCTGCGTGGATGTTTAAATCAATCGGCTTGGAAAGGTCCAAACTGAAAATACCCATAATTGATTTGGCATCTATTACATATCTTCCGGATACTAAATCGAAGTCATTATCGTACTTTGTAATCTCATTCACGAATGACTTTACCTTGTCGATAGAATTTAAAGAAATCTGTACAGTCTTCATGTTACCATCCCTCCTTGATATACATACTGCAGGTCCCTTTGGAACCCTAACTATATTCTACGGGATGGTACTTTAAAAGTCAAGAAACAAAGAAGGAAAAAGCAGGAAAATATAAGATGAAAACAGAAACGTATCAATTAAGAAAAGCAGCGCTGCACAATCTCGGCTGCAAAGTGAACGCCTATGAGACAGAGGCAATGCAGGAGATGCTGGAAAAAGCAGGGTATGAAATCGTGCCTTTTGCGGAAGGGGCGGATGTCTATGTCATCAACACTTGTACGGTCACCAATATCGCGGACAGGAAGTCCCGCCAGATGCTGCACCGCGCCAGAAAAATGAACCCGGATGCAGTGGTGGTGGCAGCGGGGTGCTATGTGCAGACGCAGGAGATGGACCCCTGCATCGATATCGTCATCGGAAACAACAAAAAGAAAGACCTGGTGGCGGTACTCGACGAATATTTTGAGAAAAAGGACGCCTATGTCCGCCCTGCTGTGGAGGAAATCATCGACATCAACCACACCAAGGAGTACGAGGAACTTAAGGTTTTGAATCCTCAGGAGCATACCCGCGCCTACATCAAGGTCCAGGACGGCTGCAACCAGTTCTGTTCCTACTGTATCATTCCCTACGCCAGGGGACGGGTGCGCAGCAGGAAAAAAGAGGATGTGGTGAGAGAGGTTGCGGCTCTCGCACAAAACGGCTATCAGGAGGTGGTACTCACGGGCATCCACCTAAGCTCCTACGGGGTGGACAGACCTGAGGAAAAAGAGGACTTGCTCTCCCTGATTCTGGCAGTCCATGAGATTGAGGGCATCAGACGAATCCGCCTGGGCTCTTTAGAGCCGCGGATTGTGACAGAGGAATTTGCCCGCACGCTGGCAGGGCTTGAGAAAATCTGTCCCCATTTCCATCTGTCTTTGCAGAGCGGATGCGATGCCACATTAAAACGGATGAACCGCAGATACACAAGCGGAGAGTACTATGAGAAATGTATGCTCCTTCGGAAATATTTTGATGACCCGGCACTGACGACAGACGTTATCGTGGGATTTCCGGGGGAGACGCAAGAAGAATTTGAGGCGTCCCGCGCCTTTGTGGAGAAGGTGGGCTTTTACGAGACGCACATCTTTAAATATTCCAAGCGGGAGGGGACGAAGGCGGCAGCCATGGCAGACCAGGTAAGTGAGCAGGTGAAGGCGCAGCGAAGCGCCATCCTCATTGCCCTCGGCGAAGCCCACCGCGAAGCGTATATCCGCAGACATTTTGGAAAAGAAGCAGAAGTTCTGATAGAAGAACAGGTGGAGAAGGATGGAAAGAAGCTCTGGACGGGACATACAAAAGAATATATAAAAATTGCACTAGAAGATGAGAAAAATTTGCAGAATTGTATCATAAAAGTTCAAATTGACAATGATTTGCAAATTATTCATTGAATTTTAAGGGGCGTTATATTAGAATTGTAGATAGGGTAGTGGCATTTTTGCCAAAGCGACCGTGCCCGGCGTTACAGTTCTGAAAGAAAAGCGATAAGTCTTTATACCAGAAGCGGAGCGCCGAAGCATAAGGAATGAACGGAAATTTCTACATGGACGCTGGAGATGACATATACAGATGTACAGGAAAAGGAGGAGAACCCATGAGCGATTTAAGTAATACCCAATTTTTTCAGGTAGAGCCGGGACCGCAGATTTCCGCGAAAGATATTCTGGAAATCGTGTACAAGGCTCTTAAGGAGAAGGGATATAATCCGGTCAATCAGATTGTCGGATATATTATGTCCGGTGACCCGACCTATATCACAAGCTACAACGGGGCGAGAAGCCTGGTTATGAAGGTAGAGAGAGATGAACTGGTAGAAGAGCTGTTAAAAGCGTATATTGAGCACCAGTCCTGGGAATAATCTGTTATGCGGATTATGGGGCTGGATTACGGCACGAAGACAGTGGGCGTCGCTATCAGTGACGAGCTCTGTCTGACGGCACAGGGGATAGAGACAATTGAGCGGAAGGAAGAGAACAAGCTGCGCCGCACCCTTGCCAGGATTGAACAGCTGGCGGAAGAATATGAGGTGGAGCGTATCGTTCTTGGGCTTCCTAAACATATGAATAATGATATCGGAGAGCGCGCGGAGAAGACATTGGAGTTCCGCGATATGCTCGCGCGCCGCACAGGGCTTGAGATTGTGATGTGGGATGAGAGACTGACCACAGTGGCGGCGGAGCGCACGCTTATAGAGAGCAAAGTAAGACGGGAGAATCGCAAGAAGTATATCGATAAGATTGCGGCAGTCTTCATCCTGCAGGGCTATTTGGATTCACTGTATTTGCAGCGCGAAAGAATCTGAAAAGCGGCAGGAGAGAGGCAGATAAGGGGACCTTATATGGAAAAGATAAAGTTTGTATTCGGGGATGAGAGCGGAGAAGCTGAATTTTTTGTGCTGGAGCAGACAAAGATAGGAGGCTCTGTTTACATACTCGTGACAGACTCTCAGGAGGAGGATGCAGAGTGTCTTATCCTGAAAGAAGTGAGCGCCGGAAAAACGGCGGAGAGCGTCTATGAGATTGTAGACGAGGACAATGAACTTCTGGCGGTTTCAAAGGTATTTGAGGAACTGTTGGAAGATGTGAATATTGAAATGTAAAATCCCACCAAGGGAGATTTACAATAGATTTACTTACGTGTAAATAAAATGGAGTATCACTGATGGAACAAAGAGAAGTGCAGGAACTGCTGAAAGCAAAGTTGAAAGAAAAAGGGTTGAAGGTAACCCACCAGAGACTCCTCGTTCTGTCGGTGCTTGCACAGAACGGCGGCAGGCATCTGACAGCGGAGGATGTCTATGAATTGGTGTCCGAGGATTACCCGGAGATTGGGCTGGCGACAGTTTACCGCGCTTTGCAGCTTCTGTGGGATATGCAGTTGGTGGACAGAATCAATCTGGATGACGGATGTGTGCGTTATGAGATAGGGCATCTGTTTGAAGGGGCGATGAAACATAATCATCATCATCTGATATGCAGGACATGCAAGAAAGTCATTCCTTTTGGAGATGACCTCCTGGACGAGTTGGAGCGCCATATCGAAGAGGCAACCGGATTTCATGTGCTGGACCATGAACTGAAATTCTACGGACAGTGCAAAGAGTGCAGAAAAAAGGCAAAACCTGCGTGTCTTTGAGAAAAGAGATATCAGTGAATAAGCAGCTTCCTCCAGGGTTGATGGAAAGAGGGAGCTTAGGTGGGCTTGCCCACTTTGTTTGTGTGCGAAGAAAAAGAAAAAACTCCTTTTTATGAAAATGTAAGTGATTACATAAAAAAATTGGAGGTGTTTGATTTTTGAAAAAAGAGAATAAGGGAAAACTGCGTATCATACCGCTGGGCGGTCTTGAACAGATTGGTATGAACATTACGGCATTCGAGTATGAGGACAGTATCATCGTGGTGGACTGCGGGCTTGCGTTCCCGGAGGATGACATGCTGGGAATCGACCTCGTGATTCCGGATGTCACTTACTTGAAGGACAATGCGGACAAGGTGAAAGGCTTTGTCATCACCCACGGTCACGAGGACCATATCGGGGCACTCCCCTATGTGCTCAAGGAGATAAATCTGCCGATTTATACGACAAAGCTGACCATGGGTATCATTGAGAATAAATTAAAAGAGCACAACCTGCTGCGCGGGACAAAGCGCAAAGTCGTGCGCCATGGGCAGTCCATTAACCTGGGAAAATTCAGGATTGAATTTATTAAGACGAACCACAGTATCCAGGATGCCTCGGCTCTGGCAATCTATTCCCCGGCGGGGATTGTGGTTCACACCGGAGACTTTAAAGTGGATTACACGCCGGTATTCGGAGATGCCATTGATTTGCAGCGTTTTGCGGAGATTGGCAAAAAGGGCGTGCTGGCGCTTATGTCAGACAGTACGAACGCGGAGCGCAGGGGATTTACCCAGTCCGAGCGGACGGTGGGTATCACCTTTGACCATATTTTCGCGGAGCATCAGAACCGCCGTCTCATCATCGCGACTTTTGCATCCAATGTGGACCGTGTACAGCAGATTATAAACTCTGCTTATAAATACGGCAGAAAAGTTGTGGTCGAGGGGCGCAGCATGGTGAATATCATTTCCACGGCATCCGAGCTGGGATACTTAAATGTCCCGGACAACACCCTCATCGAGATTGACCAGATGAGGAATTATCCGCCGGAGAAGATGGTGCTCATCACCACAGGAAGCCAGGGAGAATCTATGGCGGCCCTGTCCCGTATGGCGGCGGACGTACACCGCAAGGTGACGATTCAGCCCAACGACACGATTATTTTCAGCTCGAATCCTATACCGGGAAATGAGAAATCTGTCTCCCGTGTCATCAATGAACTGTCCGCCAAAGGCGCGGAAGTCATTTTCCAGGATGCCCATGTATCCGGGCATGCCTGCCAGGAAGAGCTGAAGCTGATATATTCCCTCGTGAAACCGAAATATGCCATCCCGGTGCACGGCGAGTACCGCCATCTGAAGGCAAATGCGGAAGTGGCGAAATCCCTGGGAATCCCCAAGGAGAATATTTTCATCATTCAGTCCGGGGATGTCCTGGAAGTGAGCGAGGAAGAGGCGAAGCTGGTAGATAAGGTACACACAGGCGCTATCCTTGTAGACGGTCTGGGAGTCGGAGATGTCGGAAATATCGTGCTCCGCGACAGGCAGCATCTGGCGGAGGACGGCATCATGATTGTGGTGCTGACATTAGAGCGCAGAACGAACCGCCTGCTGGCGGGACCGGATATCGTATCCCGCGGTTTCGTGTATGTGAGAGAGTCGGAAGGTCTGATGGAAGAGGCGAGACATGTGGTGTCCGAGGCTCTGGACAAATGTCTGTCCGGAAGGAACACGGACTGGAATAAGATTAAGCTCGTCATCCGCGATACCATGAACGACTTTATCTGGAAAAAGACAAAGAGGAAACCTATGGTTATCCCGATTATTATGGATGTGGATGTGTAAGGTATGATAGTAGATGAACGTATCGTGACATTCATCAATTCTCTGGAAACCCAGAATAGCGAAATATTGGAAACAGTGGAAAAGGAAGCTCTGGCGTCTCATGTGCCGATTATAAGGAAGGAGATGCAGAGCTTCCTTAAAGTCCTTCTGGCGATGCATGCGCCCCGTTCGATTCTGGAAGTGGGCACGGCGGTGGGATTTTCCGCGCTGTTGATGAGTGAGTACGCGCCGGCAGACTGCCGGATTACAACGATTGAAAATTATGAAAAACGGATTCCCGCAGCGAGAGAAAATTTCCGCCGTGCGGGGAAGGAAGGGCAGATTACCCTTATCGAAGGCGATGCCCTGGACGTACTAAAAAAGCTGGAGGGAAGCTATGACTTTATCTTCATGGATGCGGCAAAGGGGCAGTATATCCACTATCTGCCGGAAGTGCTGCGGCTTCTTAAGGACGGAGGCGTCCTCGTCTCGGACAATGTCATGCAGGACGGGGAGGTCATAGAGTCGAGATTCGCTGTAGAGAGGAGGAACCGCACCATCCATGCGAGGATGCGTGAGTATCTCTACGAATTGAAGCATACAGAAGAACTTTTGACATCCATCCTGCCCCTGGGGGACGGTGTGGCAGTGAGTGTGAAAAAGGGAAAGGAAAAGGAAGATGAACAGACATCCTGAATTATTGATTCCGGCGAGCAGCCTGGAAGTGTTAAAGACAGCGGTCGTGTTCGGGGCGGATGCGGTCTATATCGGCGGCGAGGCGTTCGGGCTTCGCGCGAAAGCAAAGAATTTCTCCATGGAGGACATGAAGGAGGGTATCGCTTTCGCACACGGACATGGGGTGAAAGTATATGTGACGGCAAATATTCTCGCGCACAATGAGGACCTGCCCGGAGTCAGGGAGTATTTTGAAGAATTGAAGGAAATCGGACCGGACGCGCTGATTATCTCAGACCCCGGAGTGTTTGACATCGCGAAAGAGGTCTGCCCGGAAATTGAAATTCACATCAGCACCCAGGCAAATAATACAAATTACGGGACATACCGGTTCTGGCATCGGCAGGGGGCGAGCCGTGTCGTTGCGGCGAGGGAACTGTCATTAAAAGAGTTAAAGGAACTGCGGGAAAAGATTCCGAAGGAACTGGAGATAGAGGCATTCGTTCACGGGGCGATGTGTATCTCCTATTCCGGGCGCTGTCTCTTAAGCAATTATTTCACAGGAAGGGATGCCAACCGGGGAGCCTGCACTCACCCCTGCCGCTGGAAATACGCGGTGGTGGAGGAGACTCGTCCGGGCGAGTACATGCCTGTCTATGAGAACGAGCGGGGCACCTATATCTTTAACTCCAAGGATTTGTGTATGATAGAGCATATCCCGGAGCTTATCGATGCGGGGATTGACAGCCTGAAGATTGAGGGCAGGATGAAGACGGCGCTGTACGTGGCGACAGTGGCGCGGACCTACCGCCGGGCAATCGACGACTACCTGAAGGACCCGAAGCTCTATAAGGAGCATATGCCCTGGTATTTAGAGCAGATTTCCAACTGCACATACCGCCAGTTCACCACCGGCTTCTTCTTCGGGAAGCCGGATGAGAATACGCAGATTTACGACAGCAATACGTATGTGAAGGAGTATACGTATCTGGGAATCGTGGGAGCAAAGGACGGCGGCATGGCACAGATTGAACAGCGCAATAAGTTTTCTGTGGGCGAAACCATTGAGATTATGAAGCCGGACGGCAGAAATATTGAAACTGTGGTGGAGCGCATTGTGAATGAGGACGGTGAGGAGCAAAAAAGCGCTCCCCACCCGAAACAGAAGCTTTTCGTGCAGTTGGATAAGAGGGCGGAAACGTACGATATTCTGCGGCGGGCGGAGAAATAAACAGAGGGGACTACTTTTTTTCGTCGTCCTCTTTAAAGAATTTCCTCAGCTTTTCGATGGCGCTCTTTTCAATCCTGGAAACGTAGGAACGGGAAATGCCAAGCTGTCTGGCGATTTCCCGCTGCGTATATTCTTCTCCATTGTAGAGTCCATATCTCATTTTCAGAACGAGCTTTTCCCTGGCGGAGAGCTCGTTTTCTACTTTTTCATAGAGCTTCTGGATGTTTTCCTTGAGATAGACTTTCTCCGGGACATCAAATTCTTTTGTTTCGATGATGTCATAGAGTTTGATTTCGTTGCCCTCGCGGTCTGTTCCTATGGGTTCGTAGAGGGAAATCTCCTTGCTGGTCTTCTTTTTTGCCCGCAGGTGCATGAGGATTTCGTTTTCCACGCACCGCGAGGCGTACGCTGCCAACCGGTTTCCCTTGTCGGGATTGAAGGTCACCACCGCCTTGATAAGACCGATGGTGCCGATGGAGATGAGGTCCTCGGGGTCTTCATCGAGATACTGGTATTTCTTAATGACATGTGCAACGAGGCGCAGATTTCTTTCGATTAAGATGTGCTTTGCCTGAAGGTCTCCTTCTGTGTATTTCTGGATGTAATATTTTTCTTCCGAAGGAGTGAGGGGATTGGGAAATGATTTCAAGAGAAGCACCTCTGAGCGCATTTGATATAGTTTATGAGAAAACGCTCTATTTTGTGCTTTTCCAAGGAAAAGAAGGACGGTGTAACTGTTCGCAGGTACCTGTGAACAGTAATGGGACTTCTCCGCATGTCTGTCTGCTTAAAGGATTAAAAATATTCCAGAAAATGTTTCAGCTTTACATACTGCTCAAAATTTATGGATATTTTCCCTTTGACAGCATCAAAATATTTCTGCTCTCTGAGTGTGCGTATCGCCCGTTCCAGTGTTTTGATATTCATGCCCAATTCTTCTTCCATCCATTCGTGGGTGCGGGGAATGATGACAGAGTTTTTCGCTTTCGGATTGGATGCCGCGATATCGGGCATCATCTGCTCATATGTACGCACAAGATAATCCGCCAGGACATAGGTGGGCGGATAGAACATGTTCAGACCATTGTTGTAGGAGGAGCGGTAGAGCTTCGCCGCTACATGGGAAGCGACTTTGCGCAGGATGACCGGGTCGCTGTAAAGCCACGCTTCGGCTTTCCCTCGCGGCAGATAGACTACGGTGGAGGGCGTGACAGCCTGGATGGTGACGGAGGTGGTTTCCTTGTTTGCAAGGATGGTCACTTCCCCGATGAAGTCAATAGGCTTATTGCTCTCAATCATGAAAACCTTGCCGTTTTTTAATTGATTTACCACACGGTTCTCCCCTTCTGCCACAATGCCGAAATAGGGCAGCTCGGTATTCTTATGGTGAATGATATCCCCGGAGGCGTAGGTTTTCACAAACGCAAGAGAGCGCAGCGGGGCAGGCATGGTGGATGTATAATCGCGAAGAGCCGGAACTTTCTTTTCTAATTCTTCCAGAGTCATGAGTTCAAATCTCCCTCCAAGGTTTTGTTTAAGTTGAGGTCTTAAAAGCAGAAACTGTTCAAATCTTATAAACTTGTAACAAGTATAACAAAATATGCCACAAAATTAAAATGATTTATTGAAAAAATTATAGAAATCCCCTCATATGTCCTTTTTGAAATCTGCCAATGACTGGTAAAATATGCATACAAAACAACAGAAAAATAAAAGAAACTGTACAAAATGTTGAAAGTACAGTGAGAATGGGAGGCAGATATCATGTCAAAACCAAAAGAAACTTATGTTTACAGCTCGGTTGGGGAGAGGTTGAAAACGGAGTGGAAGATTTATGTGCTGGCGTTTGTGTTCGTTTTGATTGCGGACAGCATCGGTCAGATTCAAATCCCCGTGGGGACGGGAAAGTTCATTTTGTTCCCTATCTTCTATGCCATCATACTGGGAGTCTTAAGCGGTCCGCAGGTGGCAAAGATTGTGAACAATAAACATGTCAAAGCGGCATCAAAACTGGTGGTAGTAGGAATTGCTCCGTTTATCGCCAAACTGGGGATTACGGCGGGGGCAATATTGAGACAATCTGGAATGCCGGACCTGCTGTTCTGCTCCACGGCTTCGGAAATCTGTTCGGAATCTTTCTGGCGCTTCCGATAGCGATTCTTTTGGGAATGAAGAGGGAGGCGGTGGGAGCCTGCTTTTCCATCAACAGAGAATATCATATGGCGCTGATTAACAACATTTATGGCTCAGATTCCGCGGAAGCCAGAGGCAGTCTCTCGATTTATATCGTGGGCGGCATGATTGGGACAATTTATTTCGGGATTCTGGCGTCCGCAGTGGCTATGACAGGACTGTTCCGCCCGGAAGCATTAGGACTTGCATCGGGAGTCGGAGCGGGGATAATGATGGCGAGCGCCAGCGCCTCTCTGTGCGAAATTTATCCGGCTGCCACCGATACAATTTCTACCCTTGCCAGTGTGGGAGAGACGATGGCGGGGATTACGGGAATTTATATCAACATGTTTATCGCCATTCCCCTGTGTGATAAGCTCTACAGAGTGTTAGAACCGAGGCTTGGGAAGATTGCGTTAAAACCGAAGAAGAAAGAGGAGGGAGAAAAATGAGATACATAGAATGGCTGATTTTGCTGGCAATAGGCGCCTGTGGGACAGGACTTGCGAATTTTATCGGATATGATGTGGGATTTTTCGATTCTCTCCCGGGGCTTGTGGTTTTGGTGATTATCTCCATGCTGGCTGTGGTCTGTACAAAAGTGATTCCGCTGAAACTGCCAATCGTAGCTTACTGTGCAATCATCGGTCTGATTGCGGCGTGCCCGCTTTCTCCGGTCAGGACATTTGTGATTACATCTGTGGCAGCGATTAATTTTACCGCGCCGTTTACTATGGTGGGAGCATATGCCGGTCTTGCAATCGGCGACCAGTTAAAACAGTTTATCAAACAGGGACCGAAGATTCTGATTGTGGGGCTTCTGGTGATGACAGGGACGTTTCTGGGTTCCTGTATCTGGGACTCTATGGTGCTGGCGCTGACAGGAGCAATCTGACAAAAGGACAGGAGGAGACAAAGGTATGGATAGATGTGATTTACTGATACAGAACACAACTGTTATGACGGACTATGAGACAATCAAGACGGATATGGATATTGCGGTGCTTGACGGAAAAATCCTGGATGTGGTCCCCACAGGGAGCTTAAGGTACAAAGCCGCTGAGACGCTAAACGGCAGAGGACGGGTCTATATGCCGGGGCTGATTGACAGCCATATGCATACGGGACAGCAGCTTTTAAAGGGGCTGGTGCTGGATGCGAAGCCTATCATCTGGACCCGGATTATGCTTCCTTTTGAGAGTACTCTGACGCCGGAGAAAATGGAACTGTCAGCAAAAATGGCTGCCCTGGAGATGATAAAATCCGGTACCACAGCATTTGTGGACGCGGGAAGTTACTATATGGATGCTGCCGCTGCAATTTATGATGAGAGCGGACTGCGCGGATGCCTTTCCTGCTCTACTATGGATGAGGAGGGGCTGCCGGAGAGTATCGCGACGGATGCCAAAGGCGCTGTGGCAGCTACAGACCGCCTGTTTAAGACATGGCACCAAAAAGGGAATCTGAAAGTATATTATTCTCTGCGCGCGCTGAATTCCTGTTCAGATGAACTGATTTGTATGGCGCAGGAACATGCCCGGAAGAGAGGCGCCATCCTTCAGGCGCATATGAATGAGTATCAGGCGGAAGTGGATGGGATTGTGAAGCGGACGGGGCTGCGTCCCTATGAATTTCTGGAAGAGCGGGGCATACTCTCAGAACGTTTCTTTGGCGCTCACAGCCTTCTTCTCTCAGAGCGGGAGAAAGAACTTGTAAAGGAGAGGGGCGTCAGGATTTGCCATTGCCCGTTCAGCAACTGCGGAAAAGCGGTGCCGGATACTCCTGACCTTGTGGCGAGAGACATCATTCCGGGATTTGGGACAGACGGGGCGGCTCACGGGGGATTGAGTCTGTGGAGCGAGATGAAAATCTTCCGTTCCGTGATGAATATCTATCACGGTGTGCCATATAGGAATCCAAAGGTGATGCCGGCAGAGACCTTGTTTCGCATGATGTATGAAGGCGGAGCGGCAGCCATAGATGAAGCGGGAAGCTGTGGCAGGATTGAAAAGGGATACCGGGCGGATTTGATAGGGGTGGATATTGACCAGCCTCATATGATGCCCACAGGAAATCTTCTGCACACTTTGTTTGAGTGCGGGGATGCCGGAGATGTAAAAGAGATGATTGTGGGAGGAAAGCTGCTTATGAAAAATAGGGAAGTTCTCACTATGGACGAGGAAAAGATTCTCTATGAAGCCAGAGAATACAGGAAAGGTGAGGAAACTCCACTATGATAGAGTACGTATTGACAGCCCTTGCCAATCTGCTGGTCGGGGCGAGCGTGGGACTCTGCGGTGTGGCAGGCTTTCTCCTGCCTATGTTCTATACCACATGTCTGCACATGGGTGTCTCCGAGAGCTTGGCCTTCAGTTTCGCGGCATTTGTGATTTCGGGAATCCTGGGGGCTGTGAATTATAAACGGGCGGGCAATCTGGATATCCCCTTTGGAATCCGCCTGAGTATCGGAAGTCTGGCGGGCGCAATCGCGGGAGTAAAGCTCAATCTGGTCATTCCGGAGGAGACGGTAAAAATCCTTCTGTACCTTGTGGTCCTGCTCTCAGGTATCTCAATTCTGGTACGCAAGGATGCGCAAAAAACGGAGACAAAGAAAAGATTTTTGATTTCCGAGCACCTTCCCGCCACCCTTTTGCTGGGAGCCGTGACAGGGTGCATCTGCTCTCTGTCAGGCGCGGGCGGTCCTGTGCTGGTCATGCCATTGCTGGTTGTGATGGGGATTCCTGTGCGCACGGCAGTGGGGGTGTCCCTGTTTAATTCTATCTATATCGGGGTCCCCGCCGTAGCCGGGTATATGGCGCAGTGTGACGTAAGAAAGATGGCTCCTGTGTTGATTCTTGCGCTTGTGACACATGGGATTGGAGTCCAGTTCGGAAGTGTGAAGGCAGTGTACATAAACCAGAAACTTTTAAAGCGGGGAATTGCCGTGTTTTCTATCGGAATTGCGCTGCTCAAACTTTCGGGAGTCTTTTAACAGTCAAGAGTGTGAATTTTCGCGGAAAAGACAGGGGGAGATATATACGGGAAAGCCTGATGAGGATACCTTCATCAGGCTGAATGCCGGAGCAAAGAACAGTCCTTTTGTCGGAGTAAAAATGCTCCCTTAGCCGGAGTAAAAATGCTCCCTTAGCCGAAGTAAAAATGCTCCCTTAGCTGGAGTGGAAACGCTGCCTTAGACGGAGAGACTTAGAGTATAATTATCATTGGCAAAAATAAAGGGAAGAGACCGAAACCTCTTCC
>UQKK01000006.1 GCA_900541505.1 uncultured Ruminococcus sp.
CAGGTTCCCTTAGGGTAGAAGTATACGCACTCCTTAGGAGGCGGTCGCTCTATCCTGCTGAGCTATAGCGACATTTTTAAAAATTTAATTAAATGATACGTATTGTCCTGCCTGGTGTCAACTGCTCTGGAATCTTCCAAAAGGACACTCTCAAATATTTACTATTTACGGAAGGACACATTTAACAATATAGCATAATTACCTGAATTTCTCAATAACTTTTTAAAAATTGATATATCCCTGAAGCCAGATGGTGCCCTTAAATCTTCTGCCAATCTCCGGCTCACCCATAACTTCTTTTGCAGGTACGCAGATGTCAAACTGGAGTTCATTGACGTCAAGCTTCATCTGATACAATTTTTCTTTTGTCAGGGTATTTTCGCGCTCCCGCACAGCGAGGATTTCACCCATAATGGAATACAAATCACATTCTACGCCGTACGGCATAAAATATGTATCCACAATTGAAAAGATATCCTCACTCACCAGACGTTTTGACACTTTAGAATAAATATCCATGTCATCCAGAGTCAATGTCTCTATAGCAGTCTGGTCCCCGCTCCTTGCGGCATTCAAAAGCCGTTTTCTGTTCTGGGAAGCTTCTTTTTCATTCTCTATTTGTCTCTCATCTTTCTTTACCGGAAATAAAATCATCCCTGAAAGCGCGAGACCTGCAAATGTCACCGAAGTCTCCAGACCTGAGAGAAATCCCAACTGTCTCTCTCTCATATATTCTACCCCATTCTGCAGGGTAAATATCAGGCTGATTCCTACTTTCGGGTCCTCACACACTCCGACATACTGTTCTCTCTCAATTTTCTTTTCCACGGAGATTTCAGCATAAGTCGTCACACCGCTGCCCTCGAAGTATGGAAAATAATAACTCATATCGAAATTTTCCTGTTCATCGAGTTCTCCACACAACGTGATTCCAATACTCTGTCCGTATTCTTTCTGAAATTCACAAAAATCCTCATGCGGATGATAAGACACGATTGTCTGATGTGTAAATTTTTCTTCTGCCTGTTTTAGAATTTCTTTCAATTCTTTTCGTGTCTGAAGACCCCCAAAACCAATGGCTTTTAGATATTGGTGCATTTTTTTCTCCAAATCATTCTATTTATTCGGCACAATCTCCTTGTTTCCGCCCATATACGGCTGCAGAGCCTCCGGAATCTTTACGCTTCCGTCTGCCTGAAGATTATTTTCCAAAAATGCAATCAACATTCTCGGAGGTGCCACTACTGTATTATTCAATGTATGTGCAAAATATTTGCCTTTTTCTCCTTTTACCCGGATTCCCAGTCTTCTCGCCTGCGCATCTCCTAAATTGGAGCAGCTTCCGACCTCAAAATATTTTTTCTGGCGCGGTGACCATGCCTCTACATCCACAGATTTTACTTTCAAATCTGCAAGGTCTCCTGAGCAGCACTCCAATGTGCGCACCGGAATATCCAGGGAGCGGAATAAATCAACTGTATTTTTCCACAATTTATCATACCACTGCATACTCTCTTCCGGTTTGCAGACTACAATCATCTCCTGTTTTTCAAACTGATGGATTCTGTATACCCCACGTTCCTCAATTCCATGTGCTCCTTTTTCTTTTCTGAAGCATGGAGAATAGCTTGTCAGTGTCTGAGGAAGCTGTTCCTCTGTAAGCTGTGTATCAATAAATTTCCCAATCATGGAATGTTCACTGGTGCCAATCAGGTATAAATCTTCTCCTTCAATCTTATACATCATGGCGTCCATCTCCGCAAAGCTCATAACACCTGTGACAACGTTGCTGCGAATCATGAAAGGAGGAACACAGTAGGTAAATCCTCTGTTAATCATGAAATCTCTTGCATAAGAAATAACCGCGGAATGAAGTCTGGCGATATCTCCCATCAAGTAATAAAAACCGTTTCCGGCTACTTTTCTCGCGCTGTCCAAATCAATTCCCTGGAAAGACTCCATAATTTCAGTGTGATAAGGAATCTCAAACTCCGGAACAACCGGCTCACCAAAACGCTCTAATTCCACATTTTCACTGTCGTCTTTTCCAATTGGTACGGACGCATCAATGATATTTGGAATTGTCATCATGATTTTTTTGATTTTTTCTTCTACTTCTTTTTCTTCCGCGGAGAGTGCCTCCATGCGGTCAGCGCTTTCTGCCACTTTACGCTTTAACTCTTCTGCCTCTTCCTTCTTGCCCTGCGCCATCATTGCACCGATATTTTTGGAAGTCTTATTTTTTTCAGCCCGCAGTGCCTCAACTTCCTGCTTGATTTCTCGATTTCTCTTATCAAGTTCTAATACCTCATCCACCAGGGGCAGTTTGTTATCCTGGAATTTATTTTTTATATTCTGCTTTACAATCTCCGGATTTGTTCTGACAAATTTTATATCTAACATGTTGCTTTCCTCCCATTTACTTATTATCTTATCATTCCTTATTTCATCTCTTCTATGTCTTTTAAATCATAGGCTTCCTGATAAATCGCCTTTTCAAGAGATTCTCTTTCCTCTTCTGCCAGCTCTATATAGCTTTGACCTTTTACAATTTCTTTAATGTAAGTATAGCAGCCCTCCCTGCTGTGCATCGCATTGAGTATCCAGCCATTATCCTTTTCATCGAGCATTGTCAGCGCAAAACTCAAATTTCCGCCCATCTCATGAAATGCATCATATTTCACGATACCGATTTTCTGGTAATGCCCTTCCATCTTTTTATAGATGTTCTGTATATCCTTCTGATTCTCTTTCGTCATTTCTTCAATATTTTCCAAAATGCCGAATCGCTCGAATATACTGTCCTCCAGATTTTTGCCATCTTTTCCTTTCATAAACGATGAGTAACTGGCTTTCAGTCTTCTGTATTTCATATTTACGCTTATCAGCAATATAAAGAGCAGAATCTGTATTAAAAATAATAATACAAAAATGTAGAAGGGGTCAATTCCTAAATTCCCCAATATTCCGCTTTCCATTGTATATCCTCCTTATTAATCATTGTTTTACTGTCTTTTCATTTTCGGATTTCTTTAAACATCCAAACTTTTTCTCCCCTGTTCTTTTCATAAATTGCAGACAATAAACATGACTTTTTTATCCCAATTTTTATTTATTCTGGATTGTCATAATCAAATCGTAAATCCTCTCCAACTCTTCTTCAGAATAGTATTCTATTTCAATCTTCCCTTTTCCATTCGATTTTGCATTTACACTGACTTTTGTCCCCATTATATTTTTCATGCGTTCTTCCAAATTTTCATATACGAACATATGTTCTATTTTTTCTTTTTTCACCGGTTTCTTCGGATTTTTTAGGGACTTTACAAGTTTCTCAGTCTCACGTACACTCAATTTCTCGTCAAATATTTTATTTGCCAGAAGATACTGCTGTTCTTCATCATCAATTGCAAGTAGAGCTCTGGCATGTCCGGTACTAATCATATCATCAACTATCATTTGCTGCACTCTGTCACTGAGCTTCAATAATCTCATTGAATTAGTAACAGCCGTTCTGCTCTTTGATACTCTCTCTGCAACTTCATCCTGCTTCAGATTAAACTCCTCCAGAAGTCGCTTGTACGCCATTGCCTCTTCTATTGGATTCAGGTTTTCTCTCTGGATATTTTCAATCAGAGAAATTTCCACAATTTCCTGTTCTGTATAATCTTTAATCAAAACAGGAACTTCTTTTATACCGGCGAGTTTAGCTGCACGCCACCTTCTCTCTCCAGCAATAATCTCATAGTAATCTTTTTTCTTCTGGACAAGCAGAGGCTGCAAGACTCCGAACTGTTTAATGGAATCTGCCAGTTCTAAAAGTGAATCTTCATCAAACTCTTTTCTCGGCTGGTCTCTGTTAGGCTCCACTTGATTTATCTTCAATAAAATCTCGCCTGTGCCGCTTGTATTATCTTCTTTTGCAGGCACCGGTTTTGTTTCTTTATCAGCTCTAGCTACTTTATTTTCCGCTTTAGCGGGTATCAGACTATCCAGTCCTTTACCGAGTCCATTTCTTTTTACAGCCATCCTCTACTCCTCTCCTCTATGAATTACTTCCTCTGCCAACATCATATAACTTTCAGCACCTGTTGATTTTGCATCATATAAATTGATTGGCATACCATAACTCGGTGCTTCTGCCAGTCTGATATTTCTCGGAATGATTGTCTTGTAAATATTCTGGTCGAGATTATCTTTTACATTTTCCACAACTTGCAATGATAAATTTGTCCTCGCATCATACATTGTAAATACGACACCTTCTATCTCAAGTGATGGGTTCAATCTTTCCTGAACAAGTTCAATTGTATGTATGAGCTGACTGAGGCCTTCCAAAGCATAATATTCACACTGAATTGGTACCAATACAGAATCGGCAGTTGTCATGGCATTAATTGTGAGCATACTTAAAGCCGGAGGACAATCTATAATTACAAAATCATAATTATCCCGTATTTTATCAACTTCCTTCTTAATAATAAATTCTTTGTTATCTACACCTATCAACTCTATTTCTGCTGCAGATAAATCAATATTTGAAGGGAGCACATCCAAATTTTCTAAAACTTCTTTGCATATACATTCTTCGATTCCTACATTACCTATAATCAAATCATATACGCTGTTTTCAACTTCATTTTTATCTACACTCAATCCACTTGTCATATTTCCCTGTGGGTCCATATCAAGAGCCAGGACTTTCTTTCCAAGGCTCGCCAATGAAGCTGATAAGTTAATGGCTGTCGTAGTTTTACCAACGCCGCCTTTCTGATTAGCAATTGCAATTATTCTGCTCATTTCTGTACTCCTTTCTAACGAATACCTTTATTATTATAACACCTTTCTTTTTTATTATCTATAGAATGTTTCACGTGAAACATAGTTTTTTTATATTTTTACTTTTTCTTTTGCTAAACAAGTTTTATTTTTCTATAAGGGCTAATCATACATAATTCTTCTGGCCATGTATTTCTTTATATTGCTTTTCATTTTCCACATAATAATTTCTAAATTTTAAATTAAATTTAGTCTCCATTTACTTCTGTATTTCAAAAATATATATCTAAGCCCTATCCCTAATATTATCTAATACATTCCGATATAGCATTTTTAACTCCAAGTCATAAACTTTATAGGTCTTATTCTCAATTTGTGTAGATTTTAATGTTTCACGTGAAACATTATTTTTTAATCTTTTATATCTGCTATTTACTTTAATTATTTCAAACAACATCTTTTACTTTTCACAATATTTTTTTACCTAATTCATGCAAATATCCTCCGAATTAAATCGAATTAAGGGTTTATTTGACTTTGGTTGTGTAGTATAATAAAAGATATAATTTGAAAGAGGTGATAATGCATTGAGTTGGAAGAAAAAACTGACCGTATTGACAGCATTGACCAGTACTGTAGTAGGTACTATGCATATAATCAACAAATTAGTTTATTATATTTCTACCGTAGATAATCTGTTAGACAGTGAAAAATATAGTTATTATGATTGGAGATTCGGGAAAATCGCATATAAAAAGCAGGGAACCGGTTCACCTATTTTGCTTGTACATGATTTAAATGTAGGAAGTTCTTCTTTTGAATGGAATCAGATAGTTGATACACTTGCCAAAACGAATACCGTTTACACAATTGATTTGTTAGGCTGTGGCTGTTCCGATAAGCCGAATCTTACATATACAAATTTTCTTTATGTACAGTTGATAACTGACTTTATCAAACATATTATTGGTGAAAAGACGGATGTAATTGCTTCAGGCGAATCAGGTTCTTTTATTTTAATGGCATGTTCAAATGACGATTCTGTCATCAACAGAGTACTTTTGGTGAATCCTGAGAATTTAGTTAAACTGGCAAAGATTCCTACCAAGCGCACAAAAGTTTTCAAATATTTAATCTGTACTCCTATTATAGGCACTTTTATCTATAATATTGCTGTAAATAAGAAAACAATAGGCGAAGACTTTTATACATCCTACTATTATAATCAAAATCTGGTGGATGAAAAGAGCATAATGACATACTTTGAATCTTCTCATAAAAAGAAAACTCATTCAAAATATCTCTATGCGAGCCAGAAATCCAGATTTACAAACGCAAACATGATGTATTGTCTGCAGAAACTTAATAACAGTATATTCATCATCACAGGTAATTCTAATCCGGAAAATGGACTGATTGCAAGCCAGTATCAAAACCAGCTTCCTTCTATCGAAATTTTAGGGATTAATAAGACTAAGCATCTGCCTCATATGGAAAGACCCGATGAATTTATCAATCAGGTAAAGATACTGTTTGAATTATAAGAAAAGCAAGGGTAGGAAAGCCGCCTCAACTTCTCTTTTTCTCAATATTTGAAGGCTTGAACACTTTGCGCGCCGCAATGCCTTGAAGCGCGATTGTGTTGGCAGCTATTTTCCAACTGCGCGCAGTGTACTGTTCCACTTCGGGAAGTGCAAAATGTCAGGAAAACATTTTGCGCTTCCCGAAGAATTTTATCTTATAGGGTAGAAAGCAAAATTTCCTATGCAATAAGAAATAAGTGCATCAGCATAGATATAGAATAAAAGATATTTTATCTATAATGGTTCTTTAGCAGGTACCCCTGCTTTTCTCGGATATTTTTTCGGAGTTGATTTTGATTTTCTGATTTTCACAAATGACCTTCCAATCTCCGATTCCGGAAGTTGGAATTTGATACATTCTTCTATTTTTCCCCCAAGTATAGATACCGCATTTTCCGCCTCTTTTGCCTCTGCATCGGCAGTGCTGCTCTTATAAGAAACAAAGATACCGCCTATCTGTATATAGGGCATACAATACTCACACAAAGTAGAGAGATTTGCGACAGCTCTGGATACACATAAATCATATTGTTCTCTGTACTCCTGCTTTTTGGCATAATCTTCAGCGCGACCGTGCAGCGCTGTGATATCATCTAGCTTTAATTCTGTTATAACCTCATTCAAAAATTTAATCCTCTTATTTAACGAATCTAAGAGTGTTACTTTTAAATGCGGGAAAGCAATTTTTAGAGGAATCCCCGGAAAACCGGCGCCAGTGCCGATATCAATAACAGTATTTATTTTACTCATATCAACAGCTTTTACGAGAGCCAGGCTGTCAATAAAATGTTTCTCATATACTTCCTCACAATCTGTGATTCCCGTCAGATTCATCACTTTATTCCATTCGATGAGCAATTCATAATAATTTTTAAACTGTTCTTTTTGTTGTAAATTAATATTTATTTTTAAATTTTCTAATTGTTTATTAAACTTATCTAACATGAAAATTCTCCAAAATATCTGCAAACTATTTTCAACATTTAAAAAACCGCACTACATGCTATCTATGATAACTTTCCAGATACACCAGAAGCACTGAAATATCCGCGGGTGAGACACCGGATATCCTGGAAGCCTGACCAATAGACTCGGGACGAAGACTTGTCAGCTTCTGTTTTGCCTCTATTCTTAAACTCTGAACATCTTCATAATTAATATCTTCCGGTATTTTTTTCTTTTCCAACTTCTTAAACTGTTCAACCTGCTTTTTCTGTCTCTTGATATATCCCTCATACTTGATATTAATTTCCACCTGTTCTGTCACATCATAGGGAAGATTTTTGCGGTCTATATCAATCGGCGCGAGAATTTCATAATTTAATTCCGGACGCCGCATCAAATCTGCCAGAGTTGTACCTGATACAAGTGGTGTACTGCCATGAGAAGAGAGCAATTCCTGGACTTCTTTTGTGGTCCCCACATGGGTATGCTCCACTCGCTTGATTTCTTCCTCTATCATAGTTTCCTTTTTCAAAAGATTTTGATATCTATTCTCATCAATTAATCCTATCTCATATCCTTTTTTTGTCAAACGTAAATCTGCGTTGTCCTGCCGCAAAAGCAGTCTGTACTCCGCTCTGGAAGTCATCATCCGGTAAGGCTCATGGCTTTCTTTTGTCACCAAATCATCGATGAGAACGCCGATATATCCTTCTGAACGGTCAATCACAATACCTTCTTTGCCCTGAAGTTTTCGCGCCGCGTTGATTCCTGCGATAAGTCCCTGTGCCGCGGCCTCCTCATATCCCGAACTTCCGTTAAACTGTCCGCCGCTGAACAGTCCTTCCACATTTTTAAACTCCAGCGTACTCTTAAGCTGTCTGGCATCGATACAATCATATTCAATTGCATATGCATTTCGCACAATTTTTGCATTTTCCAACCCCGACACACTTCTGTACATTGCATACTGCACATCTTCCGGCAGAGAACTGGACATCCCTCCCACATACATTTCCGTGGTACTTAGACCTTCCGGCTCTATGAACACCTGATGTCTGTTTTTATCGGCAAACTTTACCACCTTATCCTCAATAGAAGGACAATATCTCGGTCCTGTCCCCTCTATCATCCCGGAGAAAAGCGGCGACCTGTCAAGATTTTTCCGTATAATCTCATGCGTCTTCTCATTGGTATACGTAAGCCAGCAGGAAACCTGGTCAATCTGCACATCATCAGGATTCGTCGTAAAGGAAAAGGGCACAATCCTCTCATCCCCTTTTTGCTCCTCCATTTTAGAAAAATCAATACTATTTTTATCGATTCTCGCAGGAGTTCCTGTTTTAAAGCGGTACATCTTAATTCCCAAAGATTTCAAACTATCCGTCAGATAATTTGCGCTCTGCAGTCCATTCGGTCCTGTCTGCATACTTACATCTCCGTAAATGCAGCGAGCTTTCAGATAAGTCCCTGTACACAAGATGACCGCGCGGCAGTGATAGATTGCCCCGGAATAGGTCTGTACACCTGTTACTTTTCCATTTTCCGCAAGAATGTCCGTCACTTCCATCTGCCTGATATCCAGATTTTCCTGTGCCTGCAAAACTTCACGCATCGCTGTGCTGTATGCCGCCTTATCCGCCTGCGCACGCAGAGAATGGACAGCCGGACCTTTAGAGCTGTTCAACATCTTAGACTGAATAAACGTGCGGTCGATTACTTTTCCCATCTCACCGCCCAGTGCATCTACTTCCCGCACAAGGTGCCCTTTAGAACTTCCTCCGATATTGGGATTACAGGGCATCAGCGCAATACTGTCCACGCTCACTGTAAACATCACAGTCTTAAATCCCAGCCGCGCCGATGCAAGAGCTGCCTCACATCCCGCATGTCCCGCTCCCACTACCGCAATATCATATTCATCTTTATTTTCCCATACAGAATTTGCTGAATATTTCATTTACCAAATCTTCTCCTATCGTCTCCCCGGTGATACTTCCCAGTGAATCATAAGCATCCATCAAATCAATCGTGTAGAAATCCTCCGGCATATCATTGTCAATGCTTGCAATCACTCTCTTCATACTCTCAAGTGCATTCTTAAGCGCCTCTTTCTGCCTCACGTTTGTGATATAGATTTCCTCATTGAATGACAGACTGCCTTTTAAAAACATTCTTTTTAAAATTTCTTCAAATTCCCGGATTCCCTTTTCTTCCTTAGCAGAAATATCAATCATAGGAATATCCTCTTCTTCTTCAATCGCTGTCTGATTTATTTCTGCTATTTTTTGTTTAATATCTTCTTTTGTGACTACGGTATCCAAATCAGACTTATTTAACAAAATGATTGTCTTTTTATTATACACAAGATGAAAAATCTTTTCATCATTTTCATCCAATCCTCTGGACGCATCTACCACATAAATGACAAGGTCCGCATCCTTTACATACTCTTTCGCCTTATCTACGCCTATTTTTTCAATAATATCTTCTGTATCTCTAATTCCTGCCGTATCTATAATATTTAAGTTCAATCCCTGTATCTGTATCTGTTCTTCCAGAATATCTCTCGTCGTTCCTTCAATATCTGTCACAATCGCGCGTTCTCTGCCGGAAAGTACATTCAAAAGTGAAGATTTTCCTGCATTTGGCTTTCCCACAATGACCGTCTGGATTCCTTCTGTCAGGATTCTTCCATCGTCTGAAGAATCTATTAATTTCTGAAGTTCTATTTTTATTTCTTCTGACACTTTTTTCAAGGTTTCGCCATAACCATCCACACTAATGTGTTCGGGGTCATCCAGAGCAGTTTCGATAAATGCAGTGTGATAAAGAATTTCCTTCCTCATCTCCTCAATTTTTCTTTTCACGCTCCCCTTCAATTGACCCAGCGAACTCTTCAGAGCATATTCATTTTTAGAATGGATGACATCGATGACAGCCTCTGCCTGGGAAAGGTCCATCTTGCCGTTTAAAAAAGCCCTTTTTGTAAATTCACCGGGCTCTGCCGTTCTTGCTCCATTTTCCAATACAGTTTCCAATACTCTCTGTACAACATAAGTGCCGCCATGGCAGTTGATTTCTACCGTATCTTCTCCTGTAAATGTCCTGGGGGCACGCATAACTGACACCAATACTTCATCAATAGTGTCTGTTCCCTGACAGATATATCCGTAATGGATTGTATGGCTGTCAGCCTCGGAAAGTTTTTCTTTTCCCTTATAAATCCGGTCGATAACTGCAAATGCTTCCTCTCCGCTGATTCGTACGATTCCGATTCCGGAATTTGTCATTCCTGTGGAGATTGCAGCAATGGTATCCTTTTTCATCCTTCCACCTCAATTAAAATAAGAGACGTCTTTTGTCTCAACGGATGTCCGCAAAACGTAAAACGTCTCTTTCACTTCTATGTCTCTTATTTCTTCAATGTCACAACAACTTTCCTGTAAGGCTCTTCGCCTTCACTGTGTGTTGTCACATAAGGGTCTGACTGAAGCGCCGCATGTATGATTCTTCTCTCATATGGATTCATAGGCTCAAGAGATACCGCCCTTCTTGTTCTCTTTACTTTATGTGCAATATTTTTAGCCAGATTCTTTAAAGTCTCTTCCCTTCTTGCACGGTAATTTTCTGTATCCAGCTTTACACGAACATAGCCGTCCTGATGTTTATTTGCCACGCGGTTTGCAAGATACTGCAGAGCATCCAGAGTCTGACCTCTTTTACCAATCAGGATTCCCATATGCTTTCCGCTCATATCTACGCTCAGAGCACCGTCTTCATCTACTTTGGAAACAATCTCTACTTCCATATCCATAGCAGCGAGCATATCTTTTAAGAATGTCTCCACTGCCTGAATTGCCTCATCTGTAACCTCAGCAAGCTCGCTCTTTGGCTTCTCTGCCGGAGCTTCTGCCTTCTTTTCCTGAACGTCAGCTGCCGCTTTTTCTCTTTTTTCAGTATGCTTTTTCTCGGCTTTTTTTGTTTCAGATTTTTTTACATCAGATTTCTTTGTCTCAAATTTCTTCGCAGGTTTTTCTGATTTTTCTTCTGAAGGTTCTTCCACTACTTCCGGTTTCGGTTCTGGTTTTCTTCTGGCTTCTATCACAGCCTGCTTCATACCAATCCCAAGGAATCCGGCACTTCCTTTTTCAATCACTTCATATTCCAGTCGGTCGCTGGTGACTCCTAACTGAATCAATGCTTCTGTTATTGCATCATCGACTGTTTTCGCTGATACTCTGATACTCCCGTTCATCCCGACTCCTTCCTGCGATAACTATTTATCACTTTCTTCTTTTTTTACTTCTGCTTTATCCGTACTCTTATTACTGTTATATCTGTTTACCAGATTTGCTTTGGATGCAAGGCTTCCCGGCTTTGCATTCTTACTATATTCCGCGGATTTTCTAAGTTTCTCTTCTTTTTCTTTGCTAGAAACATTAGACTGTTTCTTCGTTCCTACATTTCTTGTGTTCTGTGCTGCCATGCGGTTGATTTCTTTTGCAGAGGTTCCCTTTTTCTCACGTTTCTTTGCTGCTTTTTTCTGGTTTTCCTCAATCAGCTCTTCCACTGATTTCTTACTTAAATATTTATTGATAGCTAACTGCTGTACACATCTTACCAGAGCACTTGCCGCCCAATAAAGACCAAGACCTGCCGGAAGTGTAAAACCAAACACAACTGAAATCAAAGGCATTGTATAAATCATAGTCTTCATGGAACCGGCCATCGGGTTGTCCCCTGAATCTGCTGCTGCAGCCGTAGGCTGTAATTTCACACTGATAAACTGTGTCAGACCTGCCATCAGAGGAATGATAACTGCCATAATAATTCCCACAATAGAAAAATTATGCAGCGCATTCATCAACATGTTCAGCGGCTGTTCACCGATATTAATTCCAAGAAAACTGTTAAGGCTTCCCACCTGGTCAATTGTCTTGCTTACAGTGTCTGCTACATTCGGCATTGCATCTGTAAGCTTCGTCCATGTCGCATCCTGGAATTTATATAATACATTGACCAGTGTTCCGGCCTGTGAATAATCATAGGACTTCGGATTCATGAGAACCGGGCTTGCTTCCCCGATTTTTTCCATAATCTTCTGGAAACCGTCCGTTGCCATGATTTCATTTACAACCGGCATATATACATTTTTTACACCTTCAACATAATTTGGTATGTTAGAAACAACCGGATAAAGTGCAAACAAAACCGGCATCTGTATCAACATCGGAAGACATCCTCCTGTAGGAGACGTCCCGTATTTTTCATAAATAATCTGCATCTCTTCCTGTTGTTTCAACATGGAAGCCTGGTCTCTTTTTCCTGCATATTTCTTCTGGACTTTTCTCATCTCAGGCTGCATAACAGCCGACATCTTAGACCATTTCTGCTGTTTGATGGTCAGCGGAATCATCAACGTGTAAATGATAACAGTGAAGATGATAATACAAATACCAATATTCTGAATACCGATAGCATCCATCACATTGTAGATTCCATTCATCAGCTTACCCAACAGCCAGGCAATCTGCTTGATGACCGGCCAATCTCCGTAACCGGCAGCTAAAATTCCATACATCTCTTATCCTCCTTAAGGTACCGGGTCATACCCTCCTTTTGCAAATGGATTGCAACGCAGTATTCTCCAGACAGTCAAAGCTCCGCCCTTAATTGCCCCGTATTTCTCAATCGCTTCAATTCCATAC
Organism: uncultured Ruminococcus sp.; assembly: GCA_900541505.1. Taxonomy (GTDB): domain Bacteria; phylum Bacillota; class Clostridia; order Lachnospirales; family Lachnospiraceae; genus Mediterraneibacter. The sequence continues at coordinate 13,016 of UQKK01000006.1, forward strand.
TGAGAACAAGTCGGTGTATAAATACAGTGATATTGCCTCTTTAATCCGGATAAATACTTCTGATAAAACCGGATTAACGCAATTAAAATCCGTTTCATCTAAATTCTGCACTCCTTTGTGTTTGCCTTCTTAGACATATATATCATGAAGTTTTCCAAGATGGATGAGTGCACTCTCAATGTCCTGGTATTTCTTTTCTTTTGCACTCACTCTGGCGATTATAACGATATCATATCCATTTTGGAAATGCTCTTCCGAAAGTCTGTAACTTTCTCTTATAAGTCTTGTAAGGTGGTGTCTTACAACGCTGTTTCCCACTTTTTTACTGACTGAAATCCCTATACGGTTTTTATCGCTCTGATTTTCTAAAACATACATCACAAGATATTTGTTCGCATAAGACTTTCCCTGTCTGTAAACTACCTGAAAATCTCTATTCTTTTTTAAAGATTCAGAAAATTTCATTCATAACCTCATTAAATTTTCATTCAACAAATAGAAGAAAAGGCCACATATATGCGGCCTACGCTGATAACTGTTTTCTTCCTTTTGCTCTCCTGGCAGCTAAAACTTTTCTTCCGCCCGGTGTGCTCATTCTGGCTCTGAAACCATGAACTTTTGATCTTGATCTTTTCTTAGGCTGAAATGTCATTTTCATTACTCATACACCTCCCTTTTCTTGATATACTTTATAATAAAGTATCAACAATATTATCTAATTATACAAAAAGACACTGCTCTTAATTATAGTGAAAAAACGGCGAGAAGTCAATAAGAATCCGGGATTTTTTTCTTGCTTTTTCGTACAGAAATATCCACATAATGTGAATAACTTGTGGATAACTTTTATTTTTAACTTAAATCCCTCTGATTCTCAATGTAGATAATGTTAATAAACTTATGCACAAGGATTTTTCGTTGCTTCTATACTTATTTTGATGTAAAATGTAATAGAGAGATTTTGCCTTCATATCTCTCTATTATATTGATTAGGAGTTACTATCCATGAACATCGTAGAAGAAAATTGGCAGCAAATCCTGGATAAGATGAAATTAGAATACTGTTCATCCAATATTTCATATAATACGTGGATTGCACCTCTCACCGTATATGAAGTTACGGATGATACTGTTTATATATTGGTAAAACTGCGCGCGAGCCTGGAACACATCGAAGAGAAGTACAGGCTCCCTTTCCGTGTGTGTATTGGTGAAGTGACAGGAATCGAATATGAAGTTTCCTTTGTCACAGAAGATTCCGCTGTTATCAATGAACGGAAGAAGACTGCTGTTAAAAAACAGAAGTCAAACGCCATTTTTGAGCAGGCGAATCTGAACCCAAAATATACATTTGATACCTTTGTAGTCGGAAGCAATAACAACTTTGCACATGCAGCCTCTCTCGCGGTGGCGGAATCACCCGGCGAGATTTACAATCCTCTCTTTATATATGGAGGCGTTGGACTTGGTAAAACGCATCTTATGCATTCCATCGCCCACTTTATATTGGAGAATGACCCTTCTAAGAAAGTGCTGTATGTGACAAGTGAAACATTTACCAATGAACTGATTGATGCTCTGAAGGTCGGTAAGAACGGAAATGAACTGGCAATGACCACATTCCGTGAAAAATACAGAAACAATGACGTACTATTAATAGATGATATCCAGTTTATTATAGGTAAGGAAAGTACACAGGAGGAGTTTTTCCACACATTTAATCATCTGCATGTGTCGGGAAAACAGATTATCATCTCCAGTGATAAGCCTCCGAAAGATATCGAGACACTCGAAGCAAGGCTTCGCACCCGTTTTGAGTGGGGACTGATTGCCGATATCTCCTCCCCTGACTATGAGACGAGAATGGCAATCCTCAGAAAAAAGGAAGAACTGGATGGTCTGGAGCGCTATCACATACCGGATGATGTCATGCAGTATATTGCCAATAATATCAAGTCCAATATCCGGGAGCTGGAAGGTTCTTTAAATAAACTGATAGCCCTAGCCAACCTGGAGAACCGTGCGATTGATATTCCCCTTGCAGCGGAAGCGCTGAAGGATATCATTTCACCGGACAGAAACCGTATTGTCACTCCGGAACTGATTATTGATATTGTTTCCGAGCATTTTAATATCCCGGTTGCTGAATTAAAAGGTAAGAAGAGAAATGCCGAGATTGTACTTCCAAGACAGATTATCATGTATCTGTGCCGGAAGATGACCGAGACTCCTTTGAAATCTATCGGAATCATCCTCGGCGGAAGGGACCATGCTTCCATCAGCCATGGTGTGGACAAGATTGAAGCTGCAATTCAGACTGACGAAGCCTTAAATAATACGGTAACTATTATAAAGAAGAAAATCAATCCTATATAATGTAGAAAACCATTTCTTCTTTTGTGGATAACTATGTAAAAAATATGTGGACGAGCATGTGGATAATCTTAAGTAAGAAAAGAGGCATTTATTTATCCTCATTTTATCCCATTGTCATCCCGCTTCTTTCTACAGAGTTATCAATACGGACAACCCTTGATATTTTAAGGCTTTGAAGTACTTATCAACATATTCACAGTCCCTATTAAGAAGAAGACGGAATTGTTATATATATTTATATAAATTATGTGGTGCGGAAATTTTATTCCCATTACAGTTGAAAGACGAAAGGAGTTATCAACTATGAAAATTGTTTGTACAAAATCCAATCTGGTAAAGGGAGTTGGAATCGTATCAAAAGCAGTTCCTTCAAAGACTACGATGCCAATCCTGGAATGTATCCTGATTGACGCCTCAACAGAAGAGATAAAGCTGACGGCAAACGATATGGAATTGGGTATTGAGACTCGTATCGAAGGTGAGATTATCGAGAGAGGTATCATAGCCCTGAACGCGAAGATTTTTTCCGAGATTGTAAGAAAGCTTCCGGATAGCGATGTAGTAATTGAGACAGAATCAGATAATCAGGCATTGATTACCTGTGAAAAGGCGAAATTTAATATCGCGGCGCAGTCAGGAGATGATTTTTCCTATCTTCCGGTAATTGAAAAGGATGATTTTATCACTGTATCTGAATTTACGCTGAAGGAAGTCATCAGACAGACTATCTTTTCTATTGCTGACAATGATACAAATAAGATGATGACAGGAGAACTCTTTGAGATTGATGAAAACATGCTCAAGGTTGTCTCCCTGGACGGACACAGAATCTCTATCCGCAAGATTGAACTGAAGGATTCCTATGCGCCAAAGAAAGTTATTGTACCCGGAAAGACACTCCAGGAAATCAGCAAGATTATCGGGGGAGAGGCAGAGGCGGATGTAGATATCTCCTTCACAAAGAATCATATTGTATTTGAATTTGACAAAACCGTTGTAGTATCCCGTCTGATTGAGGGAGAATACTTTAAGATAGACCAGATGCTCTCCAGCGATTATGAGACAAAGGTAAAAATCAATAAACGGGAACTTTTAGACTGTATTGACCGCGCGACTCTTTTGATAAAAGAGGGAGATAAGAAGCCGATTATCATTGACATCAGGGATGAATCTATGGAATTAAAGATTAAATCCCAGATTGGTTCGATGGATGAAGAAATCTTTATCACAAAAGAGGGAAAAGATTTACTGATTGGATTCAATCCGAAATTCTTGATTGACGCGCTGAGAGTCATTGACGATGAGGAAGTAGATTTGTATTTCATGAACGCGAAGGCTCCGTGTTTTATCAAAGATGAAAAGCAGAGTTATATTTACCTGATTCTTCCGGTAAACTTCAGCGCAGTTTCATAGGACGAAAATGTCCGGAAAGGGAAGCATAAGTGGAAGTAATAAAATTACGCCAGGGCGAGGAATTTATCAAACTGGGACAGGCATTGAAAGCAGCAGGTCTTGTAGAATCAGGAGCAGAAGCAAAAGAAGTAATTGTGGACGGGCTTGTGACTGTGAATAAAGAAGTGGATAACAGGCGCGGACGAAAACTCTATGACGGAGATATTGTTGTTTTTAACGGCATGGAAATAAAAATTGAAAAATAGTGAGAAAAAGTGTAAAATAAGTACGTGGTAACGGAGAAATTATGGTAATCAAATCTTTGAAGCTTAAAAATTATAGAAATTATGATTTGTTAGACTTGACATTTGATTCCAAGACGAACATCCTGTATGGGGACAACGCACAGGGAAAGACAAATATCCTGGAGGCGATGTATCTTACAGGTACGACGAAATCTCACAGAGGTACAAAAGACAGAGATTTGATAAAGTTTGGTGAAGAAGAGTCCCATCTTGAGACTATCGTGAGCAAGCATGGGACTGACTTCCAGATAGACATGCACTTGAAGAAAAACAGCCCGAAGGGGATTGCAGTCAACAAAATTCCCATCAGGCGGGCAAGTGAATTGTTTGGGATTATTCACTTTGTATTTTTTTCACCCGAAGACTTAAATATCATAAAAGAAGGTCCTTCCGGGAGGAGAAGGTTCATAGATTTGGAGTTGTCGCAGCTTGACAAATTATATCTGAATAACCTGTCTAATTATAATCGTATCATCAATCAAAGAAATTCCTTATTGAAAGAATTATATAAACAGGAAAATCTGATGGAAACTTTGGATATCTGGGATTTACAGTTAGTCGATTACGGAAACAAAGTGATGGAAAGACGGGAAGAATTTATTAAACAAGTAAATAAAATAATTTCAGATATTCATTTTAAGTTAACAGGTGGAAAGGAAAAAATTTCTATCACTTATGAAAAAAGCATTGGAAACCTGTCTCTTGAGCAGGCGCTCAAAAAAAACAGGGAGCGAGATATCCGTATGAAGAGTACTTCAGCCGGACCGCACAGAGATGACCTTTGCTTTATGGCGGGAAATCTGGATATTCGAAAATTCGGCTCCCAGGGACAGCAGCGAACAGCAGCGCTTTCTCTGAAATTGTCGGAAATAGAATTGGTAAAACAATTGATAAATGATACACCGATACTGCTATTGGATGATGTTTTGTCTGAACTGGACAAACACAGGCAAAACTATTTATTGGACAGTATTCATGACATACAGACAGTCATTACATGTACTGGATTAGATGAATTTGTAAATCATCGTTTTTCTATCAACAAAATATTCCATGTGAAAAATGGAAAAGTAGCGAAAGAAAATTAGGAGGTTTTTAAATGGGTGCAACAAGTACAGAATTTGATGCTGAATATGGGGCAGACCAGATTCAGATATTGGAAGGATTGGAAGCGGTAAGAAAACGGCCGGGAATGTACATTGGAAGCACTTCCGCAAGGGGTCTCCATCATCTGGTATATGAAATTGTGGATAACTCGGTGGACGAGGCACTTGCGGGATACTGTGACACAATTTATGTCACCATCAATAAGGAAAATTCGATTACCGTTGTGGATAACGGAAGGGGTATCCCTGTGGGAATCAATCATAAAGCAGGGCTTCCGGCAGTAGAAGTTGTATTTACAATCCTTCATGCCGGGGGAAAATTCGGCGGTGGAGGATACAAGGTATCCGGAGGATTGCACGGAGTAGGCGCTTCAGTTGTAAACGCGCTCTCCGAGTGGCTGGAAGTTGAAATCTGCAGCGACGGAAAGATATATAAACAGCGTTATGAACGCGGGAAAGCCATCTATAAATTAAAAGTAGTCGGAGAGTGTGACCCGGAAAAGACAGGAACGAAGGTAACTTTCCTTCCGGATAAGGAGATTTTTGAGGAGACCGTCTTTGATTTTGACGTGTTAAAACAGAGACTTCGCGAGATGGCATTTCTGACAAAAGGTCTGAAAATCATTTTAAAGGATGACCGGGAAGAAGAAGCAAAAGAAAAGACCTTCCACTATGAAGGCGGAATCAAAGAATTTGTCACATATCTCAATAAAAGCAAGACTCCTCTCTATGAGCAGATTATTTACTGCGAAGGAGAGAAAGATAATGTCTATGTGGAAGTGGCGATGCAGCACAATGATTCCTACAGTGACAATACGTATGGATTTGTAAATAATATTACCACGCCGGAAGGCGGAACCCATGTTGTAGGTTTCAGAAATGCGCTGACAAAGACATTCAATGACTATGCGAGAAAGAATAAACTGTTAAAAGACAGTGAGCCAAATCTCTCAGGTGAAGATATCAGAGAAGGTCTGACGGCAATCATCAGCGTAAAATTGGAGGAGCCTCAGTTTGAGGGACAGACAAAACAGAAGCTCGGCAACAGCGAGGCAAGAGGGGCTGTGGATAATATTGTGAGTACTCAGCTTGAAATTTTCCTTGAGCAGAACCCGTCCGTTGCCAAAGCGACAGTTGAGAAATCTGTCATGGCGCAGCGCGCGAGAGAGGCTGCAAGAAAAGCCAGAGATTTGACAAGGAGAAAATCTGCTCTGGAAGGTATGTCTCTTCCAGGAAAATTGGCGGATTGTTCTGATAAGGACCCTGTGAACTGTGAAATTTATATCGTTGAGGGTGATTCTGCGGGCGGTTCTGCAAAGACAGCCAGAGACCGCGCGACACAGGCAATCCTCCCCTTGCGTGGAAAAATCCTCAATGTGGAAAAAGCGCGCTTGGATAAAATTTATGCAAATGCAGAAATCAAGGCGATGATAACCGCATTTGGTACAGGAATACATGATGACTTTGATATTTCAAAGCTGCGTTATCATAAAATCATCATCATGACAGATGCCGATGTGGACGGCGCTCATATCAGTACCTTATTATTAACATTTTTATACCGGTTTATGCCTGATTTGATTAAAGAAGGTTATGTATATCTGGCACAGCCGCCGCTGTACAAGCTGGAAAAAAATAAAAAAGTCTGGTATGCGTACAGTGTTGAAGAATTAAACAGAATACTGACAGAAGTAGGACGAGATGGAAATAACAAAATCCAGAGATATAAAGGTCTGGGTGAGATGGATGCAGAGCAGCTCTGGGATACGACAATGGACCCGGAACACAGAATCCTGCTCCGCGTGACAATGGATGAAGAAACATCTTCCGAACTCGACTTGACCTTTACCACCCTCATGGGCGATAAAGTAGAACCAAGAAGAGAATTCATAGAAGAAAACGCAAAATACGTACAAAATTTGGATATATAGCACTTTACAGCGACTATCCAAAATTTGTTCAGGGCAAAGTTCAAGTTTACTTGAAACTTTGTCATGAATAAATTTTTTGAATTGGCATTGGAAATGCCAATTCAGCGAGAAAACCGAAGGTTTTGGAGCTGGATAGGAGCGGAAACAGCCGCAAACTAAGCGAAAAAACCGAAGATTTTTAAGCTGGATAGGAGAGTTTTAGCGGAAGAAAACGTAAAAGGAGAAGAAAATGGAAGATAATATTTTTGACAAAGTCCATGAGGTCGATTTGAAGAAGACAATGGAAACTTCTTATATCGATTATGCGATGAGCGTCATCGCAGCCCGTGCGCTTCCGGATGTCAGAGACGGGTTAAAACCTGTACAGAGAAGAATTTTATATTCAATGATAGAGCTGAACAATGGACCTGACAAACCGCATCGTAAATGTGCGCGTATTGTCGGTGATACAATGGGTAAATATCACCCCCATGGAGACAGTTCTATTTATGGCGCATTGGTCAATCTGGCACAGGAGTGGTCTACCAGATATCCGCTCGTGGACGGTCACGGAAACTTTGGTTCCGTGGATGGAGACGGCGCAGCGGCAATGCGTTATACTGAGGCAAGATTAAGTAAGATTTCTATGGAAATGACAGCGGATATCAACAAGGATACAGTTGATTTCGCTCCAAACTTCGATGAGACAGAGAAAGAGCCTACCGTACTTCCGTCCAGATTTCCGAATCTCCTTGTGAATGGTACATCTGGTATTGCGGTTGGAATGGCGACAAACATTCCGCCGCATAACTTGAGGGAAGTCATTGCGGCAGTTGTAAAGATAATAGACGACCAGATTGATGAAAACGGCGAGACGACCATTGAAGATATTTTGAAAATTGTCAAAGGACCGGATTTCCCGACAGGAGCAGAAATTCTCGGAACAAGGGGAATTGAGGAAGCTTACCGTACCGGAAGAGGAAAAATCAGGGTGCGTGCTGTCACAAATATTGAACCCATGCAGAATGGAAAGAACCGCATCATCGTGACAGAGCTTCCATTTATGGTAAATAAAGCGCGTCTGATTGAAAAGATTGCGGAACTTGTAAGAGATAAGCGAATTGACGGTATCACAGACTTAAGCGACCAGTCCAGCCGCGAGGGTATGCGGATTTGCATTGAACTTAGAAGAGATGTGAATCCAAATGTGATATTAAATCAATTATATAAACATACCCAGCTCCAGGATACATTCGGGGTCATCATGCTTGCGCTCGTTAATAACGAACCGAGAATCATGAATATCCTGGACATGCTGAAATACTACCTGAAACATCAGGAAGATGTAGTCACCAGAAGAACAAAATATGAGCTCAACAAAGCAGAAGAGCGGGCACATATTTTGCAGGGTCTGCTTATCGCGTTAGACCACATAGATGAAGTAATTAAAATCATCCGCGGTTCTAAGACAGTCCAGATTGCTAAAGAAGAATTGATGGCAAGATTTGATTTGTCAGATGTGCAGGCACAGGCGATTGTAGATATGCGTCTGAGGGCTCTGACAGGTCTGGAAAGAGAAAAACTGGAAGCAGAATATGCGGAACTCCAGAAGAGAATTGAAGAATTAAAGGCAATTCTGGCAGACAGAAAAGTACTTCTTGGTGTGATTAGGAAGGAAATTTTAATTATTTCCGAAAAATACGGGGATGAGAGAAGAACTCATATCGGATATGATGAGTTTGATATTTCCATGGAAGATTTGATTCCAAGAGAAAATGTTGTCATTACCATGACAAAGCTCGGATATATCAAGCGCATGACTATGGATACCTTTAAGAGCCAGAACCGAGGCGGCAAAGGTATAAAGGGTATGCAGACTCTGGATGATGATTATATTGAAGAATTGTTTATCACAACAAGTCATCATTATATCATGTTCTTTACAAATACAGGAAGAGTTTACCGGTTAAAGGCATATGAGATTCCGGAAGCGGGAAGGACTGCGAGAGGTACGGCAATTATCAACCTGCTGCAGCTCATGCCGGATGAAAAGATAACAGCGGTTATTCCAATCTATGAATATGAGGATGGAAAATATCTGTTCATGGCGACCGAGAAAGGCCTTGTAAAGAAAACTCCGATTGTAGATTACGCAAACGTGAGAAAGACAGGGCTTGCCGCGATTACTCTGAGAGAAGATGACAAACTGATTGAAGTAAAAGTGACAGATAATGAACAAGATATCATACTTGTCACAAAAGATGGACAGTGCATCCGCTTCAATGAGCAGGATGTCCGCTCAACAGGAAGAACTTCCATGGGCGTACGGGGTATGAATTTAAGCGACAATGATGTTGTCATCGGTATGCAGATGAGCAGTCAGGGCAAATATCTTCTGATTGTATCTGAAAAAGGTATGGGTAAGCGCACCGATTTGGATGAGTTTACAAGACAGAACCGAGGCGGTAAGGGCGTCAAATGCTATAAGATTACCGAAAAGACAGGAAATGTCATTGGTATGAAGGCAGTGGATGAAGATAATGAAATCATGATTATCAATACAGAAGGAATCATCATCCGAATGAAATGCTCTGATATATCCGTATATGGAAGAATAACTTCTGGAGTGAAATTGATTAATTTACCAGAAAATGAAAAAGTTGCAAGTACAGCAAAAGTAAGAAAAGCTTCCGCAGAAATTGACGGAGAACAAGTGGAGATTTCAGGGGAAGACGAAGAAGATAACGAATAAATAAAATTTATAAACAAACAAAAAAGTGATGGTAGAAATAAAAAAATTACCATCACTTTTTTGTTTCTATATTTTACTGTTGAAATATTCTTGTGAAACCTGAAGCTGCTTTTTCAGAATTTCTTTCCACATTCGCGTATGTATTTCACCGGAGCCTTTTGAAACTTTAGTCATTCGTATATTGCCGTTCTCATCAATTTTTCTGTAGAAATAGTGGTCTGTATCTTTATATAATTCCCAGCCGTCCCTTTCGCAAAAGCGCTTTAGTTCTTTCCATCTTGGCATTCAATTGATTCTCCTATTTTCTCTGCATTATCCATAATAAGTGCCTTAAAAATATAGGGAATATGCTTTTTTCGATTTGGGCTGTGGGAATAAAAAGCATAATTATTATAATATTCTACAGAATATTCAAATATAGAATTTCCTAATTTTTTAAGGGCTTCTTGATTATCTTTACCATTCTCGATTAAATCAATTTCATTTAAAGACAATGTGATAGAGCCGTCTTTTTCTACAAATCTTTGTGCAGTGAAATGATATGCCTGTAAAATTTCAGACATGGTTTCTAAATTTGAAAACCACATACAGTCTCTTGTTCGTTTAATAAATTTTGGTTTATCATGTATGACACTGTCACAGACAGCACTCCATTCTTTTCTTACATTAGTAGCTTTTTCTGTCAACATATCAATCATCTCCTTAATATACCTCCAGTATAATTAAAAACGTACATAATGTCAATAATATACATTATGTACGTTTTTGATATTATATACAATTATTATGAAAATATTTAAGAAGGATTGTCTGAGTAATAGAGTTTTATTTTTTCATATTTCTCATCGTATATTTTAGAAAGTTCTCTGTTGATAAATTCCCATTTTATATCTTTTATCATATTTGTATCGCTGAATACTCGGTACAGTGTCACGGCAAATCCACCGACATCTGTATATCTGTAGTTTTCCGTCAGACAGGTTGCAAGAATATTGCTTGAAGAAGCAATGATATTGGAATACAACAGTATCTTCCGCGTACGCACTTTATAAAAATCTGAATCCGTATCCTTTTCAGAAAACATCATAAACCGGTGTGCCGCTGCAATGATAAAGTTGATTGCCTGTGAAAGTCCTGCCTGCTTTAACACTGTGTCCAGAAAGGCAAAATCCAGACCGTAGTCTGCTAAAGTTTTAGCAAGCTCCGGGGAAATCTTAGAAACAGCAGGCAGAGGAATCCTGTTTGGGGTATACATATCGGATTTAATATGTATCGTCTGTTTTATAAGCGCCGCAGCTACAGAAGGCGCATCGTTTTTTATGCGGTCATAAAAATAACTGCAGGATTTACTGGTATCGGCACGGGAATAAATGCTGCTATTTCGGATATGAAATGACTGTAAATCCCATGTTGTCAATGTATCAGTCAAAATATTCATCGTGCCGAAAAAGTAGCCCAATATGGGGTCATGTCCGAGTGTGCGGTAGCGGTGTGAATTTCCGCCCAGCTTTAAATTATATTTTGCTCCGCCGCGAATCGTGTCATAGGGAACTTTGGTAGTAGAACAGATTTCATCAAAACCAGCGTAATAATAACCGCCCTGTTTGCCTTTGTAATCACCTTGAGAAATTTTCTCTGTTCTTTTTTTATAATTCTCCTTATCTTTGGAAGCAGTTGCTTTTTCATCAATCACAGATTTAAAAGATGTCAGAAAATACTGCCGTGCACACTGCATCCCCACGGCTAAAATCAAAAAAGCAATGTCTGATTGCGTAAGACCTGTCTTTTCTTTGAAAATATTTTCCAGTTTATCCATTTGTTTCACGTATTGTGCAGAAGATTCCTTTATCTGATTTTCAGACAAAATATTGTCGTAATAGTCCTCCACATTGGTTTTACTGAAGGAAACAGAAGCCGGATTTTGTATTTCGGGACAGAGAGGCTGACCTCCATTCTTTTCTCTTAATTTTGCCAGTTCTTTCGCTTTGCTCATCTGGATGCCCTTTCTGAAAATTTACTGCTGTTTTTCTGATTTTTTTCGCTCTTTCAAATATTCCTTAAATTCATCTCTTACACGCTGCTCATCCTTGTTGACACCGCCGCTGGCATTGATGACCTCTTCTACATCTGTCTCAAAAGCTTTCAGCGTTTCCATAGACACACAGTCCAGGTAGCCTTTTACCTCTTCAAAAGTAATCTCATGATTTGCAAGAATACTCATAAATTTTTCCCGTATTTCGTCAGGGACATCTTTATTTTTAAAAAAGGAGCCTAAATCATACTCTATTTCCAGGCGTTCCTCATCAGACATTTCACCGTCACAGTAAGCAGCATAAGTGAGCAGTGCCGCTGAAGCAAACCAGAAATCGGCAAACTTTTTGATTTCTTTTACAGTAAGATTTTTTCCCTCTTTGAGACCGTCTTGGAAAGATTCCTTTTTAGCTTTTCTTACCCGCCTTTCACTGATAACTTCTCGTACGCCTGACTTGATTACTTCAAAGATAACATAGCCTACAATAAATTTAACAGGACCAGATGAAGAGCCAGATTTACCAGAATCAAATGAAATTTCAGGACCGTCATAAAAACCGCTCATAAAGTTCTCCTTTTTGCTATTTGAAAATTTACAGATATTAATAAAAATATTATATATTCAGAAAAATAAAAAAGCAATTCTGTGAGGCATAAAGAAGTCAAAGAAAGAATAAGATGTATCATGAATGAGAAAAGGAGACGGCGTCAATGGAAAATAAATTTATTTCTGCGGCAGTGAATTTTTTTGTCCGCGCAGTGATTGGTATGGCTCTGATTTTCTTCATCAATCAGTTTGTGCTCCCGGACGAAAATTCTATGAATGTAGGGCTCAACGCAGTCTCTTTTTTGACAACCGGAAGCCTTGGTATTCCTGGGGTCTGTCTCCTTTATGGCATTTTATTCTATCAAACTTTGTAAGTATTTCACAAAATCCTGCAAATTTAAAATTACATCTGGACAAAAAAATTTTTCGCGTATATAATTCGTCTTACACACCAGAAATCAATCTGATGTTTCCATTTACGGGGGAAAGGTGTAAATGGTCTTAGAAGGATAGACATAGAGATTGTCTGTTCATCAAATTTCTATTCATGCTGTATATTCACAGCACATTTTCAATGAAGAAGATGGTTTGGCACAAATTAAAGAGAGGAGGGGAGAAGTGTATTCAGGACAGTTTGTAATCTGTGACCCTGAACGTGACTATTCTGAAAGTTTATTGAAGTATCTTTCTGAGAAGGAAAAGGAAGATTATCAGTTTCAGCTCTTTCATGATGTGGAGAGCCTTGAGGTATTTTGTCGGGATAATTCTGTCGATGTACTTTTGATTGCGGAAGAGTGTGAGGCAGAGAAGAAGCCGGATATCCGGGCAAAAAGAAAATTTATACTTACCGAGGAGGACAGGCAGGAGAAGGATGGGGAAAAGAAAAGCATCTGCCGTTATCAGCCTGTGGAAAATATGATAAAGATTTTGTTTGAGGAACCGGAGGATTCTCATGTTTTAAGACCGCAGAGAGTGTGGAAAGAAAAAGTGCAGTCTTTAGAAAAGCAGACAGCCAGAAAAGGATTGATAGGCGTCTATTCACCGGTACACAGGATTGGAAAGACAAAGTTTGCCATCCAACTGGGAAAAAAGACTGCGCAGTGTCTGCCGACGTTATATCTGAATCTGGAAGAGTATCCTGCCAGCAGTCTCTATTTTCCCGAACAGAAGGAAAAGAATCTTGGGGATTTACTCTACTATGCAGGTCAGAATAAGGAAAATCTGGGGTTGAGGATTAGCACGATGGCAGGGAGAATGGAAGATTTAGATTACATTATGCCCATACCTGTTATGCAGGATTTACGGGCAGTAAAGGAGGAAGAATGGTTAAATCTGTTTGACCAGATATTGAAGAAATGTATCTATGAGACAGTGATTTTGGATTTGGGAGACAGCATAGATGGGCTTTACAGTATTTTGAAAAATTGTTCTGCAGTCTATACTCACTACGCCGATGAACCTGCGGTGGCAGAGAAGATAAGGCAGTATGAGGCTAATATAAAAAGAATGGGCATGGAAGAGATACTGGAGCACACCATTCGTAAAAAAGTCACACGAAGAAATAAGAGCATTTCTACAGAAAAAAGAAGGCAGGAAGAATGATTAACACAGAATGGATATATGCAAAAATGATGCTCCAGATGGATATGACGAAGGAAATCCAGGATGAAGAACTGGAGCAGATGATTCAGGAGGCGCTGGAGGAGGCTTCAGAAAAAGAATATATTCCTCTGCATGAAAAGATACGTATCAGCAGGGAACTGTTCAATGCATTTCGGCGACTTGATATCCTCCAGGAGTTGATTGAAGATGAATCCATTACAGAGATTATGATTAATGGCACAGATAATATTTTCTTTGAAAGGGAAGGAAAGATATTTCAGTCTGAAAAAAGATTTCTTTCCCAGGAAAAGCTAGAAGATGTCATTCAGCAGATTGTGTCCGGGACAAACCGTTATGTCAATGAATCTTCGCCAATTGTGGATGCTAGGCTTGAAGACGGTTCCCGCGTCAATGTAGTGTTGAAACCTGTGGCTCTGAATGGTCCCATTATGACTATTCGAAAATTTCCAAAAGAAGCCATTACCATGGACCAGCTTATCCGGCTGGGAAGTATCAGTAAAGAAGCGGCAGAATTTCTCAAAATGCTGGTGGAATCAAAATATAACATTTTTGTGAGTGGAGGAACTGGCGCGGGAAAGACTACATTTTTGAATGCCCTGTCCGACTTTATCCCCAAAGAGGAGAGGATTATCACCATAGAAGACAATGCAGAGCTGCAGATAAAAGGGGTGGATAATCTTGTCAGACTGGAGGCGAGAAATGCTAATTTAGAGGGCGATGGAGCAGTCACTATCAGAGATTTAATAAAATCTGCTCTTCGTATGAGACCGGACAGAATCATTGTAGGAGAGGTAAGGGGCGAGGAGACGGTAGATATGATTTCTTCCGCTATGTTAAACGGACACAGTGGTTCGATGTCAACGGGACATGCCAACAATCCCGCCGATATGCTGAAACGTCTGGAGACAATGATGCTGATGGGGATTGAGCTTCCTTTTGTGGCAATCCAGAGACAGATAGCTTCAGCATTGGATATCATCATCCATCTGGGAAGGCTCAGGGATAAAAGCAGGAAAGTCATGGAGATATCGGAAATCACAGGATATGAACAGGGAAACATTATTTTGAGGACTTTATATGAATTTCAGGAGGAGGGAACAGAAGATGGCAAAATTAAAGGAAGGCTTATGAAGGTGGAAGAACTTAAAAATACGGAAAAACTGCTGGCTGCAGGATATCAGGCATACTGATTATGCCATCGGTATTTTAAAAGGAATTATGATTTTTGCATGCATATCCTATGTTTTTTATGAGACATGGAAAGCATTTTTCTTTCTGATTCCTGTGTTCATTTTTTATATGAAGGAATGGCTGGAGGAAGAGTGTCATAAGAAAGAGTTAGCATTTCGAGGACAGTTCAGAGACAGCATACAGACAATGGCGGCTGCTTTGAGAGCCGGATATTCTGTAGAGAATGCGATTCGTGAGACATTAAATGACCTGCAGTCTGTCTATAAGGGAGAGGCAAGGATTTTAAAAGAATTTGAACAGATGGTCTACAAGCTGAATATCAACAGGACAGCGGAGCAGGTATTAGAAGAATTTTCTGAGAGTGTGGAGCAGGAGGATGTGCAGAATTTTATTACTGTATTTTCCGCGGCGAAGAAAAGCGGAGGAGACAGTATTGCAATCATTCAAAATTCTGTGAAAGTCATCAGTGAGAAGATAGAGACAGAAAAAGAAATACAGACGCTTCTGGCTTCTAAAAAGATGGAATTTCAAATTATGTGTGTAATTCCTTTTGGAATTATCTTCTATCTTAAGATAACATTTGGTGAGTTTTTATCCGTACTGTATGGAAATTCAACTGGTATAGCAGTCATGAGTATCTGTCTTTTATTTTACATGGCAGCTTACCGGATGGGCAAAAAAATCATACGGATAGAGGTGTAACAGGTGAAGGAAGGGAAAAAGGGAAAAAAAGAGAAAACATGCAATCCCATATACAGAAAAATGGGGCTGATTCTGCTGGCAGCTTTTTTGATTGCAGCCTGTGTCTGGATAAGCGATAACGGTAAGGAACTGGAAAAAAATGAAAATGGACAGGAAATTTTAAAGAGAAACGGTTATGGAGAAGGAGACAGGGAGGAGTCTTTAAACTTGCAGGTAGGAGAGACAGAAGAAAGTGTGGATATCACTGTCACCGAAAAAGAATATGATGAAGAGCAGCTCACAGAAGCATTCAGACAGGCAGAAGAAGAGCTGGAGACTTTGATTTTGGGAGAGAATAAAAGCCTTTCTGAAGTACGGTCCGACTTAAACCTGGTAACAGAAATACCGGATAAAAGTATGGAAGTGTCCTGGGAGCTGGATAACTATGAGATTATGGATGTGCAGGGAAATATCAAACAGGAGAATCTCACAGAAGAGGGAGTACTTCTGGGATTAAAGGCGCTGATTACCTACAAGGAGGAAAGTGTGTTGTACGAGTTCTATGCACATATTTTTCCACCCAAACAGACAAAGACAGAAAAACTCGTCTCTCGCATAAAGTCTCTGGTATTGGAAGCGGATGAAGAGACAAAAAGAGAGTCTGCCCTTATTTTACCGCAGGAGGCAGACGGACAGAAAATCAAATGGAGTTATCCCACAGATTTCAGAGCGATTGAGATTTTGTTTCTGGGAATCTTCGCCGCCATACTCTTATATGTTTCCGAAAAACAGAAACATACGAAAAACGAGAAGGAGAAAAAATATCAGATGCGTATGGATTATCCGCAGATTATCAACCGCCTTACATTATATATGGGCGCCGGTATGACTGTGAGGACGGCGTGGTTTAAGACTGCCGAGGAGTATAAAAAGAAAAGGAATAAAACAGGGGAACGCGCTGCATATGAAGAGATGATTCATACGATGTACGAAATACAAAGGGGAAAGACAGAAAAAGAGTGTTATGAAAATTTCGGCAGCAGGTGTGGAATCGCTTCTTACAGAAAATTTGCGGCGATTCTCTCTCAAAATCTGCAGAAGGGCTCCAGAGGGCTGGCAGAAATTTTGAAGTCAGAAGCTGCGGAAGCGTTTGAAGAACGCAAAAATATGGCGCGAAAAGCAGGAGAGGAAGCTGGGACAAAATTATTGGTTCCCATGTTCATCATGCTGGCAGTTGTGATGGCGATTATGGTAATACCGGCATTTTTATCGATTCAGATTTAAAGGGAAGGAGTATCTATGAGAAAGATAAAGAAAACAATAGAAAATATGATAATACGGCGAAAATGTTTGAGTGGTGTCACAGTCATAGAAATGGTGCTCATACTGGTTATATTGATTGCACTTTTGTTGATTTTTAAGTCGCAGCTTATCAGTCTTATCAATACCATTTTTGAAAAGGTTACAAGTGAAAGCTCAGGAATTTAATATGTTGAAAGGCGAGATAACAGCTTTTCTAAGTCTGATTTTTGTATTACTCATTTCTTTTATCATGGGAGTGATGCAGGCTTCTGAAATTCAGGTACAGAAGAGTCTGAGCCGCATGGATACGGATGCTGCTATTTACTCCGTTTTTGGTGAATATCAAAAGGAGCTTTTTGAAGACTATCAGATTTTTGCCGTAGAAGGCAGTTATGGTTCAGGGAGCTTTTCAGAAGATAATATCGTGAATCGTCTGGATTATTACGGAACAACAGGAATTATCCACCAGACAGAAGCAATTCAGCACTTGACGGACAACGATGGACAGGCATTTAGGGAACAGGTTATTTCTTATATGGAGCAGAGGACAGGCGTTGATGCGGTAAAAGATATCGTAGATATGGCGGAAGACTGGGAGATACAGGAAATAGAAGGAGAAAAGGTACAGGGGAAAGAGGAGGCAGCGGTAAAAAACTATGAAGATTTACTTGCAGAAAGTGAGGAAGTCTCTGATTTAGGTGAAGAAAATCCTTTTGGATGTATGGAACAGATTAGCAATGAAGGAGTTCTATCTATGGTTCTTCCGTCAGAATTTTCTTTATCCGGGAAAAGTATCGATTTGAGCAGCCAGCCTTCTTACAGAAGTCTGGTAACCGGATGGGGAGAACTTCCTGTCAGAAAAAATATGAATGGGATTGAAGAAAAACTTCTGTTCTCAGAATACGTTCTGGAAAAATTTCAAAATGCTTTATCTGATAAAGAAAAGGAACGTTCTCTGTCTTATGAAGTTGAGTATATCCTTTCGGGAAAAGAAAGTGATAAAGAAAATCTGGAAGCTGTGACAGGGAAAATCTTTCTTATACGGCTGGGTATCAATTATTTGTATTTGCTTTCCGATGCGTCAAAACAGGCAGAAGCGGCGGCGCTTGCCCTTACTGTTTCCACTATGCTGGCAATCCCGGAGGCAGAAGAGCTGGTAAAGCAGATTATCCTCATCGCCTGGGCTGTAGGCGAAAGTGTTGTGGATTTGCGGACACTATTAGCGGGAAACAGGGTGGCTCTGGTTAAGACGGCAGAAAACTGGCAGTTGTCATTATCGGGATTGATGACACTGGGAAGTGAGTCGGATTCTCTGGAAGGCAAGGACTGTGAAGGAGGGCTTAGGTATGAAGATTATCTGCGGATGCTGTTCTTTTTGAAAGACAGTGGCGAGACTGCCATGAGATGTTTGGACAGAATAGAACAAAATCTGATTTTTGAAAAGAATCTTTCTTATTTTAGAGTAGATTTTTGTGTGACAAAAATAAAACTGGAGAACCAGGCAGAAGCAGGAGGCTTTACATATAAATATCCTGTGTATTTCGGATACGAATAGAATCTTCGGTCCCGGTACAGATGCCTTTTTTCGGAATAACACCCTATTCCCCCCTATAAACAATTTTTGAATCTTTAGAAAGGAAAAACTGCGATGGCACATACACGTGTGAATAGAAAAAAGAACCTCTGCCGGAAAAAGGCATCTGTACCGGGACCGAAGGCAGTTGTAACAATTGAAGCAGCTTTTGCAATTCCGTTTTTTCTGATTTCCTTTCTGTGCCTTGTCTATCTGCTGGAGATACGGGCAATACAGGCAAATATACATTCTGCGGCTCTAAATGCAGGAAAGAGTGCGGCACAGGATGTGGCAGTATATGAGTTTTTCAGTGCCTCAGGTTTGCAGTCTGATATTGTAAATCTGATAGGAGCTGAGCGGTTGGACAGAAGTATTATAGAAGGAGGAAGTTCGGGAATCTCATGCTCCGGTTCATATCTGTCTTCAGTTAATGATGAGATACACATTCAGGTACAGTATAAAGTAGGGCTGCCGTTTCCTTCTTTCGGGAATTCTACTGCCAAATTTTCAGAGCAGTTCAAGGTAAAAGGATGGACAGGCTATGAGAAAGGGTCCCTCGAATCGGAGGATGACAGCATTGTATATGTGACGGATACAGGGACAGTTTATCATGAAAACTATCAGTGTTCTTATCTGCAATTGTCTATTCAGTTTGTCCCTTATGCCAGCCTGTCTGATATGAGAAATGAGGATGGAGGAAAATATTATCAATGTGATAAATGTGTGCAGGGAGAGTCTTTTGCGGGCGTATATATTACAGAAAGCGGAACAAAATATCATAATTCTATCAATTGCAGCGGGCTGAAACGTTCTATCCGAGCAGTAAAAAAATCAGAAGTACAGGGAAAAGGAGGGTGTTCGAGATGCAGCAGATAAGTCAGATTATATGTATGGTATATTTAAGTTTTTTATCATGGACAGATATCAAATACAGAAAGATTCCTGTGTGGAGTCTGGCAGTGGGAATCGCAGGGGCAGTTTTATCTCACTTTGGTGAGAAAAGTACAGACTGGTATCTGGTTGCCTTAGGATTGATAACAGGATTGGTTTTCATTGGTATCAGTAAAGTTACAAGAGAAAATTTTGGATATGGCGATAGTATTTTAATTTTGGCGCTGGGTATTTTCCTGGGATTTTGGAATGTTTTATCCTTGCTCTGCATCGCATTTTTTCTGGCTGCAATCTACTCGATTTTTTTGCTTATCCGCTGCCGCTGCAGCAGAAAGAAATCCTTTCCATTCATCCCGTTTCTGGCAATCGGATATTTGGGAGGGAGCCTTCTTGGAAGTTTTTCGTAAAGGAATTTGTAAAAAAGGTATTCGGGCAAATACGACAATCCAGATGGCGTATATCATACCAATGTTCTTTCTTATTTTTGTATTGATGTTGTATATTGTATTTTATTATCATGACAAGATTATATTGACCGGGACAGCCGGGGAGACGGCGGTTTTGGGAGCGCAGCTTGAGCGGCGCAGCGATAAGAGTGAGCAGGTCAGTCTGGAAGAATTTTGCCGGGAGAGGTCAAAAAACAAATTAATTATGTTTTCAGATTTTACCATAGATATTAGTAAAGGGGCTGAGGAAGTGATTGTCGAGATATCAGGGAAGGCAAAGGGTATGCACCTTCATATACAGCAGAAGGCAAAAATCATGGATACAGAAAAGAGGTTGCGCAGGTGAAGACAGAATATGAAAAAGAATGGAACAGGGCATATTTCCACATAGATATTGAGGAGGAATATAAAGAGACCTATCATCTGAAGATGATAAGAAAAAATAAGATACCGGGACTTTTGGAAGTAAAAGGCATGGGGATGGAAGGCGGCAGCAGATATACTTATACTGTCAGTGGCATGCAGTCCATGAAACAGCAGCATGAAAACAAAATGATAAAGAAAGAGGAAATTGTGAACTTCGTACTGGCTCTCATAGAAGTAACAAAGCAGTTAAGAGAGTATCTTCTGAACCCGGACTGCCTTCTCTTAAACCCAGATTTTGTGTTCTGTGAAGGAGAACGCTATTATTTCTGTTATCTGCCAGTACAGCAGAAATCACTCAGCGAGTCGTTTCATGAGATGACAGAGTACTTTGTAAAAAACCTGGATTACAGTGAGACAGATGGCATTTTTTTGTCATACGAATTACACAAGGCAACATTGCAGGAAAATTATGATTTAGAAAAGATATTGAGAGATTATATGGAGAGAGAAGAAAATAGGAAGAGTGAGATGGAGGAAATAAAGGAGGGGAGGAGCAAATTTTCAGGCACAAATATATTCACTGCGGAATTAGAGCCAATCATCTATGAGCCGGTCCAGGATGTGCAAACAATTCGTGAGATGGGCGGATGGAAAAGTCCCTTAAAAAAAGCGGTCGGGAAAATAAAGAAAGAGCGCTGGGGAAGCTGGGATGACTTGATTATGGAAACAGATGGACAAGATACAGGGGCTCCACTATAATGAAAACAGTATATTGTCCCTATATGCTGACAATGTATCAGTAAAGGGGAAAAGAGGCATAATCTTGGAAAATCATCAGAAAGCGGTCTGTACGACAGGTTTGATTGTGGCAAATGCGGCGGTATTTTTACTTTTGTCTTTTATCGGCAGGACAGAAGATGCAGCGTTTATGCTCGAACATGGTGCTATGTATGAGCCCTATGTCATGGAAGGGCATGAGTATTACAGGATTTTTACCAGCATGTTTTTACATTTTGGTATCAATCATCTTCTGAATAATATGGTCATGCTCGGTGCACTGGGATGGAATCTGGAAATGGAGACGGGAAGAATCAGATTTTTGATTATCTACTTTGTCAGTGGGATTGGAGGGAATCTTATTTCTCTCTACTATAATATGACTCATGGAAGAGATGTTGTGTCAGCAGGCGCATCGGGAGCTGTCTTTGGACTCATGGGTGCACTGCTCTATGTGGTGATTTTAAATAAAGGAAGAATCGGCAGACTCACAGGCAGGGGGATGCTATTCATGGTAGCTTTAAGTTTGTATTTCGGTATCACCAGTTCCGGTGTTGATAATATGGCGCATTTGGGTGGACTTATTTGTGGTTTTCTCTCAGCAGTGATAGTATATCGCCGGAGAAAAGAGCACATAGAAAACATGGTGTAGAAGCCGCTAAACAGAAGCTTACCGAAGCTGCCACGATTCATGAATGGAGGAAAGGGCGCAATATCGTCAGATAGGTAGACGGATTGTGAAGGTGGTTCCTTTTCCGGGAGTGGACTCTGCGGAAATTGTCCCATTATGTGCTTCAATGATTCTTTTTGACAGGGATAATCCCAGTCCTGTACCATTTTCCTTTGTGGTTACAAACGGGTCAAAGATACTGTCCATCTTATCGGCGGGAATCCCACATCCGTTGTCCTTGCACTGAATCATCAGGATATCCTTTTTGCGCTCAGCCAGGAGGAAAATACTTCCTTCCTCGTTCTTCTCACTTACAGCATCTTTTGCATTGCGCAGGATATTTAAAAATACTTCCTCTAATTTTACCTTATCTCCGGTGAAGTCTCCCAGACGTGAAGGGATGGAGGAAGAAAATTCAATGGGCGACTGCTCCGAATCCAGGGAAATCGCGAAGGAGACAGCAATATTCTTCAACAGTTTTTCGATGGAAAAAACAGAGTGATGAAGGGTATTTCCATTGTTAAAGGTGGAAAGTTCATTGAGCAGGCTGCACATGAACTTCACATCTTCCATGGTCTGGCTCCAGTGCGGATACTGCTTTACCTCCGGATGCTGGATTTCCATGACCTGCAGCGAGGAGGATACGAGAGTCAGGGGATTACGGATTTCATGCGCAATCGTAGATACAGTAGTATGGTAATTTTCTAAAAGCTGACTGATAATCTGCTTTGCATCTTTGTTCTCTGACATCAGACGATTCATTTTGTTGATATCTATATTATGAAGCATGTTCGTACCTCGCTTTTACTATTCATTAATTTTAGTCTATCACGATGATATGGGGTCTTCAATAGAATCCACGTGACATGTTTCGACACAGGGATAGGTGTTACTGTCGGAAAATATAATTGAAACAGCTTCTCTTTTTCTTAAAAATAGTCTATACTACTATATAAATATACGGGGAAAGAGGTTTTTAAAATGAAAGATAATGATTGTATTTTTTGTAAGCTTGCTTCAGGTGAAATCCCATCTGCTACACTTTATGAAGATGAGGATTTCCGTGTTATCCTTGACTTAAGCCCTGCGTCAAAAGGACATGCACTTATTATACCCAAAAATCATTATAGAAATTTATATGATTTGGATGATGAACTGGCATCAAAGGTGCTCGTCCTGGCAAAGAAGATGATTAACAGACTGACAGATGTATTGGGGTGTGACGGTTACAATATCGTTCAAAACAACGAAGAGGTCGCGGGACAGACAGTTTTCCATTTCCATATGCATTTAATTCCGCGTTACAAGGGTGATAAAGTGGGCATTGGCTGGAAAATGGGAAAACTCTCTGATGCAGATAAAGAAGAGATATTGGAAAAATTAAAATAAATGCGGAGAGAGAATGTTGACAGGTAATCATGAATTTGACGAGATTTACAACAAATATAAAAATATCGTCCTCAAAGTAGCACACGATTATTCAGAAGATTACGATGCGGCGGAAGATATCGCTCAAAAGACATTCCTACAGTTATACATTTACTATGATAAAGCGGATAAGAAAAAGATAGCTTCGTGGTTGTATACGGTAGCGAAGCATTATGCCATAAATTACAAAAAGAAGGCAGACAGAGAAGTCTATGAGAATGAAGATGATACGGTCAGTATTCTGGAACGTCCAAGGGAAAGTACGGAAGAGGAATTTATGGAACATGTACTTTATGACGACACCGTGAATCTCTGTGAAAAGATATTTGCTGCGCTGTTAGAAAAGAATCACAGGTGGTTCGATGCGATTTTGCTGGCATATTATCTGAATATTCCACAGACAAAGATTGCAGAAGAAATGGGAATCAGCGTAAACGTTTTACATAGTATGCTGCATAGAGCAAAGGACTGGATTAAGAAAAATTTTAAAACAGAATATGACGAACTAAATCGGTTCTAACAAATACTGAATGTGGGATGTACAGAAAAACCGAACATTTTACATTCAGTATTTGTTATTACAGACATATTTTGGAAATCCTTTGTATAGCTGTCAGGATTGCTGACTGACTTCCTCAATCAGACGGATGATAGTATCGATAGAATCCTGCTGACCGGAATTTTTCATAGCATCCATGAAAGTGCTGCGGTTGTCATACAATTTTTGCACAGAGTCGAGAAGGCTGTCCTTTGTGAGGGCTTCCTCCTCTAAGACCATACTAAAGCCCTGTCGTTCAAATGAGCGGGCATTGAGTATCTGGTCGCCGCGGCTGGCATTTGCGGAGAGCGGTATCAAAAGATTCGGCTTTCTCAGTGCAAGCAATTCACATATCGCGTTGGCGCCGGCTCTGGAAATGACAATATCCGCAAGGGCAAAGATATCACGCAGTTCATTCTTAATGTATTCAAACTGGCAGTAGCCCTTTGTCTGGGAAAGAGAGTCATCAAGTTTTCCTTTCCCGCACAGGTGGATGACCTGGAATTTCTCAAGGAGTTCCGGAAGCGCTTCCCGTACGGCTGTATTTACGACAACAGAGCCAAGGCTTCCGCCAATGACAAGGATGACGGGCTTATCGGATGTAAAACCGCATAAATCCATAGCAGCGATTTTATTTCCCGAAAGGAGCTCCTGGCGGATAGGGGAACCTGTGAGTACCGCTTTATCCTTGGGGAGAGCTTCTAACGTCTCCGGGAAATTACAGCATACCTTTACCGCAGAAGGAATGGCAATCTTATTCGCAAGACCGGGAGTCATATCGGATTCATGGATAATCGAAGGCACTTTATTTCTTTTTCCCGCGAGTACCACAGGAACAGAAACAAAGCCACCCTTGGAAAAAATAACATCAGGCTTCAGTTGTTTGATTAAAGCCTTCGCTTCACGGAAACCCTTTAATACACGGAAAGGGTCGGTAAAATTCTGCAGACTGAAATACCGGCGCAGTTTACCGGAGGAAATACCGTGATAAGGAATCCCAAAAGGTTCAATCAGCTCCTTTTCGATTCCATTGTAGGACCCTATGTATTGAATGTCATAACCTAATTCCCTGAGTCTGGGGAGCAGGGCAATATTTGGAGTAACATGACCGGCTGTTCCGCCGCCGGTGAGAACGATTCGCTTCATAATGAAAACCTCCAGATTCAAAATAATGACACAGGAAGAAACACCTGTATCGTTGAGAAAACAAATATATTTTCATATTAACCTTATTTAATAAAATGTCAAGGAGAAAGTGTTACAAAAGAGGCAGATGGATGGATAGACTGAGAAAATTATCGTTACAAAAAGAGATAGACGAGGAAGCAAAACGAATAGAGAAAAGAGTATCAGAAAATCCGGAATTGAAGGATATCCAGGTTTCGGATGAGTTTGATGCTGCCATGTTAAAGAAAATACAGGAGTATGAGGAGAATAAAGCCAAAAGAGCAGAAGCAAATTCTGTGTATTCCGAAGAGACAGAATTTGCAGAAGAACTCATGCCGGATATGGAGCTGCTCTCCAGTAACAAGAGCATGGCGGATAAAAGTATGGCTGACAAGAACACGGCTAACAAAAGTACAGATGACGAGATAACGGTGTCTGCAAAAGACAAAGGTCTTTCCGGCACAGTCACAGTCCGCCGCAGAAAGAAAAGAAAGTATGCTATCCTGGCTCTTGCGGCAGTCCTTATCCTTGTGCTTGGCAGCGGATTGACAAGTATAGGAAGCAAATCATATTGGAAAGTACTGTGGGAGAGAATTGTTGGCGATGAGAGGGCAACTGTAATAAATGTGGAGGATATGGAGATTCAGAATACAGAGGACAATGATGAGATAGACATATATAAAAATATAGATAAAGAATTTGGAATATCAGCAGTAAGATTGTACTACAAACCTAAAGGAATGGTATTAGAAAATTATAATATAGATAAAGAGCAAAAAATGGCGCAGTTATTTTATAGATATGGTGATGAAACTATAAGATATATCATTTATATAAATGCGACAGACTCTTCTTTAGGTCAAAAAAATGTAGATGGACTGACAGATGAATTTATAGTCAAAACGGAAAAGAGTGAGGTTAGAATAAAAGAATATGATGTGCCAAATTACGAAAATCCACGATTTTTGGCAGATTTTAATTATAAAGGGGGACATTATCAACTAAAAGGCATAATGGAAAAGGATGAGTTTATAAAAATTGTAGAAAATTTAAGATTTTTGTAAATTATGCGTAAGTTTTTTGAAGTTCGATTGTTTACTTATTAGAAGCCACGAGTAGAAGTGATTCAGAATGATAAGTAATACAAAAGAGGAAATTATGAAAAAAAGAATTTTATCTATTATAGGAAGTATAGCTATCTTATTTAGTATGTGCTTTACAGCTATGCCGGATGTACAAGCATCAGAGGAAGAACTGATTCAGGTAGATGGCTCCTACCTTACAACACAAGATGAATCAATAGGAAGAAGTACAGACAGTTTGCTGAGAGGTGAACACTTGATGGATGGAATGTGTTCCATCTCAAAAGCTGGTAGAAACAGAATTTATGTTTATGCATCAACAACGGCAAATCGTTATGTTGATTATGTAGCTGTTGATATCTATGTGGACCAGTATAACGAGGAAACAGGATACTGGGAGCAGATAGATGTATGGACAGCAGAGGATACAGATACATATTTTGTTGCTACTTCTAAATCTATTACAGTAGACCGGGGATATTACTACAGGGTACATGCAGAGCATTTTGCAGGAATGGAAGAAGACTATCCATATGATGAGACAACCTCCTTCACCGACGGTATACTAATTCCATAATGTTCATATCCTATAAGACCTCTTTTTTGAGTTCTGAAAGCAGATGCCATGTGGAGCACATACAGGAACTATTAACTTAAGATTCATTAAGGGAAACCTGTACCGAGAAAACACCACAAAGACCACGTGCAAATCATGGCATCTGCTTCCAGAGCTCAAGGGAGAGGTTTTTAATATAAGAATTTCACCAAAGCAAGGATTCAAAAACTGCTTTTGACACTTAATCACAGCAAAACAAAAAAGCAATCGGACTATCTGCCGGTTGCTTCTTTTAATGCCTTTGCAAGTTGGTCTGGGCAGGACGTAGATTTGAAACCACAGCGGATTCCTTCTATCCTGGAAATTGCTTCGTCCACATCCATACCTTCGATAAGGCGGGATATCCCCTGCAGATTTCCGTTGCATCCTCCGACGAAGGATACGTTCTTTACTTTGTTGTCTTCAATGTCAAAATGAATCATCTGGGAACAGACTCCCTTTGTTCTATAGTCCATGAGAATCTCCTTTCTTTTTTCTTTTGTGAATTACCGTAATGGCTAAAAATTAAGACTTGCAGCCCACCGCCTGGTATACTGTCTCATCCACATTTCGCATAATGACTTGCTTGGATTTCCATCTTCTTTCTTATATCTCAAGCCAGAACGGCAAATTTAATTGCATTATAAATGTTTATTCCGATAATTACAACCATTAAGAAGATAAATAATTTATTTACAGCGTCTTCTTCTATCTTTTTATTGATTTTGCTGCCAATCGTACCGCCGAGTACACCGCCCAGTACCATGAAAATGAGGTAGGAAATCTGTACGTCCGGTATTGTTTTTGTGACGCAGGTCTGTACAAGGCTTGTTATCTGCGAAAACATGATGATGTACAGGGAGGAGAGCGCCGCCTCTTTGGTTGACATGGAGAAGAACCAGGCGAGTACAACGAGATTGATAGGTCCTCCGCCGATTCCCAGGAAGCTGGACATGATGCCCAGGATAATGCCAATCACGATACAGAGCCAAATCTGCTTATACTGTTTGGTCTGGATACGGCTTTTAAATATAGTATAAATCAGTGTGCCAACGGTTATGATGATGAGGACAACTGCCTGTGTGAGTCCCACCAGGTTTTCATTTCCAACGGCGTTTTTCAGTATCTGGAACATGCTCTTTCCCATCACGCCTCCTGCCGCCGCTCCAATGGCAAGGGCAGTGGCAATCCGTACATCCAGCTTTGCCGATTTTGATTTAATATTTTTATACACGGAGATGACTGACATAGAGAGCACGGTACATCCGGAGAGGAAGCTTATGCTGCTCACGCTCATGATTCCGGTGGCATCCAGCACAGGCTTGATGATGACACCGCCGCCGATGCCGCAGATAGAGCCTACGATGGATGAGAGGATACTTACTAAAAAAAAGATACAAATGTTGACAATCATGGCTGCCTCCTTAAATATTGCGCAATTTCAGCGAGCCGTTCTCCCGCTTTATCAAAAAACATCCGGTAGCTTTCGCAGAAATAACTGCGGTAGGTTTTCCCGTCAGGTTCAAGAATACGGGTTCTTCTGCATCCGCCCCGGCAAAGGGTGTAGTGCGGACATTCCCGGCATGTGTCGCTGATGTTTTTTGAATCTTCGATGAAGCGTTTTGCACGTTCATGTTCAAAAAAGTCAGAAATCGAATTTTCATTGAAGTTTCCCAGCCTGTATTCATCCAACACGTAGAAATCGCAGGGATACACGCTGCCGTCCGCCTCAGTGACACCCTGCATACTGCAGATACCGCGCAGGTCGCAGGACTCGGGCGGGATATTAAGAAGAATACCGATATAGTTTTCAAACTGGCGGATATAGGGGGATTTTCCCCGCTTCCAGTCCTTATACCACATATCAAAGAGCTGCACGAGAAATTCCCCGTACATCTGAGGCGTCAGGGAATAAGGGCGCGGCTCCAGAAAATCGGGTTGAGGTGTCCCCTCCTCACTGAGAGGGTCTAGGCAGGTGATGTACTGCTGATATTCCCAGCCGTTTTTCTTATATTCTCTGTAAATCTCACGAATCTTTGGGGCTGTGTAGGCGTTTACTACAGTGAGGATATTGAAATCCACCTGATATTCCTCCAGCAGATGGATAGAGTGGAGGATGCGGTCATAGGTCGGCTTTTTGTCCTTTGTGTGGCGGCACATATCATGGGTTTCGCGGGTGCCGTCCACGGATACGCCTACGAGAAAATGATTGTCCCGGAAAAATTCGCACCATTCTTCATTTATCTGCAGACCGTTTGTCTGGATGGCATTGGAGACACGCACTCGGTTGCGGTTAAAGCGCTGCTCAAATTCTATTGCTTTCTGATAAAAAGAAAGACCGCGCAAGGTGGGTTCTCCGCCCTGGAAGGCAAAGCAGATATCCGACTTCGCCTGAAAGAGTGTTTTTTTAATGATATTTTTCAGTGTGTCCTCGGACATCATGCCGTAGGACGCCTGCTCCCTCTTGGCTGCCTCATCGCAGTAGAAACAGTAGTCACAGTACATGCTGCACTGGCTGGATGAGGGCTTAATCAATACGGTTTGTAAATACATATTATTTCCTCAAATCTCAATCCTTCTATTTTTCAGCCGGAATTTGCAGAAGAAAACCGCAGCCTCTTTACCATTTGCAAAACACGGCTTTGGGTAAATCGAAAGTGGCGGCAGCTTTACAAATTCTCAAACGGCTGACTGCACTTTATACATTGTAGCACAGATTCAGGTTTCGTATGTCATTTTTCGGGATTATTTTTTGAAAAGTGACAATCCAAAGGCAGGAAAGACAAATGGAGGGCGATCGGCTTTTGTGTTCTCAGCTAAAAGGTTCGAGACGGTTCTCAAGGGGCTTGAGAATGGATTTAAGATACGAAAAATCGTTCTCTTCAGGGAGGGGCTGTGTAGAAATATGTAGAACGGTTTTTGAGGAAAGTCCTTGAAAGATGTTCTATAATGTGCTCAAACACAATGCATGAGGCGTGAGGGGCAGCATCCATTGTGAGAGAATTTTAAAACAGGAGGGAGCAGCTATGTTAAAAGAACTGGCGGCGGATACCAATATCATCCTATATCTGATGATTGCTGTCGGCGTGATTGGTATCCTTGCAAAAATAATCAATCAGATTACACTGCGAAGACTGGTAAAGGCAGCGGGCAGTATGTCAAAAAGTACACACAAATTGATGAAACTGGTGCGGGCAAAATATGAGCACGCATGCATGGTACACGATTCAGTAGAAAATACAGATGCATTTGTAGAAAAATATATATTCGAATACCGGGGATTTCTCTTACGGATACATACCTGGAGACAGCTCGAGCTGCAGGCAGTCTGGTTTGCGGGAATCCTGGCGGCGCTTGGAGCGTCGGCTCAATATCTTTCCTACGGGTTCAATGAATCCGTGTTTCAATATATTGCGGCAGGGGCGGCGGAAATGGTGCTTCTGTTTGTCATCAGGCAATTGTCGGACGAGCCGTATAAAATCAATGCGGCGAAGGTCTATATGGTAGATTATCTGGAAAATACCTGTGCCTGCCGCTACAAAAAGCAGAAGACAGCAGAAAAGGAGACTATCAATGTGATTGCTGCGGAAAATGCGGCAAAGCAGGAGACAGTAAGAGAGGAAATCCCTCTGTCACAGGAAAGTACAGCGGGATACAGAGAGCAGGAACCAAATCTGTCTATCAATATTGAGGGAGAGCCAAGGGCAGTGCGTACCTCGGAGAGCAAAGCCTTAAACCGCGGCGCGGAATCTCTAAGGGACGGGGAATCCGCACGCCAGATTCTCAAAAGGAGCATAAAAGAAAAGCAGGAAGAAGGGGGAGGTGCTGCACTCAAGGAAGAGGCAATCCGTCAGATTCTGGAGGAGTTTTTGGCTTGAATAACCCTTGCAGATTTGGTAAAATATGCTTATAAATCGGCAGTTTAGCCGATTGTTATAAAAGTGAGCAGAGAGGAAGGGTATCAATGGCTAAAGTAACATTTGATTATTCAAAAGCATGTAGTTTTGTTCAGGAACATGAGATGGAATATATGAGTGAGCTTGTCGCTCAGGCGAAGGACAAGTTGCTCGCGAAGACAGGAGCGGGAAACGATTTTCTCGGATGGATTGATTTGCCTGTGGATTATGATAAAGAAGAATTTGACCGTATTTTGAAGGCGGCTAAGAAGATTCAGAATGACTCCGAAGTACTGCTTGTCATCGGAATCGGCGGTTCTTATCTTGGCGCAAGAGCTGCGATTGAGTTCCTGGGACATTCCTTTGCCAATGTCGTTTCCAGAGAAATCCGCAAATCCCCGGAGATTTATTATGTAGGGAACAGCATCAGCAGCACCTACATTAAGCATCTGGTGGATGTAATCGGGGACAGAGATTTCTCCATCAACATGATTTCCAAGTCAGGTACGACTACAGAGCCTGCCATTGCCTTCCGTGTATTTAAAGAGATACTGGAGAAGAAATACGGAAAAGAAGAAGCGGCAAAGAGGATTTATGCGACCACGGACAAAGCGAAGGGAGCATTGAAGAATCTTGCGACAGAAGAAGGATATGAGACATTTGTTGTACCGGATGATGTGGGAGGACGTTTCTCAGTGCTGACCGCTGTAGGGCTTCTGCCAATCGCGGTGAGCGGAGCTGATATTACAAAATTGATGGAAGGGGCAGCTTCCGGAAGAAAAGCAGCGCTTGAAAATGATTTTGCCGAAAATGACGCTTTGCAGTATGCGGCAATCCGCAATATCCTGCTGCGTAAAGGAAAGACAATCGAAGTTCTGGCTAATTATGAGCCAAGCCTGCACTATGTATCAGAGTGGTGGAAACAGCTCTACGGAGAGAGCGAAGGAAAGGACCAGAAGGGAATCTTCCCGGCATCCGTGGATTTGACGACAGACCTTCACTCCATGGGACAGTTTATTCAGGACGGAAACAGAATCTTATTTGAGACAGTGCTCAATGTGGAGAAATCCAGAGAGGAAATCATCATCAATGAGGAGCCGGTTGATTTGGACGGGTTGAATTATCTGGCTGGAAAGGATGTAGATTTCATCAATAAGAGCGCGATGAATGGCACTATCCTGGCTCACACGGACGGCAATGTCCCCAACCTGATGGTGAAGATACCTGAGCAGAATGAATTTTACCTCGGTGAATTGTTCTATTTCTTTGAGTTCGCCTGCGGTATCAGTGGATATTTACTCGGCGTTAATCCATTCAACCAGCCGGGCGTGGAAAGTTATAAGAGAAATATGTTTGCTCTGCTTGGGAAACCGGGGTATGAGAAAGAAAGAGAAGAGTTGTTAAAGAGATTATAGATTGATGTGTAGGAAGTTCTAACAGAGATGAGGATGTCTCTTCTGCAGATATGATATCTGCGGGAGAGGACATCCTCATTTTTTTGTTAAGCAGACTGTGTAATTTTATGCAGAAGAATGGAGACTTTGAATACAGTCCCGTTAAACTCGAATTTCGGGATTCCCTGGTATTTCTTTGTGACATCCAGGACAGAGCGGATTCCGATTCCTTTACGTCCCTGCGCCTTGGAGGAAAGAAACTCCCCATCCTGCTTTTTGATATCGCCCTCATAACTGTTTTCAATGGTGAATATAAGCGCGGCATTTGTAGGCATGTAAAGCTGCACATTGATAAAGCGTTGCTCGGAAAGTTGACGGTTGCATGCCTCCAAAGCATTTTCCAGGAGATTTCCCAGGATGATACAAAAGTCTGTGTCCTGTACAGGGAGGGCATCTGAGACAGAGACGGAGATGCGCACATCTATTTCATTTTCCAGAGCTTGTGATTTATAATATCCCAGCAGCGCATCCACTGCCGGATTACCGCTGTAGATTTGCGCTCCCATTACCTCAATCCCCGAAATACTTTCCTTGATATATTCCGCCATTCCTTCGTAATTTTCCTGTGCGATATATCCCTGGAGCGCTAAAAGATGGTGGCGTAAGTCGTGCCGTGCACGGCTTGTGTCCTGTATATGTCTTTGCAGATGCTCGAGCTGTTTCTGCTGCGCGGTAATCTGCGTATCGGAGATATGAAGTTCCTCCTGAAGTTTGGCATTTTCACTCAATGCTATAATCATTTTTAACAGGATGATATAGGTTGAGAAAGAAAGCAAAATCCAGAAAAAAGGCAGCAGATAAAGTTCATTTTCCATCTGAGTTACATCTCTGTTTACGGAGGGTTCAATATTGAGGGAATACAAAATATTGTTGCACAGCGGTATCATCCAGATATAGGACCAGATGGAGAGCGAACTGCTGCAGTCCAGCGCAGGTCGCAGTAATTTTTTGAAAAACAGGTAAATGAGCGGGAACGTAATTACGATACTGATAAACATGGGCCAGGCAGGATATTTAAAGAAGATGCCGGGAAAATGTCCTGTAGCGGCGTAATAACCGAGATAGGACAACAGGATGATATTGTCGGCATAGCACTTAACCACGGAAGAAATAAAAAGCGCCTGTACTAATTTATAGTCTACTGCTATATAAAAAATCAACATGTCAGCTAACATGGTGAGAATGATAATCGTGGTCTGGAGAACCCTGGAATTATTTGAAAAATGCAGAGCTATTGCCGCGCTTGTGAGAGAGAAGATGCCAAAAACAGTGACAGCCCCGATGAGATGCGGCACAAATGGGGACTTTATTTTGTCTCGGAATGTCTTGTACAAAATGAAGATAATCGCGGAGACAAAAAGAAAGACAGTTATCAAAGTAGATAGGGGCAATTTCATAAAGGACATCTCCTGTTTACATAATCAAACATATAATTGGCGTAAGTCTGCATCACTTCCTGGCGCTTCCCTTTTGATACGGGAAGGCGCATCCCGGTCTTGAGGAGAAAATCACCGTCTTCCAGTGATTCGATATAATCCATATTGACCATACAATTTCTATAACACCATAGGAACTGGGGATAAGGCTTCAGCATAGGTGAGAAATTGTCAAAGGACATGTAAGAACGCACCACGTTGGAGGTGGTGTGTACCTGGATATAATGGTTGTGATAGTCTGTATAAACAATATCGCTGATAAGGATGCGTGTGAACTGCCGCGATTCTTTTAATTCTATATAATGAACAAAATTTTGGAAAATCTTTTCAAAATGATTCAAAGATGCTTCCAGTTCCTTATAGCTGTAGGGCTTTACCAGATAGTCAAGGGCGCGGAGACGGAACGCCTGTACTGCGTGGTCTTTGCTCGCTGTGGTGAAAATAATCTGGCAGTTCGGGTAATACTTACGAATCACACCGGCAACCTTGTCTCCGTTTATCTGTTTCATATAGATATCCAGAATAACAAGGTCGTAGGGATGTTCCTTCAGAGAATTGAGAAAAGCAGACTCGTCAAGGAATTGTTCGATAAACATATGGACATGGTGTTCCCGACAGTATTTCTGCATGTTTTCGTATAAGTATTGTACATCTGAAAGAGAATCGTCTACGATAGCCACTCTCATGAATATTTCCTCCTAAGTAAATCCTATCATCTTATCATTTTATCGTATCGTTGGTTTAATTCAAAGGGGAATATCAGTAAAAATTACAATATTATAGTAAAAAAGGTTATCCTTGCGGGAATTAGGAAGATATGCTATATTAAAGATGTAAAAAGAACAACCGCCACAAAGTGGTTGACCTCGTGATTAGAATTACCACCCTAGATACTCGGTCAAAGTTCAGAGGGTGGTTTTTCTATGCATTAAAACATTATCTGATAAACGTAAAAACGAATGTCAGTAATGCAAGAATGAACATGGTTTCTCGTTGGGCAATTTGGAGGAGAGCATGCGATTAACAAGTGAATCTGCGATTTTCAACATGGGAGATACTTCCATTCGCGTCAAGCAGGTAGTCGATGTAAACAAAGTGATATTAAAAGAACTGGAAACTTTCAAAAAAACCGGGAAAATATGGGAGAATGATAATGAGGTCCAGGAGGAGTTCTACCGACAATTCATTGAGGAAATCGTGCGGCTGGAAAATGAAGAGGGTGCGGTATTATTCCAGGATTTTGTGAGAGCGAAGACCTATACTCTTCCCCCAAAGGGCAAGATGGGCTTGAGGGGTAGAACCCTTACGAACACGGTTGTAAAGGTAGGATTTATCGATGCGCAGCGGAACCTGAGCGAGGTTGGAAGAAAGTATCTGGAAGAAGATTTAGCTCCTGCAGACCGAATAGAGGCGCTGCTGGGATTAAGTCAGGACAACCTGGTATACTTGCGGCAGTATTTGAAACTTCGCATATATGATAATCAGACGGATGACTATTTTTATAATTTCAGATTTGCCATCAAATTTTTGACCAGATACGATGATGTTCCGGAGAAAGAGTTTCTGAAAATCATCGAATCCATCCGTCCTTCCCAGACGGAGGAGGAAATAAAGGAAATCATCGATGCTTATAGGGATGTAGCAGAGAAACGGGTGAAATTTGATGACTTTTATAAGAAGTTTTTCACTATTACGCTCCGTCCGCAAAGGGAGTTGGACGAAGTCAGGGAGATGTTTCAAAAAGAGGAGTTTACAGACGAGAATTTTATGAAATATTTCCCGAACCGGGACTCAAAAGCTGCTTCCCTCCTCTATAAAGAATATGTACTCGCACTGATTGGGCTGAAGAGAAATCATGATAACTCGGATTTTGAGAAGGTAAAAAAGTTATCCAAGGATGATAAAATCAAAAAGGCGTTCGGGGAGAACAGGATACCGTTACGCATAAGAAAAGAGTGCACACTGGAAGAATTTCTGGAGGATAATCAGGAGAATCCGCTGTTAAGTGATGACACCTATTTGATTTATGAGACGTTCATTTTCAGCAAACATAACGACCTTATCCGGGAATACAAGGATATGTGCCGCCGCACATTTCAGATAACAGGGCTCATTTACTTTGAAAACGGGCTTGTAAATCTGAACAATAAATGGCTCTTTACTCAGCTTTTAGAGAGTGTGGGTAAAAACTTTACGCTGCATGGAAATGAGAGCTACGCATCTTACGAGGAATCGCCGGAAAGTCCGTGGTATAGAGAGACTACCATGTGCGAGATTTTGGGGATTACAAAGCAGATGGCACAGGACTTTATCACGAAATTGCAGACGGCGTTCGGGGCCAAAAATCTTGAACACCTGATGTACATCATCACAGATCGGCGGGAGAAGGAATACAGAGACTTTGTGGAGAAGCATTTCCCGGAGGAGAAGACCATCAAAATCCTGCACAATATCATACTGAGGAAGGATAAGGATGTATTTAAAGAGGTTACGGATAATGCCACAGTTCCCACGATTTATGAGTATATCATGACAATTGCCTGGTATCATCTTTCCGGGAAAAAGGATTACATGCTGCATAAATCCTTCCAGGTATCTCTGGATGCAAATAAGCTGCCCCTCACTCACCGGGGAGGAGGCGCCGGGGACATTGAGATACTTGCCAAAGAGTATGCACTTCTGATTGAAGTGACGCTGATGAAGAAGAATAATCAGAGAAGGGCTGAATTAGAGCCGGTCATCAGACATTCTGTAAATTTTGTGCTTGAGAATCAAGCGGATAAGAAACCTGTACAGACACTGTTTATTGCAAACGAATTGGACAATAATGTAATGAATGTTTTCCGGGCGATGCAGTTCGTAGAACTCAATGGTACGATGAAAGCCGGAACAGTTGACGGGCTGAATATTTTTTCCCTGAAAACAGAAGAAGTAATAGAACTTCTCAAGAAAAAGAAATGCGGGGAAGAAGTGCTTCAGATTATCCGGGACAATCTGGATGCGAAACCAGGACTAATTAAAAATCACTGGAGAGAGCCAATTGTTGACGAGATATTGAAATAAGCTGTTAAAAAAATGTCTGTCGAAGAGAAAATATAAAAAAAGCCCTCCAGGATGTCTGATATGCCGTAATAAAGTACTATTTCAGACATCCTGGAGGTTTTTTATTCATAATTAGTTATAAGTACTTCTATGGTTTCCGATTTATCTGCGGTGGAATGATAATTGGAGTTGTTGTAATTATAGTTTAAATAATGTACATGATAGTTTTTCGCCCATTCTTTGAGGAGTGTATTTTCCTGCCCTTTATGCCGTAATACATTGGAGAGGGCAAAATGGACTCCGCGTCTATCCAGCTGTGCCAGCCGGTCCAGCAAATCCTGTTCATCCTGTACCGTCCATCCGCCGTTTTCATTATAGCTGGCGGTGGATATCAGATAAGGGGGGTCCAGATAGACAAAATCCCTTGTATCGGTGATGGAATCTAACAGCTCCCGGAAATCGATATTGGAGAGGACTGTATTTTCTCTCGACAGGGCGTTCTGAAATTTCTGAAGCTTTTCTACCATTTTCTCATTAAAATCCCGCTTTCCCACAGGAATATTGTAGTCTCCTGAACGGTTAAAACGAATCTGGTTATTAAAGGAATATACGAGCAGAGTATAAAAAAATGCGGATTCGCTGAAGTCCCCGAACTGCCCTGCGTTATAATCAGCTTTTAACTGTTCAAAACCCTTCTGGTTGACCTTTTTTAACCCTTCTGCGGAATTGGCTTGATAATAAGCATATCCTCTTGTCTTTGAGTCCGAAAGACCATATTTCTCGATGACAGCCTGCACTTGTGAGAGAATGTCATCGAACCCGGTTTCCCGGAAATATTGATAGAGTTTGATGACATGAGGCTCAATATCATTGATGATGATTTTATCTTCTACCTTGACATTCACCGCTACACTTGCTCCCCCGGAAAAGACATCGTAAAAGCTGTGGATATTGTCGGGAAAATAGGGAAGAATCTGGGGCAGCAGTTTGTATTTTCCTCCGGTATAATTGACTGCGGAGGGAATCAAGCTCTCTTTCTTTTTGCTTGTCGGCTGTACTGTGCACAAATAGAGAAGCTCACGGTGGTCCTCGATATCTGTTTTCCCGGTTGTATATACTTTAAATGGAGTATCAAAAATCTGAACTCTTCCTCTTTTTTCTAATGAAGCTAAAATTTCTTCATTGGAAATCTTTGCGTTGGAACGCCCATCCCCTTTTTGTGCCATGTTGTTGTAGGATACTAAAATATATTTCGCATTGATGTGCTGGATGAGGTCGTCAAACGCGGCAGGGGCTTTCTTCGTTGAATAGTCAGATTTGATGTGATTCCGGTCCATCTTTCTCGCCACGCCGGTGACTTTCGGTTTTTTCCAGTCTACGATATTCTCAAGTACGTGATAGGAGTCCCCATATTGCCTGGAATTATAAGGTGTGTCAATGTACACTAAATCCGCTTTGATTTTCCGCACCAGCTCGTTGGCGTCCTCATTATAAATGTCGTTCTTTTTGTGCTTTCTGTATTCCGGGACCTTCAGATGTAAGGGCTGGAACGTATCCATCGTCTTCCGGTATGCATCGTAGTGCCCTACGGTATTTGCCACCTTGTCGATGGCATAAATCAGTGAAGTTAAAAGGAAAGATTTCTCCCGTTCACTTAAGGAATAGGTCTCTATCTTCTCCCGTATGGCACCAATTTTCCGGGCATTTTCCATGGAAAAATAGCGGTCGCCGAACTGGATGGAGACATAGTTGTCTTCTTTGGCATCTAAATCATTTAACTCCCGGATAATAGTCTGAATCAATTCATAACGAACAGGTTCATTGCCAAACCAGGTATTGTAGGAGACAAGGTTTGAATGGAGGATATCATTGACAATGACTTTTTTGCCCTTGGACTGAAACAAATCCGCGACAACTCCTGTCCCTGCAAAAATATCTGCCACTGTCTTAATGCCCTCTGTATGTTCTTCTACGATTTTTTCAATAAATTCTAATAATTTCTGTTTTGAACCGAGGTACCTGCGGTTGGAAATCTTGAGAATCTCGTCCTGCGATACGCTCTGTTTTGCTGTCTTTGTCATTCTGTACCCACGCCTTCTGTACAGTGATATTTTGTACATGCTATACAGGCAAATTTTATCATGGTGTATTTTAGTTTGCAAGGAGAGATTTATGCTGTCGAAGCTGTTGTCCATTTATGCATTATTTATAATGTAACAACCTTGAAAAAACATTAAAAATAATGTATATCATAATTGTAACAAGAATTGGACTGATTAAAAGAAATATTAAAATGCAGGATGTTATAAAGTGCAAGGGAGCCGGATTTTAAAACCAGAAAGGAGCGGAAAAAATGAAATGCTTTGAATGCGGCGCAATGATGGAAAAAGGTATTACAACAAGCGTAACCGATTTAGGTAACTGCCTGGTGATTGTTCGGAATGTACCTTGTTACAAATGTACTGAATGCAATGAAATTTTTTATACTGGCGATGTTGTGGAGCGTCTGGAGAAAATCATAAATGATGCTAAGAAGCTGCTGCAGGAAGTGGCGGTTATGGATTATTCAAAGGTAGCATAAAGATTGCGGTGGGCTTTATAGTCTGCCGTTTCTTTTTGTTTGGAAAAAGAAAATACTAGAGCGAATCTGGGGAAAGCTTTACGGCTAACAATGAGCGAGGACATACTATGCTAGATATAATAGCCACATATAAAGCGGCAAAGAAAACAGCTTGAATCTTTGGGTATTACGGGGATAGGTTTTTGTCGTCTTCATACAGCAACTTCTCTGTTTTATACAAAATATCCTTATCATGAATCTGTTAAGATGGAAGAAATTGGAGGGACGGAATTTATTACAATCGGAGGCAGCTATGGTAAAATAGTAAATCAATGATAAGGGGAATTATATGAAAAAGTTTTCGATGAAAAAATTCACGACAAATATTCGCTACAGATTCAGTTTGATATTTATTGTCTTGATTACTGTTTTCGCGGTGTTATGCAGTACGATTTATATTTCAAATTTTACAAAGCAATCTTCAGAGAATTATTATGACTCATCTTATGCTATTCTAAGCGGAATCAACAGTCGATTTGAAGATTATATTCAGCAGATAGACGTGTACGCTTCTTTTATTCTATACCCTGACCTTACAGAAAAATCAAATGGAATGGATAATATTCGGGACAGAATTGATTTTGTATATGAGGACAATGCAAATATAGAATCTATATTCCATTATACGACAGAGGAAGATACCTTAATTGTTAAAAGTCAGGCGGGAAATGATATATATGAGGCATTGTCCGAGGTAGAAAATTGTGCATGGTACAGAGGCGGGATAACTTCAGATGGTGAAATGTATATACAGCCTCAGCACAGACATGTGATTATGGAAAAGCTGACAAATATCGGTAACGAATCGGAGGTATTTTCTTTTGTAAAAAGTTATACGGACTCTTCAGGGAAAAAAGCAGTGTTATGTATCAATATATATGAAAGCTATATGGGGGATATCTGTGCCAATTCGCTCACGCAGAGGTCAGAAAAATTACAGTGTCTGAATAAGTTTGGAGAAGTGATATATTCAACGGACAGTGGATTTTCTCTTTATGACAGGGAGTATATCTACGATACCATTAAAAATGAAGAAGAAAACAGCGGACATTTTACCTATACCGGACCAAAAGATGGAGAAAAAAAGACGGTTGTGTATATCAGAGCGGAGGACGACTCAAATATCATTTTTAAATGTGTTGAGAATGACGACCTCAATTACGACTTAATGCAGGGTATTAAGATGCTGCTTTTCCTGCTTATCTTAATATTAGCTGTCACCATTATCATTATTCTATATTTGGTACGCTCGATTACGAAGCCTATCAATGATTTGAAAAAGTGTCTGGATGAATTTTCCTCCGGAAATCTGGATATCCGGATTGAATCAGTCAGGGAAGATGAATTTAGGGATATCAGCAACAGCTTTAATCAGATGGCATACAAAATCAATCAGTTGATTAAGGAAAAATATAAGTTGGAATTATACAACAGAGATGCTCAACTATATTCTCTGATGGCACAGATAAATCCTCATTTTATCAATAACATTCTCCAGTCTATTGGAAGCGTGGCTTTGGAACGGGGAATCAAGGATATTTATAAGTCAACGACTGTTCTCGCGAAAATGCTGCGATATTCCATAAAAGAAAATTATGTAGTGAAACTTGAGAAAGAGATACAGAATCTGAATGACTATCTCTACATACAAAAATTCAGATTTGAAGAAAAGCTGATTGCAGATGTATATATCCGGGAAGGACTGGATGATATTCTAATTCCAAAATTCACATTCCAGCCATTGGTTGAAAATTCAATTGTACATGGATTCAAAAATAAGAAATCAGCGGGACATTTACAAATAGAGATTGTCAATAACGGTATGGAAATTCTGAAAGTCACGATAAAAGATGACGGCTGCGGTATAGAGGAAGGAATGTTAAAAGAAATAAAACGTGGATTTGAGAATGATAATTATGAGATTGAGAAGAATCATATCGGATTATGTAACGTATATCGGAGGTTAAAGTATCTCTATGACAGAAGATTTACTATGAGTATAAAAAGTACGGTAAATAAGGGGACAGTAGTTGAACTTTCTATTAATAGAGGTGAAGAAAATGTACAGGATGATAATTGCGGATGATGAGAATAAGATAAGGGCTGGACTGAAAACATTAATTCATTGGGACGCGCTTCATTTAGAGATAGTCTGTGAATGTAAAAATGGAGATGAAGTACTGGAAGCTTTAGAGGATATGGCTGTAGATATTGTTCTGACTGATATGCAGATGCCCGGAATCTGCGGGGTGGAATTGATGCAGCGTTTACGGGAAGCGTTTCCATATGTCTCAGTAATCGTTATCAGCGGTTATGATGATTTTAAATATACCAGACAGGCAATCGTAAGCAATGCTGTCGATTATCTCTTAAAACCTGTGGACGAAGATGAGCTTAATGAGGCCTTGAAAACAGCCATATCAAAAGTGGAAAGCAACAAAATCCGGAGACAGGCGGAGGAGGTAGAAAAGATACCGATACCTGTCATACGAGAATACTTTATTGGGATAAGAGAAAGAGAAGAAAAAGAAAAGCCACATGGAGGGGGACAAAGAAAACATCTGGCAATAAATATCAGAGAATATTTAGATGATAATTATTGCGGACATATTACACTTTCTGACTTGGAAAGCAGATTCTATTCGAATAAAGAATATATTTCCAGGATTTTTAAAAATTTTTATGGAGTTACGATTTTTGATTATATTGACCATCTACGAATAAAAAAAGCCAATGATATGCTCCTGAAGGGGGAGCAGATTAAGGAAATCTGTTATACGCTCGGCTTTTATGATGAAAGTCATTTTTATAAAAAATTTAAAAAAATTATGGGGATATCACCCTCTGAATATGGCGGCAATGTCCGAGGAAATACAAAAAGGAAAAAGTAGTCTATTTTATACATATTCATGCCGGAATCATACATTTTGTACAGAGAGTCTCATTGATAAAATGAGGTTAAAGAATTAATAGAAACGCTGTAGGATTCCGGAATACAATTTGCAGCAAACAAAAAAAGGAGGAGTGAAAATGAAAAAGAAACTTTTGTCACTTATCTTAATGTCAGTGCTTGTGATGGGTCTGGCGGCAGGCTGCGGACAGGATGACAAGTCCGAAGGAAACGCGGGTACAAATAGTAAGACGGAAGATGGAGAATTTGTTGCCAGTGGTGATACTATACGGTTTGCTATGCATCCGGGCAATGGCGCAGTTGCGGCATATCGTGCAGATAAGGAAGGATATTTTGACGAACTGGGGCTGGATATCGAAATCGTTATGTTCCAGGATGG
This sequence comes from uncultured Ruminococcus sp., assembly GCA_900541505.1. Taxonomy (GTDB): domain Bacteria; phylum Bacillota; class Clostridia; order Lachnospirales; family Lachnospiraceae; genus Mediterraneibacter. The sequence goes on from UQKK01000006.1 coordinate 55,503, forward strand.
TGTTACCATCAATGAAGGATTTGCGGCAGGAGAGGTGGACATCGGCATCAATGGATTTGCTTCGGCGTATTCCTTTGCTACCGGAGAATATGCATATCTTGGAGATGTAAACGCACAGACGGAATATGGGGTATATGCAGACCCGGACCTTGACGCAGCTAAGATTCAGGGCGAGGTAGAAGATTTACCGGATGTATATGGGGATGCAGATTCTGTAGAAGGCATGAAGATTGCAGCGCCCCAGGGAACAATTGCACAGATTGTGACGGATGCCTATGTTGTAAAACTGGGGCTGTCGCCGAGTGATTATGAACTGATAGGAATGGATTGTGGTTCCGCTTTGACAGCTTTAATGGCTGGAGAGGTGGATGGAGCCGGACTGTTCCCGCCGTATTCTACTCAGGCTTTGGATGCGGGGTATGTAAGACTTGCCAGCTATGAAGAGGTATGTGGCTGTGTTCCGGCGGATGTATTTATGGCAACCAATGAATTCGTTGAATCACATTATGGAGATACTGTTTTAATCTGTCAGGCAATTTATAAAGCAGCTTCAGAACTGGAGGCTGACGATGAGCTGTATTATGAAGATGCAATGGAGTTTTTCAGCGAGAATGGAAAAGAATATTCAGACAGCGATATGCGGGCTTTGATTGATACTTCATATTTCTATGATGAAGCTCAGTTGACAGACCCGGCATATGAATTTGGCTACCATGAGACTTATGCAACCCGGAATTTGATAGATTTAGGTTTGCTGACAGAGGATGCTATGGAATTCGTACAGGAAAGCTTAAATACACAAGTGATTAAGGATGCCTTGGGGATTGAGCTGAATGTAGGATTCTACGAATAGAAGGAAGAAGTTAAGGTGCCTGTCTGACAGGCATCTTAATTTATAGGTGGGGATAGAAGATGAACAAAAGAAAGAAAAAGAAGAAATATTATATTTATTCTGTAATTTCAATAACTTTATTTCTATTTGTCTGGTGGCTGGTTACGGAAGGACTGGGAATATTCAGACAGAATACACTTGCCGGACCTGTTCGAACCTTTAAGACATTGATTGAAAAGTTTTATGACCCCAGACCGGATGGACATTTGATGCAGGAACATATATGGTCCAGTTTAAAAATAACACTCATGGGTTATGCCTGTGGTGTGATTGTGGGAAATACACTGGGAATCCTGATGGGCTGGTATGAAAAAATAGATTTGTTTGTGCGTCCGCTTTTTGATTTGATTAAACCGGTTCCGGGGATTGCATGGATTCCTGTAGCCATTACGCTGTTTGGAATCGGCGTACTTCCCAAGGTTGTGGTAATAGGTCTTGCATCGCTGATTCCCTCTATTGTCAACAGCTATACAGGAATCAGACAGACAAAAGATGTACATATCTGGGTGGCAGAAGTTTTTGGGGCAACAAAGAGAGAGACATTATTTAAAGTTGCTATTCCATCTGCTATTCCCTATTTCATGACGGGAATGAAGGTTGCTCTCGGAAATTCCTGGGCAACGATAGTTGGGGCGGAAATGCTTGCTGCAAACTGTGGATTGGGATATCTTATCACACTTTGCCGGGGAATCTATCGAACGGATGTAATCATAGCAGGTATGATTTGTATCGGGGTAGTGGGGACAATCCTGAACCTGCTGCTCGGCATATTGGAGAAGCAATTGATGAAAGGGGGAAGATGGCAGTGAATGTGAGAAAAGCTACAGCCTTTCAGAAAGTGATATGCGCAGGGATATCCATTGTTATATTTCTCGTTGTATGGTTTTTAGGAACAAATGGCACGCGGCTTGGAGAAGTACTGCCGACACCGATTGAAGTTATACGGGAGTTTTTTATTTCTTTTACAGAGCCGATTGGACGCAGTACCATGCTGGGACATATCGGGATTACATTTTCCCGGTTCCTGGTGGGATTTCTTCTTGCTGATATATTGGGAATCACTTTGGGACTGACAATGGGATGGTATCCGAGAATAAACGCGCTTTTCGGACCGATTTTCCAGATTATACGTCCGATACCGATTCTTGCCTGGATACCGTTGGGAATTATCTGGTTTGGTCTGGGGGAAGCGACAAAATATTTTATTGTTTTTCTTGGAGCATTTATGAGTGTCACACAAAACGCTTATGCAGGGGCGAGGTCTGTAGACCCTACACTGGTAAATGCGGCTAAGATGCTGGGAGCGAACGACATGAAACTGTTTTTTACTATTGTGATTCCGGCTAGTACACCGATTATATTTGCGGGACTGCATACAGCCTCTGCGGTGGGCTGGGCATCGGTGGTAGCGGCGGAAATGGTGCGTTCTCAGAGTGGAATCGGCTGGCTGATTATGGCGGGACAAAGCAATCATGACATGCTTCAGACTTTGGTAGGTATTATCGGGATTGCTATCATCGGATTTTTACTGGCAGCATGCATGAGAAAATTGGAGGAATATTTATGCAGATGGACAATCAGAGGGAAGTAATAAATTGCAGTGGTGTGACTAAAATATTTGAATCCATCGGAAAAAATAAAAAAGTTCAGCAATTTAAAGTAGTAGAAAATTTAAGTTTTACTGTGCATGAAAATGAATTTCTTGTATTATTCGGACCCGGACAGTGCGGTAAGACCACGATATTGAATATGATTGCCGGTTTCCTGGAACCTACGGAAGGGGAACTGAAAATGGAAGGAAAAGTAATAGAAGGACCTGCGCCGGAACGGGGAATGGTCTTTCAGAACCTGGCGATTTTCCCCTGGCTGACTGTCATGGGAAATGTGGAATATGGCTTGAGAATGAAAGGAATACCAAAGTCGGAGAGACAGGATAAGGCGATGCATTACATAAAGCTGGTAGGTCTTGAGGGGTTTGAAAATTCCTTTCCCGCTCAGATTTCAGGAGGAATGAAGCAGAGGGTGGGAATTGCCAGAGCATATTGCAACGAGCCAAAAGTAATTTTGATGGATGAACCCTTCGGTGCTTTAGATGCGCAGACAAGATATATGATGCAGGATGAAATCGTGAGGATATGGGAAACAGAAAAAAGGACAATCCTATTTGTGACAAACAATATAGAAGAGGCAGTCTATGTCGCGGACCGCATCGCTGTATTAAAAAATTGTCCCACAGGCATCAAGCAGGAGTTTCATATAAATCTTCCCAGACCAAGGAGCTACATAGACCCAGAATTTCTGGAACTTCGGCGTGAAATCAACAGTGTGGTAGACCATACATTATAGAGTGGGAGGTAGTCTATGGAAAAGCAGATGAACAGACAGCCGAAAGTACAAGTGTTGAACATGACAAAAAAGTTCGGGGATTTATTGGTCCTTGATAAGATGAATTTTGAGGTGCAGGAGGGAGAGTTCCTCGTAGTAGTAGGACCTACAGGCTGTGGAAAAACGACATTTTTAAACAGTCTGACAGGTATTTATGATATTACGGAGGGAGATATTTTAATAAATGGAGAGAAAGTAGATTTGAAAAAGCATAATATCTCCTATATTTTTCAGGAGTCTTCGGCAATGCCGTGGCTTACAATAGAGCAGAACATTGCTTTTGGTCTGAAGATAAAAAATTTTCCGGCAGAGGAAATAAAACGGCGAGTAGATGAGATGCTGGAAATCGTAGGTTTAAGTGAGTTCAGAAATTATTATCCCCAGCAGGTGTCCACCAGTATGGTACAGAGGATTGCCATAGCAAGGGCATTTGCTACAGAGCCGGAGCTTTTGCTCATGGATGAGCCGTATGGACAATTAGATATTGATTTGCGTTTCAAGCTGGAAGATGAACTCGTAAAACTGTGGAAAAAAACAGGCACAACGGTTATTTTCATCACACATAATGTAGAGGAAGCGGTTTACTTAAGTGAAAATATCATGGTACTGACGAATAAACCTACAACAGTAAAAGAAGTGGTGAGAAATGAACTTCCCAGACCAAGAGATATTATGAGCATGGAATTTGTAGCCCTGCGGAATCGAATCACAGAATTAATTAAATGGTGGTAGAAGGCGAAAGAGATTATGAATAAGAAAAATATACTTGTCTTTATGACAGACCAGCAATTGGGAGATACCATTTGTGAAAACAGCGTGGTGTTTACGCCGAATCTTGACCGGTTCAGGAGAAGGGCGATGCATTTCCGGGAAGCATATACGCCATCGCCGCACTGCTGTCCCTCGCGTGCGACTTTTTTTACCGGGCTTATGCCGTCACAGCATGGCGTATGGCATAATGTAGAAAACAATAACGCGATTTCGAGAGATTTATATGATGGGACAAAACTTTTCCCGGAAGATTTAAGAGAAAACGGATATCATACCTTTTTCTCCGGAAAATGGCATGTCAGCGCGTTTGCAGGACCAGAAGAACATGGCTTTGATGAGGTTTTAAGATATTTTACATCAAATTACGGACAGATGCAAAAGGGATACCGTATTCATGATGAAGATTGGGAACATTTTTACTCGAATCCTGCGATGATTGACAAAGAAGGAGATGAAAAAGGATTCGGGCAGATTATCCGCCCCGGATATCCGAAATATTTTCAGTTCGGTATTGACAGTAATCCGTTTGGAGATGGGGATACTGTAGACAGGGCAGTGGAAGCTCTGGACAATTACAATGATGATGAGCCGTTTTTTATGTATGTGGGCACAGTGGGACCCCATGACCCATATACACCGCCTCAGGAATTTTTAGATATGTATAAAAATGTAGAAATGAAGCTTCCGGATAGCTTTTATCAGGAATTAGAAGATGTCCCCGCTTTTTACAGAAGGACAAAGGACATGTTCAGTTTGACAGAAGAAGAGCACAAGGAGAGTTTGAGGCGATACTATGCCTTCTGTACATATGAAGATGCACTGTTTGGGAAACTATTGGATGCTGTGGAGCGCAATGGTTATACGGAGAATACGGTGATTCTTTATATTTCTGACCACGGGGATATGGCAGGAGCCCACGGGATGTGGTCAAAAGGAGTTCCATGCTACAGGGAAAGTTATAACATCTGCGCAATGATTGGAGGTACTGGAATACAGGCTGGAGTAGAGGAAGAAGCTTTTGTTTCCCTTGCTGATTTTGCTCCTACGATTCTGGATTTGGCAGAGGTACCGAGGACAAGAGAATTTGCAGGAGAATCGCTGATGCCGTTTCTCAATGGAAGAAGACCAAAGAGTTGGCGTACGGAGATGTTTACACAGACAAACGGAAATGAAATGTATGGAATCCAGAGAGCGGTATTTAACCATAAATGGAAATATGTTTTTAATGGATTTGATTATGATATTCTGTATGATTTAGAAAAAGACCCTGCGGAACTGCATAATATCATTGGGAAAGAGGAAGTAAGACCTGTTATAAAAGAGATGTTTAAAAAAATGTGGGGATTTGGAAAAAAGGTGAGGGATAATTGCACCTGTCCATATATCATGACGTCATTTGCGCCATATGGTCCGGGGATTTTACTGGAGGATGAAGAAAATATTGGGGATGAAAAAGATGGTAAGAAAAGCATGTAAGATGAAGTTAATTCCGGGAAATGAAAAAGAGTATGAAAGAAGACATGCAGAGATTTGGCCCATAGTGAAAAAAATGATAAAAGACAGTGGAATCTCGAATTACTCTATCTATTGGGACAAAGAGACAAATTATTTGTTTTCTTATATGGAAGTGGAGGATGAAAACAAGGATACAGCCACAGAGCCAAACGAAATCCGTTATAGATGGTGGGAATACATGAAAGATATTATGGAAACAAATGAGGATAACAGCCCTGTGAGTATGCAGATGATGGAAGTATTTCATATTGACTGAGGATTGAGTTCCCCATAAGTGTGCTTTTAACTGGATTAGCCCTATGGGGAATTTTTTTATTTCTGTATGTGCAGATACTCTAAACCGAAAACCGATTTTCCTTATCAAAAATCGGGAAGAATGATAGTATCTCATTTTTTTCTCGTCATAATCTCGTCACAGATGATGAGATTATGACGAGATTGACGAGATTGACGAGAAAAGGTATAATAATGAGGAGAAAATGATTAGGAGGCGCACTATGGTTTTTCGGGAAAGTGAGATTGTAGAATTAAAAGAAATTGTTACGGATGAGATTAAAAAGGAAATAATAGCTTTTGCAAACAGCGAAGGTGGAAAAATATATATCGGTGTTCAGGATAATGGAACAGTAACAGGTCTCGATGATTCAGACAGCGTTGCCCTTAGAATCAGCAATATGGTTCGGGATGCAATTAAGCCGGACTTGACATTGTTTATTCATTATCAGACACTTGAAATAGAAGGGAAACAAGTTGTGGAAGTAGATATCCAACGAGGAACAGAGAGACCCTATTATATTGCTAAAAAAGGACTTCGTCCGGAAGGCGTATATGTGAGACAGGGATATTCCGCTGTTCCTGCAACAAATACAGCGATTCGCAGAATGATTAAAGAGACAGATGGTGACAGGTTTGAGGAGATGCGTTCCATTGAACAAAATCTAACCTTTACGGTTGCAGAAAAAGAATTCAAAGAAAGAGGAATGGAGTTTGGTGTCCGCCAAATGCAAACGCTTAAAATATTGAATTGTGATGGTATTTATACAAATACGGGATTGCTTCTTTCAGACCAGTGTCCACATACAATTAAGACAGCAGTTTTCCAGGGGGAAGACCAAAGTATATTTCGTGACCGCCAGGAATTTGGCGGTTCGCTGCTTCAGCAAATGAATGATGTGTATGACTACATTGACAGATATAATGAGATTCATGCGGATTTCGAGGGGCTACGGCGGATTGATACAAGAAATTATCCGCAAGTAGCCATAAGAGAGGCATTATTGAATGTGCTGGTACATCGTGACTACGCTTTTAGCGCAAGCGCATTGATTAGTATCTATTCTGATAGAATGGAATTTATATCTATTGGCGGATTGTTGTCTGGACTTGAACTTGACGATATTATGGCGGGGGTTTCCGCCTGCAGAAATCAAAATCTGGCAAATGTATTTTACAGATTAGAGTTAATAGAGGCTTATGGGACCGGAATCAGAAAGATTTTGAAGGCATATGAAAATGAGAAAAATAAGCCGGTAATTGAGAACACGAGTAATGCCTTCAAGATTACGCTTCCGAATATAAATATAAAAAGGGATAGTGGCAGTCATTTGCAGGAAGAGGTTTTGACTGATAATAATATAGAAAATCAGGTGCTTCAACTTGCGGAAAGTCAAAACTTTATCACACGAGCTGAAATAGAAATTTTGCTGGGAAGCAGCTCTTCCACAGCATCCAGGGTGTTAAAACAAATGGTAGAAAAAAACCTGCTTGTGCAATGCGGAAAAGGGCGTAGCGTCAGATATGCTATTCCAAAGAACGAATAAATCAGTTATAGACAGCGTGTGCTCTTAAATATAGTGCGGGTATTTTTTCATTACAAAACTCCCCGTAAGGTAAGCCCAGCTTAGAAAAGCTTACCTTACGGGGAGTCTTAGTACCAATCAGTTATCCAGACTACTTTCATTAAGAAGAAAATCATAAATACTCATAATTAATACCCCATTGTCATTATAATATGGTGCGGGTACATCTTTCGCGATAATGATTTTTTTAAAGAAATCGCCGGTCAGCATAAGAGAGTGCTGCTCCTGTTCCATCTTTGACTGGTTTGGAAGGGCATAGGCTGACTGAATATAATAACGTTTGTAGCCTTTATTACAGACAAAATCAATTTCCAACTGCTTGCGAATTCCATGACCTTTTTTATTGGTTTCATTCAGGGTAACAATACCCACATCTACATTAAAGATTATCAAATCAAGTGTGAGATTCCTCAGTGCAAGTGCGATATTCAGCTTCTAAATCATCGGCAAGGTACCCGTCACTCATACAGTGCATGTCGGATACGCCGTCTTTCATAAGCTGATATACAAAAGAATGGTAGAAAAAATCTAAAGCCTTATCCAGGGAAAGCCCGGTCTGCTCTGCAAAAAGTGCTACGACACGGGCGTATTTTTTCTGTAGGAGTATAGGATTTGCTCTCATAATTCCACCCCTTCATCTTTCATAACGTGTAGTAAATCATCTACAATATATTCTTTGTCCTGGGTATGCAAAATTTCATAATTGGGGACAATATACTCATTTAGGATATCGCTCTTTTGTGTCAGTGCATCGTATATTTTTTCCGCGCTGATTCTAAGGCGCCGAGCAACATTTTCAATGCAGAATATAGTGAATTCCAGTTCATCTACAGTGTTTATAACATTTGAATGGGAACCTTCCACGGCACACCCTCCTTTTAATTATGCGTCTACGGTTTTCTCTCTGTGCAAAAGTATATATCCTTTCTTTATAAGAGCATACACGGTCGATAAAGAGTATCTTTCCCTCATTATAGTATGTAAGACAGAGGAGATGCAAGAAGCCAAAATATTTATAACCGATATTCCAATCATTGTAATACAGTGTGGCTCATATCTTTTCATAGTGTGGTCTATTGAAAATTTCTGCGAGTACTCGCAAAAATTTTAATTAGAACTTATCGCTACGAAAATTCCAGGAGACATCTTTATCCCCAAATCATAACTTCCTACCCCAGCAGCCAGTCTATAAGATTTAACGCCTTTATCCCTTCGTAGGACTGGATATAGCTCCTATCCATGGAGAGGATAATCTTTTCATAGTTGTCAGGTATCATCTGGAGAGGGCGCAGTTCCCGTTCGCGGGTCTGCGCAGAGCTCATGCTCTCTGTTACCTGGATATACAGCTTATCATCTGGTCTTTCGGCGATGAAATCGACTTCTGTCTCACTTATCTTGCCAATGTAGACACGGTAGTCCCGCCGCAGCAATTCCAGAAAGACGATATTTTCCAGAATGTGTCCCCGGTCGGCATCTCGATAACCCAGGAGCAGATTGCGAAAGCCTAGGTCAATGATATAGTGCTTGCCGAGTGTTTTTAAAAGCTGCTTGCCTTTTATGTCATAGCGCTCTACAGAGTAGAAAATATAAGCGTTTTCGAGCAGAGAAATGTATTTACTGACGGTTTTCCCGGCAATGCGTTTTTCTCTGCCTTTTTCCAGGCCTCCTTCGCTGGAGAGCACATTTCCGATGTTGTTCGGTGAGGTAATACTTCCGATATTTGAGCAGAGGAAACGCACGATTTTTTGCAGGAGATTCTGGTCAGTCATATTACTCCTCTGTAAAATATCGCGCAGAATGACTGTGGAATAGATGCCTTCCAGTGCCTGGTTACTGCGTGCCTCATTAAAATGATATTCCCGGAGGATGGGCATACCGCCGAACTGTAAGTATTTCTGGAATTTTTCTTCTATTGTCGTATCAGTATGAAATTCATAGAAATCCAGAAACTCTTTAAAAGACAAGGGAAGCATGCGGATTTCCACGTATCTGCCGGACAACAGGGTGGAAAACTCTGTGGAGAGCAGATAGGCATTGGAGCCGGCAATATAAATATCCACATCATAATCAAGACGAAAGGATTCTATCGCCTTTTCCCAGTGTTCGACTGCCTGCAGCTCGTCAAAGAGCAGATATGTCCTGCCTTCTGATGGAATACGCTCACTGATATAGTCATAGAAGGTCAGATAATCTGTCAGGTCGCGGTAGCGCAGGGACTCCAGATTCATATGGATGATATGGGTCTGTGGGACGTCTGTTTCTATCAAATACTGATGAAATAAATCCATTAGGGAAGATTTCCCGCATCTGCGGATACCGGTAATGATTTTCACTAAATCTACGTCTTTATTTTGAATTAGCTGCTGCAAATATTGAGGACGATTTATCAGTTCAGCCATCTGTCATGCACCTCCTTTTTCTACTATTATATCCAAAACTTCCAAAAAATCAATAGTTTCAGACTTACAAGTCAGAAACTTTTAAAAATCTGCAAAAAATAAACTTCCATTCCTAAAACTCTATATCATTTTCTTCTGCCTTCCTATACAGTATACCCTGTGAAATGGCGTCGATTCACCGCAGAACTGCCATTTACAGCCACCCCACGCATATGCGCACTTGTTGCATCGGAGCCTTTGCCGTTTGTTCCTGCCACATGCAGACAGCCCCACGCACATGCGCACTCGCCAAATCTTGGAGGCTTCGGTGTTAGTGTTACTGTTCGCAGATATCTGTGAACAGTAACGCCCCGGTCCCGCTCACAAAAGTAATTTTTGAAAAACCCTTTCAAACAATAAAACAGATGCGTTATAATAAGAAAAAGCTGTAAGGAGGATATAGAGGATGTTAAGAGTTGGAATGTTGACGAGCGGCGGAGACTGTCAGGCGCTGAACGCGGCGATGCGCGGGGTTGTGAAGGGCATCTGTTCCAAGAGAGACGATGTGGAGATATATGGTTTCAAAGACGGGTATAAGGGTCTCATCTATTCAGACTTTGATATGCTGACCTCCAGGGATTTTTCCGGAATCCTGACAAGGGGCGGTACGATACTGGGGACTTCCCGCCAGCCGTTTAAGCTCATGAGAGTGCCGGACAAGGACGGGCTGGATAAAGTAGAGGCGATGAAGCATACTTACCACAAATTGAGCCTGGACTGCCTGGTTATCCTGGGCGGAAACGGAACGCAGAAGACAGCGAACCTCTTAAGGGAAGAGGGACTGAATATTGTTTCTCTGCCGAAGACCATTGACAATGACCTGTGGGGCACGGAGATGACATTCGGATTCCAGAGTGCGGTGGATATTGCCACAGATACCATTGACAGAATCCACACGACAGCGACGTCCCACAGCCGTGTATTTATTATAGAGGTCATGGGGCATAAGGTGGGACACGTTACACTGCACGCGGGTATCGCGGGCGGCGCGGACATCATTCTTCTGCCGGAGATTCCCTACGATATCAATGTGATAGCGGATGTGATTGAGAAGCGTTCCGCGGCAGGGAAGCGTTTTACCATCCTGGCAGTAGCAGAGGGAGCAATTTCCAAGGAAGATGCCAAGCTGAAGAAGAAAGAGTACAAGGAAAAGCTGGCGAAGAGGAAATATCCTTCCATCGCATACGAGCTGGCAGAGCAGATTCAGAAGAAGACGGACAAGGAAGTGCGCATCACGGTGCCGGGACATACCCAGAGAGGAGGTTCTCCGTGTCCGTACGACCGCGTATTTTCTACAAGAGTGGGCGCTAAGGCGGCAGAGCTGATTCTGAATCAGGAATACGGATACATGGTAGCGATGAAGAGAGGCGAGACGGCGAAAGTTCCGCTGGAAGAAATCGCGGGTAAATTAAAATATGTGGACCCGAACTGCAACCTTATCAAAGAGGCTAGAATGGTGGGTATCAGTTTCGGGGATAAACTGTAATCGTTCAGTTCTCGCTGTTATTGCTTATCCTTTTTCTGACGGCTGAAGGGCTGCGATAAATGAAATAAATAAACAGAGGTGTGATTCATGTCGTATACGGCACTTTACAGAAAATTCCGTCCCACAGCATTTGAGGACGTGAAAGGACAAGACCATATTATTACAACATTAAAGAACCAGATTAAAGCAAACCGTATCGGACATGCATATCTGTTCTGTGGAACGAGAGGGACCGGGAAGACCACGGTGGCGAAGATTTTTGCCAAGGCGGTCAACTGCGAACACCCGGTGGACGGAAGCCCCTGCGGGGAGTGCGCCATGTGCCGCTCCATCGCGGCGGGCACTTCCATGAACGTCATCGAGATTGACGCGGCATCCAACAACGGTGTGGACAATATCCGTGAAATCCGGGAGGAAGTGACTTACCGTCCCACAGAAGGCAGGTACAAAGTCTATATCATCGACGAGGTGCATATGCTCTCCATCGGCGCGTTCAATGCTCTTTTAAAGACATTGGAAGAGCCGCCGGAGTACGTTATCTTCATCCTCGCCACAACAGAGGTGCACAAAATCCCCATCACCATCCTGTCCAGATGTCAGCATTATGATTTCAAGAGAATCAGCATTGAGACGATTTCCGGGCGCATGAAGGATTTGATGGACAAGGAGCAGGTGGACGTGGAGGACAGGGCAATCCGCTATATTGCGAAAGCGGCGGACGGTTCCATGCGTGACGCGCTGAGTCTTTTGGACCAGTGTATCGCCTTTTATCTGGGGCAGACACTGACCTATGACAATGTGCTGGAAGTGCTGGGCGCGGTGGACACGGATGTGTTCAGCCAGCTTTTGAGAAATATCCTTGCCAGAGATACGGCGAAGGTGCTGGATACGGTGGAGGAGCTTGTCATGCAGGGCAGGGAGCTGACCCAGATGGCGGCGGACTTCACCTGGTATTTAAGAAACTTGCTTCTGGTAAAGACATCTGATAATATAGAGGATGTGTTGGATGTATCCACGGAAAACATGATGCAGTTAAAAGAAGAGGCAGAGATGATTGAGCCGGATATGCTCTTTCGTTTTATCCGTGTCTTTTCTGAATTGTCCGGGCAGTTAAAGTACGCCACACAGAAGAGAGTCCTTCTGGAGGTAGCGTTGATAAAATTGTGTGTCCCCGCCATGGAGACAGAGCAGGATACGCTGCTGGATCGTATCCGCGCGGTGGAAGAAAAGATAGAAAAAGGGATTCCACAGGCGGAGAGTACACAGCGCATTGTCTATGTGAACAGAGACGGCGGCAAAGAGGAAGGAGCCTTGGCAGGGCAGCCTGCACCGGAGCTTCCCAAAGCTATCCCTGAGGATATCAAAGAGGTGACCAAGAATTTCCGCTCTATCGCGGACGAGGCGTCCGGGCTGCTTCGGAGCTATCTGAAGAAAGCGCGTTTAAGCCTCGGCGGAGACAATCGTCTGCTGGTCGTCATGCCGGGAGGTATGGAGGCAGAGTTTGTCGGAAGGAAAGACCGTGTGGAGGAGTTAGAGAGCCTGATTGAGAACCGCATAGGGAAGAAAGTGGAAGTCGAAGTGCGGTGCGTGGAAGAAGGCAGGCATTTTGAAGACACGTTCGTGGATATTGAAAAGAAAATAAATATGGAAATCATAGTGGAGGACTAAAAATGGCAAAACGCGGAGGTTTCCCAGGCGGCGGAATGCCTGGAAATATGGCGAATCTTATGAAACAGGCGCAGAAGATGCAGCGCCAGATGGAGGAACAGCAGAAAGCGCTGGAGTCCAAGGAGTTTACAGCGACAGCGGGCGGCGGTGCTGTGGAAGTGACCGTTTCCGGGAAAAGAGAAGTGTTGAAGGTGAAACTGGCAGAAGAAGTGGTTGACCCCGATGACATCGAAATGCTGGAAGACTTAATCGTGGCAGCGGCAAATGAGGCACTGCGCCAGGTGGATGAGGAGTCCGGGGCTGCCATGTCGAAGCTCACAGGAGGATTGGGCGGCGGTATGCCGGGGATGTTCTAAGATGGAGTATTACAGCAATCAAATCAGCAGACTTATCGAGGAGTTTTCGAGACTCCCAGGTATAGGAAGCAAGTCGGCACAGCGGCTTGCTTTTCATATTATTAACATGCCGAAAGAACAGGTGGAGAACTTAGCTAAGTCCCTTGTGGATGCGAGGAATAACGTGCGCTATTGTAAGCAGTGCTGTACGCTGACGGACCGGGAGGTATGCCCCATCTGCAGCAATGAAGAGCGGGACCACAAGACCATCATGGTGGTGGAGACCCCGCGGGATTTGGCTGCGTATGAGAAGACCGGAAAATACAACGGCGTGTACCATGTGCTGCACGGGGCGATTTCTCCCATGCTCGGTATCGGACCGGGAGATATCCGGCTGAAAGAACTGATGGAACGCCTGCAGGGGGATGTGGATGAAGTCATCATTGCCACGAACTCCAGCCTGGAGGGCGAGACGACTGCCATGTACATCAGTAAACTGATAAAGCCTGTGGGAATCAAGGTGAGCAGGATTGCCAGCGGAGTTCCCGTGGGCGGTGATTTGGAGTACATTGACGAAGTGACGCTGCTGCGCGCTTTGGAAGGACGTACAGAACTGTAGTAAGGGCGCTTTGGATGTAGGCAGAGAACTGTAGCAGGAGCGCTTTGGACGGACGCAGAGAACTCTAAAGGAGGCGGCGGTGCCCCGGCAGCGCTCCCGGCGGCAAGCGGCAGTAAAGAGGATACAAACAGATGAACAAGAAGAAAGTGACCTCATCCGATGTGGCGAGGAAGGCGGGAGTATCACAGGCGGCAGTGTCTATGATACTGAATAAGAAATACAATGTCTCTTTTTCCAAAGATGTGGTACAGAGGGTAGAGCAGGCGGCGCAGGAGCTGGGCTATGAACTGCCGAAGCGCAAAAAGCAGCGGGAAGTGCGCCGGGAAAAGCTTCTGGTGGCGCTGTGTCCGAACCTCACCAACCCCTACTATGTCATGCTTTTGCAGGGCATTGAGTCGCGGGCGACGGAACAGGGATTCGGACTCTTTGTGTGCAACACACAGCGGGATTTGGAGTTGGAGGAGCGGTATCTCAAGATGATGCCGCAGCTCAACCCTCAGGGAATCATCTACATGTGCAATCCCAGCCGCTGTTTCATGCCGATTGTGGAGGAACTTTCTCTGAAAATCCCGGTGGCGGTCATCAATAACCAGAGTGAAAGGCTGGATGTGGATGCCGTAGACTTAGACAACGCAAAACTGGGCAGGCTGATGGCGAGGCATCTTCTGGAGCTGGGGCACAAGCATGTGGCCTACATCGCGCCGCCTCTGACAGTGAGACAGAAGCAGCGTTCCAGGAGGGTGGAAGGGTTCTTAAAGGAATTTCGGGAAGCCGGGCTGGGCGAGAATGTCATCATCAAAGCGGCGGATGAACGTATCGACAAGGATGTGCCGGGAATTGATTCTGAGTACCGGATTGGCTATGACCTGACGAAAGAGCTGCTCAAAGAAGAACGAGATTTGACGGCAATCGTGGGGCTCAATGACATGATTGCTTTCGGAATCATGGACGCCCTATATGATGAGAAATACAAGGTGCCGGGAGACATTTCCGTGATGGGCTGCGATAATACGCTGTTTGCGAAAATGCAGAAAATCTCTCTGACCACCATTGAGCATTTCGTTATCTACAAGGGGATGGATGCCTGCGACATTATCATGAAGAAGATGAATTCCAGAAACCGCAGGTACGCGGATGCGGAGCCGGTGAGTATCTATCATGTGGAGTATGAGCCGAAAGTCGTGGTGCGCGGGACAACCTCTTACCCGCACAGTAAAAAAAGAAAAATAAACAGAATGAAATAAATTATTACTAATAATTTGAACCTTCACCATGGAAGGTACCGGTCTGGGAAATCCTCCAGAAGCCGTCCGGAATCTGCGCCGTGCCGTCAGGAAGGCAACCAAAGCCCAGACAGGGACATGGAGTGTTGATGAGGCTGCGGGAGATGGACGGACTTGGCGGCGGATTATGGAAAAGAAAGGGACAAGCCAGGAGAGAGAAAATAGGGAAGCGTTTCTGATTTTGTTAATAATTATAGTTTATAAACAGTACAAAATTATTAATAATTTTTGCCTGTATTGACCTGTTTTTCGGGAAAAGCTATAATCGAGGCAGATACAATTGGTGAAAGGTTCAAGGAGGAACAGAACATGAAATTTTTTATTGACACAGCAAATGTAGAGGATATCAGACAGGCAAACGACATGGGAGTTATCTGCGGAGTGACAACGAATCCGTCTCTCATCGCTAAGGAAGGACGTGTATTCGAGGAGGTTATCGCGGAAATCGCTTCTATCGTGGACGGACCCATCAGCGGCGAGGTAAAAGCGACCACAACCGATGCGGAAGGGATGATTAAGGAAGGACGCGAGATTGCGAAAATCCATCCGAACATGGTGGTAAAGATTCCCATGACAACAGAAGGACTGAAAGCGTGCAAAGTACTTTCCGCAGAAGGCGTTAAGACAAACGTAACCCTTATCTTTACAGCAAACCAGGCTCTGCTCGCGGCACGTGCCGGCGCTACATACGTATCCCCGTTCCTGGGACGTCTGGACGACATTTCCGTGAGAGGTACAGATTTAATCGCGGAGATTGCACAGATTTTTGAGGTGGCAGGTATTGACACAGAGATTATCGCAGCCAGCGTGCGCCATCCGATGCATGTGACAGACTGTGCGCTTGCGGGAGCAGATATTGCGACTGTTCCGTATAAAGTTATCGAGCAGATGACCCATCATCCGCTGACAGATGCGGGAATTGAGAAATTCCAGGCAGACTACAGAGCGGTATTTGGCGAATAGAAAACAGCAGGAGGAAATCATGAACAAACTGGAATTAATGAAGACTGCCAATGAAGTCCGCAAAGGAATCGTCACGGCAGTGCACAGCGCAAAAGCCGGACATCCGGGCGGCTCTCTTTCCGCGGCGGATATCTTTACTTATCTTTACTTTGAGGAGATGCACGTAGATGCGAAAAATCCGAAGGATGCGGACCGTGACCGTTTTGTCCTCTCCAAAGGACATACAGCGCCGGGACTCTATGCGACATTGGCATTAAAAGGATATTTCCCGGTGGAAGATTTAAAGACACTGCGCCACACAGGTTCCTATCTGCAGGGACACCCGGACATGAAGCATATACCGGGCGTGGATATGAGCTCCGGTTCACTGGGACAGGGGATTTCCGCGGCAGTCGGCATGGCGATAGCGGGAAAAATGCAGGGTAAGGATTACCGTGTATATACATTGGTAGGCGACGGCGAGATTCAGGAAGGACAGGTGTGGGAGGCAGCGATGCTGGCTGCTCACCAGGAACTGGACAACCTGGTTGTTATTGTGGACAATAACAATCTGCAGATAGACGGGGCAATTGATGAGGTCAATTCCCCGTACCCGATTGATAAGAAGTTCGAGGCGTTCAATTTCCATGTTATCAACATCGACGGAAATGATTTCGACCAGATTGACGCGGCGTTCAAGGAGGCGAAGACCATTAAAGGACAGCCCACCGCTATCATCGCGAAGACAATCAAGGGTAAAGGCGTTTCCTTCATGGAGAACCAGGCAGGATGGCACGGCAAGGCGCCAAACGATGAAGAGTATGAGATTGCCATGAAAGAATTAGAGAAAGCAGGTGAAGCATTATGCCAGAAGTAAAGAAAATCGCGACAAGAGACAGCTACGGCAATGCTTTAGCTGAACTTGGGACAGAACATGAGGATATCGTTGTACTGGATGCGGATTTGGCGGCAGCGACGAAGACAGGTGTATTTAAGAAAGCACATCCGGAGAGATTTATCGACTGCGGAATCGCGGAGAGCAACATGGTAGGCGTGGCGGCAGGAATCGCGGCAGCGGGTATGGTGCCGTTTGCCAGCTCCTTTGCCATGTTCGCGGCGGGGCGTGCTTTTGAGCAGGTGAGAAATTCCGTGGGATATCCCCATCTGAATGTAAAGATTGGCGCTACCCACGCGGGAATTTCCGTTGGAGAAGATGGCGCGACACATCAGTGTAATGAGGACATTGCGCTCATGCGCACGATTCCCGGCATGGTCGTGTTAAACCCCTCCGATGATGTGGAGGCGAGAGCTGCGGTGAAGGCAGCGTACGAACATCAGGGACCGGTGTATATGCGGTTCGGACGTCTCGCGGTTCCGGTCATCAACGACAGAGAGGACTATAAATTCGAACTCGGAAAAGGTGTGGTGCTGCGGGAAGGAAAAGACGTGACAATCATTGCCACAGGACTTCCGGTATCCAATTGCCTGGAAGCGGCGGAGAAGCTTGCAGCTGAGGGAATCGAGGCGAAAGTCATCAACATCCATACCATCAAACCTCTGGATGAAGACCTGGTAGTGGCAGCGGCGAAGGAGACAGGGAAAGTCGTTACCGTTGAGGAACATTCCGTTATCGGCGGACTGGGAAGCGCGGTGTGTGACGTACTTGCCGAGAAAGCGCCCACAAAGGTCATGAAGATTGGTATCTACGATACCTTCGGAGAATCCGGTCCGGCTGTGGAACTGCTTCAGAAGTACGGTCTGGATACAGAGAGTATTTATCAGAAAGTCAAAGGATTTGTAAAATAAAGCGATTTTGGCAGGCGGATGCCTGCGCCCGTGTAAACAAAGAAGCCCGTTGTCAATTCAATGCAATATCAATTGCTTAGACAGCGGGCTTTTCCGTTATCTTCAACTTGTGCAGAATTTGCACAAGTTCATTGTGATACGCAATCTGTTCTTATTTTTCCTAAATTTTTCTGAATATTTTCCAAATATCTAATGTTATGTGCCAATTTCGGATATGATAAAGGTTACATCATTGAAGAAAGGAAGGATAAAACATGCAGAAAGAACATATCAAAATTCAGAAAAGGAACCTTACCGACTTTAAGGAGTACCTTCAGGAGCGGGAGAACGCCGTCTCCACGATTGAAAAGTATATGAGGGATGTGCGGACATTTCTCAATTTCCCGGGAGGGAATCAGGAGATTAGTAAAGAAGTGCTTTTGAACTATAAAGAATGGCTGATGAAGAATTACTCGGTGAACAGTGTCAACTCCATGCTGGCGTCTCTCAATCAGTTTCTCATATTCCTGGAGCTGGGAAGGATGAGGTTAAAACGGGTAAAAGTACAGCGGCAGGATTTTCAGAATATGGGGAAAGAGCTTCAGAAGGAGGACTTTCACCGTCTGCTCCACAGCGCCAGGCAGGAGGGAAAGGAACAGCTCGCCATGATGATGGAAACCATTGCCGCCACCGGAGTGCGGGTCAGTGAACTGAAATTCTTTCGAGTGGAAAATATAAGGCAGGGGCTTATCAAGGTGTGGAATAAAGGAAAGCACAGGCTCGTTGTCCTGCCGAAGGTTCTGCAGAAGAAGCTGGAAGTATATATAAGGAAGAATAAAATCCGCTCCGGCATGATTTTCCGCACGCGCTCCGGCAAAGAGAAGGATCGCTCCAACATCTGGAAGGAGATGAAACGTCTGGCACAGAGCGCGGGAATCCCGCCTGAGAAAGTCTTTCCGCACAATCTGAGACATCTCTTTGCGCGCATCTTTTATAAAAAAACAAAAAATCTTATCAACCTTGCCGATATTTTAGGTCACAGTAATCTGGAAGTAACAAGAATCTACGCTTCAGAAGGATTCGCCGAATGGCGGCGCAATATAGAACTGATGAAGATATTAGAGACAACATAATATTAATTATGTAGTAAAGGTTCTCCTTCTATCAGATGATAGAATAAACCTATTCTTATAAATTCTATAATACATATATTTAAAAGTCAATACTTGCCGCGCTTTCTTGGCAGGTTTTTTCCTGGTTCGTAAAATTTTACGCAAGACGTAAACTTCAATGAAATCCGGCTTATTTAAAGTCGTCTTCGACCGCCTGGATATAGACACGCAAAGAAAACATACCCTGTATCATCCGGCGTAATTCTCTGAAAAGTGCCAGCCAATGGTATGTTTAGCAGCCATCTTCTGTACATTTTCCTGTCCATCCTTTTCTTCCCCCATAAAAGCACAAAACTTCACTACATAATTAATATTATGTGGTTTTACAGTTTCACCATTGCAGATAAGGGGGATAGATGGTCCACGTATCTGTCAACTACGCTTTTTGTTTCTATGAAACAAAAATGCTCCGCAAGGATGCGCACTCCGTGCAAAGGGATATGGCTGCTGGCGCAGCCGCACTCCGGCGCGAGTGTGCGTCAAGCGCACACTTTCATAAGGGGAAGGGATTTAGAAATGGAAAGAAAACGAAGACGAAAAATAAGGGGGCGCAGGAGCCTGCGGCGCATTGGAGCAGGTGTGATATCTGCGGTACTGGTGGCGGCACTGGCATTTACGCTGCTCCCGCAGGAGGCAGCACGGGTACTGGCTGCCGAGAGTGTGGAAGACACCTCCACGAGAGACGACTGGCAGGGCTATAAGCTGGATTCGACACAGCATACAGGGCGAATCTGGACGGACAAGTCTGTTTCTCAGACGGATGTTACATTAACATCCACGGAGGGAACAGAGACCGTAACAGTGGATAAGACCCAGGATTCGGATTTCCTGGTGTCACTGTCCGCACTGTCCTCAGCGTCCTCATTGACGACTATGACAGCGATGCCTCTGGACATCGTGCTGGTGCTGGACCAGTCCGGAAGTATGGAGGATGACTTTGACGGCAGCAATACTAAACAGGCAGCGATGAAAGCGGCGGTGGATAACTTTATTGATGCCATCTATGAAAGCTCTATGCAGGACGGAGCAGGGGGAGTCTACCATACTCTGGGGATTGTGACCTATGGAGGCAGCAGCAGCACCCTTCAGAGTAGGGGGAATATTGAGACAGGATATCAGAACTATATCGATGCCATTGATGACTTACCCAACAGCCCATCAGGGTCTACTAACACAGGTGCCGGGATGAGCACAGCGAATAACATGCTCCCTGCTGCGACAGAGGGAAGAAAGAGCATTGTTGTCCTCTTCACGGACGGAGTGCCAACAACTTCCAGCAGTTTCAGCAACAGTGTGGCGAATAATGCCATCAGTGCGGCCAATACGATGAAGACAACGAAGAATGCTACAGTGTATTCCATCGGAATCTTTGACGATGCGGACCCGACATTTCTGGGAAACGTTGATGACACATTCAGCGGAGGATGGTCGGGAAATTATTCAGAAGCGGAGAAAGCGAACCGCTTTATGAATCTGGTGTCCAGCAACTCTGCTTCTGCTGACAGTTTAGGCCTTGAGAGCCGGACAGGAGGGGCAGGATGGTTTCAATATACATACGAGGCGGTTGCTGATAACTTTGACTGTGACACCACTCTGGGATATTACAAGTCCGCTTCCAACTCCAGTGAACTGGACGCGATATTCGAGGAAATTGCAGCGGACATCAGCGAGGCATCGGGTCCGACGAGAGTGACGGAGGGTGCGGAGCACCTGTCCGGGTACATCACCTTCACAGACACGTTGGGCGCTTACATGCAGGTGGATGACTTCAACGCGGTTGTCTATGCGGGAGAGAAATTCGTACAGAAGGAAAAGACAACGGCAGGCTCTGTAGATACCTATGTGTTTGAGGGTACTGTGGATGGAAA
The DNA here is from genome assembly GCA_900541505.1 of uncultured Ruminococcus sp. Classification (GTDB taxonomy): domain Bacteria; phylum Bacillota; class Clostridia; order Lachnospirales; family Lachnospiraceae; genus Mediterraneibacter. The sequence goes on from UQKK01000006.1 coordinate 76,521, forward strand.
TGATATCTACCAGGCAGGGGATATGCAGGATTTGATTATCCAGGTTGACAGAAGCGGGGCGAAAGAGGTCGTGACGGTGAAGATTCCGGCGACGCTTATCCCACTTCGCTACTTTGATGTGTCTACCGATGATGACGGCACCACCATGGATATCAAGGAGGCATACCCTATCCGTGTGTTCTATTCTGTGAGCTTAAAGGATGAGGTGGAAACAGCCCTCATGGAGGGCACAGCGGATGATGCCTTAAAAACTTATATCTCTTCCAACATGGACGATACAGGAAAACTGGTACAGTTCTATTCCAATGATTATACAGCAGGAAGTGACAATGGAACGACGACAGCAGTCTTCGAGCCATCGGCAGCAAACAGCTTTTACTATTTCACAGAGTTGACGGCGCTCTATGCCGATGCAGACGGAACCACCCCGGCGACTTCTGTGACAGAGGGGAACACGTACTATTATGAGCATACCTATTATGTGCTGGAAAATGGAACGGTAACAGAGAAGACCGAATATTACGAAGTGACTGGACTGCGTGCTCAAGATGTGACCTGGCAGAATGGACAGTATTATGCCAATGCAGGAGTGCGTAAGACCTCCAAGGCAGGTGAATTTGAAGCGGCAAAGGATGGCAATGAGACCGGGACAGCGGCAAATGCCATCAGCCCATCCTGGAGCGGTGCCTCCACGGTCAGTGTTGCGCTCGGAAATAACGGACGCCTTTCGCTGGCAGTGCCGGGTACATTGTCCGTCACCAAACAGGTACAGGCAGACGAAGGATTCACACTTCCGCAAGACTATGAGAGTCAGGAGTTTACCTTCACACTGAACCTGACAAATCTGGGCGAGAATGCGCCGGAGAACTTCACGGCGGAAATCGTCAAGGGAACAGACCAGGTACGGACATTCCAAGTGAAAGAAGGGGATACCTTCCGGTTGAAGCACAGGGAGACTCTGAAGGTATATGGTCTGCCGGACGGCGCGGAATATGAAGTGACAGAGCAGGCAGTGACCGGATATGCGGACAGTTCAACAGGAGATACCGGAACCATTGCGGCAAACACAGAGAGTGCGGCGGTATTTACCAATACATATACGGCAGACCCACTTGACTACAGCGGAACGGCAAATCTGGGCGTGACCAAGATTTTCGACGGAAGGGATACGACCGCAAACGATAGCTTTACCTTCATTTTGACGGCAGACGAGAACAATCCGGATGCGGCGGCAGTTCCGGCGCAGACGGAGCTTACTATCACTATGCCGGACGGAACCACTCCGGTAACCAGCGATATGGCTGCCTTCGGAGACATTACCTTCACCAAACCGGGTACATATATCTACTATATCTCCGAGAGAACCGGAACCATACCGGGTGTTGACTATACACAGGTTTACTATCGTGTGACTGTTACCGTGACGCCGGTGGACGGACGGCTTACAGCGCAGACAGCATACGAACAGATAAACAATACACAGACTGGTGACTATACATACGATTCCGATGAAGGACTTGTGTTTACGAATACCTACGATGCGGAATCCGCGCAGGTATACTTAGGCGGACAGAAGGTATTAAACGGAAGAACCTTAAACACGGGCGAGTTTACGTTCCGCCTGGTTTCCGTGGGTGAGGACGGCATGACCTATGACACGAGGGATGCGGTTCCGGCGGACTTCCCGCTCCCGGCTGTCCAGGACGAACAGCAGACAGTAGGAGCAGAGACGACAAACGGACAGTATGCGGCATCCGGCGCAGATACAGGCAGTGTGTATTTCGGACAGATTACCTTTGACAAGACGCACATCGGGCATACATACAGCTATACCATAGAAGAGGTAAATGGAAATCTGGGCGGCGTCACCTACGATGCCACCACGACCCGCACGGTTGTGATTACGGTATCTGAGGATACCACCAGCGGAGAACCGGTCGTAGCCGTGGCTGTGGCAGGAGATTCCACAGAGTATCCGTACTTTACCTTCACCAATACCTATGAGCCGCAGCCTGTGACTCTGGAAGGAGACCGTGCGCTGCGCGTACAGAAGACTCTGACAGGCAGGGAATGGCAGGATGGTGAGACATACACCTTTGGTATCACAAATACACAGAAACCTACAGATGTGACAGACGCGCCGATGCCCACAGGGGATGCGGGAATGGTCACAGAGGTGACGACAGGCAAGCCGGCGAGCGGAGCAGTGAGCACTGCGGACTTCCCGGCAATCACGTTTGACAAAGCAGGTACTTATATATATGAAGTAACGGAAACCTCTGATGTCGTATCCGGCGGTATCACAAAGGATACCCACACGGCGGTGATAACCGTTACCGTGACAGACAATCTGCAGGGGCAGCTCGTGGCGGAGGTTACATACGATAATTCCACAGCTTTAGCAGATGCGGACAAAGCTGTGACAGACTTCGCTGCCTTTACCAACAGCTACAGCGCGACAGGCACCTTAAGTCTGGAAGTGGCAAAAGACTTTACCGGAAGACCAAATGATGCATGGCTGACAACCGACAGCTTCTCCTTCAGCGTGGCGGCGGATGAAGCGGATGTCACATCAGGAGCGGTCATCATGCCGGCAGAGACGACAGCAGAGATTAACTACTATGATGACGATAAGAAAATCGCCTTTGGCAACATTACGTTTACAAAACCGGGCGAGTACACCTTTACCGTAACAGAGGCACAGGGAAATATCCAGGGCGTGACCTACGATGAGCATGTGGAGAGAACCGTTACCGTTACTGTGACAGATAATCTGGACGGGACGCTGACTCCGAGTGTGACAGCGGTAACCCCGGAGGCGGACGGCACGGATATTGTATTCCACAATGTATATACGGCAGGTCCGGTGACCGTGAACGGCGCGGCGGATTTGCAGGTGATAAAGACTGTAGAGGGACGCGATACCTGGCTGGACGGTGAGACATATTCCTTTACGATTGTAAATGAGAGCAAACCGGATACGGTAGATACCGCGCCCATGCCGGCAGAGACGACCATAGAGCTTGGAAAGCCGCAGGAAGGTATGATGAGCGCCGGAAGCTTCGGAGATATTCAGTTTACTGAGCAGGGCACGTATACCTATCTGATTGCAGAGGTACAGAATCCGGCACCGGGCATGACCATGTCCCAGGCACAGTACCGGGTGACCGTGGAAGTTACGGACGGCAACCGGGGCTCGCTGGTGGCAAATGTGACCATGACCCGTATCCGAACCGATGGCGGAGAGGCGGATAATACCGTTATCCAGGACCACGGCGCAGACTTTATCAACACCTATTCGGCGGCAGCAGTGACCGACACGCCGGTCAATGTGACGAAAGTACTGACCGGAAGAGAACCCGGACTGCAGGAGAATGAGTTCAGCTTTGCGATGCTTGTGGAAGCACAGGGAGACAGCCCGGAGGATGGATTTACCATGCCGGGAGGAACGAATCCAGTGATTGCTTCCAACGGAGCGGACGGAAGCGTTTCCTTCGGAGATATCACATTTACGGAAGTGGGAACTTACAAAGTGACCGTGACCGAACAGATACCGGATACGGGACAGCCGTTTATCACATATGACGAGCACACATACTCTTATCTGGTAACAGTGACAGACAATATGCAAGGACAGCTGGAGACGGCGATATCCGAGGTGACGGGAGATACCACATTTACCAACACCTACGATGCCGGCAGCAGTACAAAGACCGTCGGCACCGCGGAGGACCCGACCACCAATATCGATGGACAGATGGTAGGGGTAGGTTCCGAGCTGGTATACACCATCCACTGGGTCAATGACGCGCTGGATGACAGCGGACAGTCCGCTGCGGCAGAGATTAGCATAACAGACACCATCCCGGCGGGAACAGAGTTTGTTAAGGCATCCGATGGCGGTACAGAGACAGACGGTGTCGTGACCTGGAATCTGGGTGAGCAGGAAGCCGGAGCAAGCGGTGAAGTGACATTGACCGTCCGCGTGACCGAGGCGGCAGTGACAGCGGTGGAGAACGAGGCGACACTCACCATCGGAGAGAACGAGACCACCACCAACAAGACGACCAACCCGGTACCGGAGAAGACGGTGGAAAACATATCCGCGCCGGATGATGCTCCGCAGGTGGGCGATACGCTGACCTACACGATTTCCTACGCCAATACAGAGGAAGAGATGGCGACTGTAGAGATTACGGATGTTCTCGCGGAAGGACTTACCTATGTGGACGGCTCCGCATCCGATGGCGGCGTCTATGACGAAGACAGCCACACCATCACCTGGACTCTGGAAAACGTAGACTCCGGTGTGGAGGGCACAGTGACCTTCCAGGCGGTTGTCAATGAAAAGGCAGTGGGCGAGACCATTGAAAACCAGGCGGAACTCACCATCGGAGACAATCCGACCGTGAAGACCAACACCACGCAGACGGAGATTAAATCCGGAAGCCTGCAAATCAGCAAGGAAATCGTGCTGACACCGAATCAGGGGACACAGATTGACACGGCGAAAGAATTTATATTCGATGTAACCCTGAAGGATAAAGCAGGAAATGAATTAAACGGAACTTATAACTTTGCCGGAACAAGCGACGGCACCACAGAATATACAGGAATGCTCAGGAGCGGCGACCATGTGACACTGAAACACGGCGGAATGATTGTCATCAGCAATCTGCCGGAGGGCGCATCCTACACGCTGACAGAGAGAACAGAAAATAACTACACCCCGGACGAGGCGGAGAAGAGCGGCACAATCGCAGCTGATACCACGGCGGAAGCGGCGTTTGTCAATACCTACGATGTGACAGCATTCGCGGGCGTGCCTGCGGAATTTACTCTGACAAAGGTACTGGAAGGAAAAGACTGGACAGAGAGTGACAGCTTCACCTTCACATTGGCAGCGGAAAATAATGCGCCGATGCCGGCTGCTGATACCGTGACCGTGGATAGCACCATGCAGACGGACAACAGAGCGGAATTTAATTTCGGAGCCATTTCCTACACAAGCGCGGGAACCTACAAGTACACCGTGACAGAGATAAGAGGAAATAATCCGGGCATCGACTATGCGGACAACGTTGCGGAAATCACCGTGACAGTGACCGACAATCAGGGGACACTCACCGCGGCGGCGACAGTTGTCAACGGAACGTTTACAAACAGATATTCCACAGAGGTGGACTATGACGCCAATGGCGGTTTCTTAGTTGTCAAAGAGTTGACCGGACACGCGCTCTTAGCTGACCAGTTTACATTTGCGGTGACACCTGCGGATGAGGCATCCGCGCAGAAAGCCGGAATGGACAGTGTGGCAGCGAAGGAATTTAAGAATAAGGCAGCGGGTATGACAAATGGTGTCAGCACCGATACCATGACGCCTCTCACGGGCATGAAGTTTACCCAGGAGGACAGCGGAAAGACGTATACATACACGATTTCCGAGACCTCCGGTGGTGGAGCCGGATATACCAACGACACCACGGTATACACGGTTGAAATCACCACGCAGGACGACGGAAACGGCGTGCTGACCGTAACCACAGTTGTGACCGCGAATACAGGCGCGCAGGAGACTTACACATACACCAACGCACAGGGACAGGCACAGCCGGCGGCACTGACCTTCTATAACAAGTACGAGGCGGACGGCACTCTGGGCGGCGACGGAAATGTGGCATTGGAAGCGACCAAGACCCTGAACGGGACAGACATGGATGCGGGCGAGTTTACTTTCCTCGTGAAAGATAAATCCGGTGCAGAAGTGAGCCGCGGAACGAATGCGGCGGCGGACAATGGAATAGAGGGCGCGATTACGTTTGCCCCCATTTCGTACACCATTGAAAGTCTGGAGCAGGCAGTGACAGACGGCAACGCCACCGTACAGGACGATGGAAACGGCAACCGCATCTATGCGCTGGCATATACGGTGGAGGAGGATTTGACCTCTCTGCCCGCAGGTATGAGCGCGGAGACGCAGGTACCATTTGACATTACGGTAAATGTGAAGGACAACGGGGACGGCACTCTGGATATCAGCGTGACCTACCCGGATGGAGGCGTGAAATTTGTCAATACATACGGTGACGGCACCAGCGCGGCGGTCTATGTAAGAGGCGCGAAGCGCTTAGATTCCCGCCAGGGACTGACGCCGCCGGATATTACGGGCAAATACACCTTTACACTGGAACCCCAGGATGGAGCGAAGCTCCCGGAACTGGGTGATACCGCGGTAAACGATGCCGCGAACAGCGTATACTTCGGAAGACTGGTCTTTACCATGGATGATTTGGACGGGGTGGACGCTGGCGATGACGGCTCCCGGACGAAACAATTCGTTTACAACGTGACAGAAACCGGAAGCGTGAATGGTGTTACCAACGACGCCCAGAGCACAAGGACCTTTACCGTGACGGTGACAGATGACGGAAACGGAAAGTTAAGTGCGGATATCTCACTGGATGAAAACAGCAGAGCGTTTACGTTCATAAACACCTACGATGTCACACCGACAGGGGAGACTTCCCCGACAGACGGCAGCATTACCCTTACTAAGACATTGGAAGGACGCGCTTTAAATGAAGGCGAGTTCGCGTTTACCATGACGGATAAGGACGGAAATGTCGTATCCACAGGGTACAACGATGCACAGGGCAATGTGGTGCTGCCCGGTATTGTATTTGACACACCGGGAACTTACACCTACACGATTGCGGAGACAAACGGCGGATTAGGCGGAGTCACCTATGACAGCAGGACGTACACGGCGACCGCGGAAGTGACGGACAACAGCGACGGCACCATGAGCGTCGCCTGGACAGTGACCGACGGCGAAAATACAGAGGTGGATGAGGCAGTCTTTGAGAATACCTACGCGGTGAGCGGAACCACCAGTGTACGGCTCGGCGCGGCGAAACAGCTGGAAGGCAGAGAGATGAAAGAGGGAGAATTTACCTTCCTCGTGACAGATGCAGACGGAAATGTGGTCGCGGAAGCAGTCAACGATGAAAACGGCAGCGTACAGTTTGACGAGCTTGTCTTCGACAAGACAGGAACCTACGTCTATACCGTTTCAGAGAAGGCAGGAAAAGACGAGACCATCACCTACGATAAGACAGCTTACCAGGTAACAGTGACAATCGGAGACGACCTGCAGGGACACCTGACAGCAGCGGTGGATACAGAGGATAAGGAACTTGTATTTACCAACAAGTATACGGAGCCTGCTAAGGAAGTACCGAAGACAGATAACGACAAGCCTGCGGCAATCTCCACAGGTGACAACGGGGCTGTGAGAACACTGCTCTTCGTGACGATTATCGCGTTTGCGGCAGCGGCAGCGGTAGTAGTGCTTAAGATTCGCAGAAACCGCAGATAAGCATGGAAACAGATTGAGACATGAGTAGAGCGGAGGGGCAGTAAATGTCCCTCCGTTATTTGCAGCTTACGATAAGCCCGGGTCCGGGTATGCCCGGGACTTTGGGGAACGCATACAATCCCGGAATGTGCCTTCTGGTACTTCCGATGATTTGAGGGAGGAGAGCATGATAAAAGAAGTGGATTTGACCGGACAGCGATTTGGCGCATTGACCGTACTTGAGAGAGCAAAATGCGAGGAGGGGCATGGCGCATGGCTGTGCCGCTGCGACTGCGGGAACGAGAAGGTGGTACGGACTTATGACTTACGGCACGGCAGAGTCAAAAGCTGCGGCTGTATGCGATACACAGGGCGCAAGAGGACAGAGCTTACGGGACGGCGCTTCGGGAGGCTGACCGCCCTCTATCCCACAGAGCGCAGAGACCAGAAGGGCTCCATATACTGGCGATGCCGCTGTGACTGCGGCAGAGAGACAGAGGTGACGGAGAACGGGCTCGTCCACGGCAATAACAAAAGCTGCGGCTGCCTGAAAGAAGAGATACAGAAGCAAATTTCCTCCCAGCTCCACATGGTGGACGGCACCTGTGTGGAGATGCTGGAGAAGCGGAAATACCGCAGCGACAATACCAGCGGATTCCGGGGCGTGTATCATACGAAGAACGGAAATTACCGGGTGAGTATCGGGTTTAAAGGGAAAAGATATTCTGTGGGTACCTTCAAAGACTATGAGGAGGCTGTGAAAGCCCGCGTAGATGCGGAAGAACTCATTCACGAGGGATTTGTGAAGGCATACCGGAAATGGCAGGAAAAGGCGGAAGACCCTGACTGGGCGCAGGAAAATCCGTTTGTATATGAGGTGGAGAAGGTGAACGGGACATTTACTGTTGTCACGGTCTAGTACACTGTATCATTGGCGTTCAGCAAAATGATGCAGAATCGGACAGTACATCAGCGGCGTACACCTTCCAGGAGACCGCAGTATTTATCAGTGAGGGTGGTAATCCACCCTTCTTTTGTTTTTGGAAAACGAAAGAAAGTGACAGGCCACATATGGCTTAAGATGATATCCTTCTCCGTCCGGTTCAGCTCAAAAAATTTGACAGCATGGCGGTAGGCGGTCTTCGGATGAGTCAGACCGTGGAAATAATTGCCCGTTTTTTTCGCGTGGGTGTGCCAGTCGTAGAGAAAGAGGTCGTGCAGCATTCCTGCGCGCGCCGCGGAAACCGCATCCAGATGGAGAAAACGGCACCAGCGATAGTTGCAGAAAGCCACGTGGAGACAGTGCTCATAGCAGTTTGTATGTCCGTGGTGAGGGTACAGTTTCATGCGCAGCACCACGGGATGGCGCGCAATGTCCTCGATGCAGGCATAGAAATCATCGCCCCAGTCTCTCTTTAAGTCTTCCTGTTTTTTCAGCGCTTCTCGGCGCAGATTTTTCAGCAATCGGGTTTGGAAATTCAGCATATTTCTTTTTCTTCATCCTTTTTATATTTTTTGGTTTTGCATCTGCGTGCTTCATTTTTGACGCACATGTTTTTCTTCATGCGCGGCGGACAGCCGTTATGAGAGCTGTCTGGCAGGCGCCGGGCGCCGCTTTGCCTTAAGGAGATGGAGACCCGCATACAGCAGGTGGGCGGCAAGCACGTACAGCGCAAAGTATAACCGGAAATAGACGCTGTGCAGCCCGTTCAGATAAAAGTAAGGCGGCAGCAGGAATTTTACCGGGGTCAGCATATGGATATTGAGGAACACCGGGCACAGTACTGCGGACAGGAGCATGATGACCAGGATACAGGTGGCAAATGCCGTCAGGTTTTTTACCGCCTGACACAGAATCCCGGAGAAGCCTGTGACAGCGAGTACCAGCAGCGCCATCAGCAAAAGTTCGGACTGCCATTGGGTGAAAGTGCCGGAGCATAAAAGGGCAAGATAAGCGGCAATCCCGCCCAGGACAGTGCCGGACAGCAGGTAAATCCAGTCGTATACTGCGCCGAAGCCATAGCGGACCCAGGAAAAGGTGCCGTTTTGTTTGTCTTTGAGCAGGTACAGCGCCGTAGAAAGCCCGGTGAGGAAAACAAACAGCGCAAGCATACCCCGAAGGGGTGCGGTTAAGTAGTTCGCCTCATCGATGTGGGATTCGCTCTCATCCTCCCCGTAAGCAAAGAGAAAGATAGATTCGTCCACATGGAGTTTGTCATACAGTTCTCCGATGGATTCACGGACCTCGTCTTCGTCCCTGTCCTCAAACTCCTCCTGCTCCAGAGTGAACTGCTCGGCAATATCCTCTGACAGATAGGGGTAGAGCGCCGCGTAGAACTGCTCCCTGGCAAGCTGTAACTGGGTGGTGTCCTCCCCGGCGATAAAGGCAATGAGATGTCCGTCGTAGGGCATACGGTTGTTTCTCCCCGCCGCGTAATCTTCCAGGAGACTGCTCAAATCCGCGGGAATCAGATACCCTGCATCCATTTTCCCGTATGCGACCAAATCGCGCAGCTCTTCCTCAGAGCTGCAGGCTTCATAGCGGACGACTCCGTCCAGTTGTTCTAAATCATCTATAATCTGCTCTCCTAATTTATCGTCCGACTCCTCGGCGTATACTGCGATGCGCAGGACGTGGGAGTCCTCCCTGGCAATCAGTGTCATGCCCGCGGTCAGAAGAGGGGCGAGCAGGAGCACAATCCAGAAGGAGGGCTTCTTTAACAGACGCTTTGTAAAAAGCAGATACCATATCCATAATTTTTTTACCATGATTCATGCCTCTATGTCAATTGATAGTGAAACACCCGGCGACAGCCTCAGACCGCCTGGAGAAAAGGGACTGCGGCGCCAGAGCGGAAATTAGTTTCCATCCGGTATATGCGCCGCAGGCGGCGCGGTATCGCCGATGCCTCAGCGGGAAAGGCGGTATCTGCGGATACCCCAGGCAGCCGCAAACAGCGCCAGAATCCATGCAAAAGTAATCAGTCCCGGTATCCATGCGCTCTCCCCGGTGACGACGTCCTGCAGGTATTCCATGAGAGCCCCGGTGGGGAGGAAAACCGCCGCTTTCTGTACCCCTTCCGGGAAAAAGGAGAGGGGATAAAAGCATCCGGAAATATATCCCAGACACAGGACACAGCTAAATATCAGGATGACGCCGCTTATCAGGCTCTTGACAACCTGGGACAAAAGATAGAGTATCCCCGCCGCCAGCGGGATGACAAGTCCGAAGGCGAAGAAGAGCCCTGTGTAGTCGAAAGCCCCAAAGTCAGAAAATTCAGGCAGGGTCAAATCCAGCGCTGCCGAGGCGACTCCCAGACTTACAGCAGCCGTGATATAGCTCAACAGCAGCAGAAAACAGCACGCCCCGTATTCCGACAGGGTCTGCGAGAGCGCGCCCTGTCCCCGCACATGGAGCAGACGGCAGAGAGAATAGTCGCTCTGCACAAACAGGTGACAGCCCGGTATGCCGAGAAAGAGAAAGAACAAAAGGAATACCGAGCAGAAATAATAGCCCTGATAGGAAATCGCTGCGGTGGAGTCCGGCGTATCGATATCAAAGAGCTCTGCCCTTGGCAGAATGTAATTGAAATAACGCACATTGATATCGTAGATGCGGTCGTCCAGATTCTTTGTCGCGCCCTCCTGTTTGGAGAAACGCTGGAAAGCGTAGATGCCGGACTGCGTTTCCGTGAGCAGGGTGGACACTGCATCCGCCAGCTCCCTGGCAAGGAGTGTCCCGATGGTATACTGGGAGGTCCCGGTCACAAAGGTAACCTTGTCGTTGTCCCCGTACATGACAGACTGGATAAAGTCTTCCGGGATGAGGAGATAACCTTGAATTTCCTGCCGTTCCAGAGCCTGGCGCGCTTCGTCCTCCTCCATATCCACCAGAGTACAGGTGAAGCGGGAGGAGTCCATCTCCTGCATGAGCGATACACCGATGCCGATGGTGGGGTCCTCGCTGTCCCCCACGAGGGCGAGTGTAATCTTCTGGCGCTGTTCATCGCCGGATGCGGACATGGTCTGCACCCAGGAGAGAATCCCAAGAGCGCCTGCCAGAATCAGGGTGGTCGCCAGTATGGCGGGGAAAGCCTTCCACATTCGTTTTATATGAAGTAGGAAATATCTCATGTCCGCCTCCTATAGCCTGCCCGCCAGATGATGGTAGTTTCCGTCATATTCGTAGGGAATCAGCGTGCCGTGTTTTAAGATAAAGAGAGAATCACACAGAGGGAGCTCCTGGATATCATGAGTGGTGAGCAAAACGATGCCGCCCTGTGCCTTAAATTCTGTGAGGTAGTTGGCGATGCGTTCCTTGCATATCAAATCGAGCGCAGCGGAGGGCTCATCCAGCAGGAGTATCTGCGGATGGTGCGCCACCGAGCAGCCGATGCTCAAGCGCTTCTTCATGCCGCCGGACATGCGGGAGACGCGGACCTTGAGAAAATCCGGGATTCCCAGCATAGCAAGGACGCCGTCCTCCAGTTCCTCCTTTATCTCTCTGCGGCTGTGATACCACAGACGCAGATTATCCATTGCGTTTAATTCCTCCAGAAGCGGGGTGCCCTGGGGCACATAGCCTACCGCCGCCGCATGGAGACGGCGGTTTTGGAACAAATCCTCACCGCGGTAAAAAAAGCTCCCCCCATCCATGGGCAGGGTGCCTGCTAAAATAGAGAGCATGGTGGATTTCCCGCAGCCGTTTTCGCCCAGGATACCCACGCAGGTGCCCTCCTTTACATCCAGAGATATATTGTTCAGAATCTGCCGTTTGCCGTAATGCTTGGACAGATGTCGAATTTGTATCATAGTGTGTTTACTCCTGTTTTACATTAGGGTGCCCCTCTCCGGGCGGAAACATGTGCATAATTGCCCGGAGGACATTTGCTTTGCGCCGACCGGAGGGGAATAAAGAGCGCGCTGGGCGCAATTGAAAATGCCTGCTGATTAAGCTGCGCTCGGCGCGAGAGTCCCGCAGGCGGAACTCTCGATTCATCAGTACATTTCTTCGAGGAGCAGTGCGAGGAATGGATTTTCCTCAAAGCTTTCCAGCAGAGAGTATGGGTCCATGGAATCCTCGTAATCGCTCATATCGTCGTAATCTGTTACATCGTAAAGCTCGCCGTCGTCTGGAATTTCAGGTGTGTAACCGCTGTTCCATTTGATATCCAGATTCAGGGTTGCCAGTTCTACATCGTTGGCAACGATGGAGTAGGACTGTGTGGAGCTGTCTTCGCTGTCCTCGGAAGTAATTTTCACCCCATATCCGTCCATATCCGTACCGGAACCGCCCTTCACTGTGAAGGTACCGTTTAAATAGCCCTCTTCGGCTGCCTTGGTATCATAATCGCTGATTTCCAATTCGCCCATGACTTCATCGTAGCTTTCCAGAGTGAAGGTTCCGCTGGCGAGGTCGCCGTCCATGGTGCCGCTGCCGGAGAACTGCATAGCGCCGCTGTACTCGTCATCCGGGTCTCCAAGGGTCAGGAGCAATCCAAAGTCATCCTTATCCCGCGCAAGCTGATAGTTGAAGACTTCCATATCTTCGCCGTCCTCGGAAAGGGTCAGAGTCCGTCCGATAATCTCCCCATCAGAATTGACCCACACCTTCATCTCTGCGGAACAGGATTCAAAGTAGGATTCCTCCCCCATGGCTTCAAGCTCATAGTCTAATTGTGCCAAAAATTCGTCATAAAAATCCTCACCGCTGTCGTAATCGCTGTAAGTATAGCCATCGGTCATAATCGCGACATCGCCGAACCAGACGATATATTCCTTCAGGTTTTCGTCATCTTTCATTGCCTCCATGAGACCGGTGAACAAATCCTGGAGCTGCTCCTCTTCCATTGTGACGGTCAGAAGGACAGCATCCTGGTCTACACCCTCCACGGAGAGTTCGTCATCCTCGCGCTCCACATCCTCCACACTGTCCAGAGCTGTGTTGGTGTAAAGGGTGAGCATATCGGAGAAATTAGTCATATCCGGTATGTCTGATATCGCGGACAGAGTACCGGGGGACATCCCTGAGAGCTCATCGGAAGTCAAATCCATCCAGAGACAGTCGGGGGATACTTCCGGTATCTGGATATACAGTTCGTCATTGTCCATATCTACCACAGCGTTGGCGCTCAAAATACGGTCCCCGTAAGAGTACAGACCGACTTCAGCGCCGGAGAGCTCGTCGCTCTGTCCGTATTCCATCTTGATTTCCAAATCATTTAATGCCTCAAACGCCTCACTGTCAGCGCCGGATAATCCCATCATGGAGACAGCGGCGCCTCCCAGGGAAACATTCATGGTAATCTCCGCGGAGTCGCTCTGACGTGCCCCTGCCTTCTCAATGGAAGCGGCAGCTTTTTCCACCGCTTTTTGCTCCACGGATTTATAGTAATCTGTGGGGTCGGTGAACTTGGATTTGAAAAGGTTCGACCGTGTCATGGCAAATGCCCCCACGGATACGATGACAACTGCCCCCGCTACAGCAACGGGGATGATGATTTTCTTTTTGCTCTTTTTCGGTCTGCGGGGAGCGGGACCTCCCTGCATATGCGAACGGTGATTGGCGCCTTGCTGTGCAGTCCCGTTCTGCTGTGCCTGCGCGCCGTTTCGCTGGGCGGAACTGCCGACTGCCTTACCGCAGCGCGGGCAGAATTTTGCTCCGTCTTTTATTTCTGTGCCACAATTTCTGCAAAACATCTTTTTCCCTCCTCATAGTTTCACTTTTTTAAACCGCATGATACTGCATATTTATGCGGAAATAAAGACTTTTATCTATTATATAATAAAAAAAATACGGAGACAAGAAAGAAGGAGACTTATTTTGTCGAACTTATCTGACAGCAACTGCTAAAATCAACCTCTTTTTGTGTGCTATGCTAAGAAAAAATTTAAGCAGAGGTGAGTATAATGGAGAGACAGATTCCAAAGAATGTGCGTCAGATTGGGAATGTCAGCGACAGTCCGAAGATTTATGTGGAGGATTATGTAGATACATTTTTTACGCAGTTATGCGACAAGGCGGGGGACGAGCCTATCGGCGCGTTTCTCATAGGCGATATCCAGAAGACGGAAGAGGAGGAATATGTATACATATACGGCGCAGTGCGTATGCACGATTTAAAGACATCTGGTAAAGATTATGTGATTGACGAGGAGACATGGAAACGGGCGTATGAGGACTGCAAGCAGTATTTTGAGGACGGGGAGATGCTGGGCTGGTTTGTAGCACAGGCGGGCGTTCCCCTGACGCCGGAACACAGCACCATCAAGCTGCATAAAAAGTCCTTTCCCAAGAAGAATACCGTCTTTATCATGAAAGACCCGGTGGAGAAAGAGGAAGTCTATTTTGTACATAAATTGAATGACTTGATGGAAATAGGCGGACATTATACGTATTACGAGAAAAACCCGTGCATGCAGAATTATATGATTTCTGCAAGAAAGAAAAATGGGGTGTGTGCCTCGGAAACTTTTGAAGATAGAGCTGCAAAGGACTTTCGTAGTCTGGTTAGAAGCAGGGAAGAAAGACAGCAGCAGAAAAAGACAAATCGTTTGATTTACGCATTCAGTGCCTGCCTGGTGCTGGTGGTCATTGTCATGGGGGTGACGATGGTCAATAATTTCGATAAAATGAAATCAGTACAGACGACCCTCAACAGCCTGGCAGATTCTTCTTCCGATTCAAATGAGGTGGAAGCGCAGGAGACCAGCGGCAGCGTGACTGCGGTCACGGGGGAGGAAGCGCAGGCGGCAGGCGGAGAGGATTCCGATACAAAAGGTGGACAGGCTGCCGGTGATGAACAGGACGGACAAACCGACAGTACAGACGGACAGAGCGCGGATGACGGCAGCGCAGACGGACAGAGCGCAGACAGCAGTGCAAACGGGACAAGCACAGGAGAGGATGGACAGGCTGTCAGCGCAAAATCCGAGGCTTCAGGCGGACAGCTGGACATTGCGGACGGTGAGAACGGGAGCGATGGAGTCTATGTGGTGGAGGAAGGCGACACGCTGGCAATCATCAGCAAAAAGATGTACGGCGATGTTTCACATGTGGAGGCAATTTGCAAAATGAATGGCATCGATGACGGAAATCTTATCTATGTGGGACAAAAATTGCTATTGCCTTAAAATAATGGTATAATGGCGGCGTAAGATGTGAAACCCGCTGCAAAGGATGTCAGGCAGAGAGCGGACACCGCCCGAAAACAGGGCGCGGGAGGATAGACATAAACAGGAAAGACAGACAATCAAGGGGAGTTCTATGACGCAAAAGAAAAAGCCGTATCTTAAACTGGCGAATCCTCCGGAGCCGGAGGAGATAAAAAAGAAGGCGAGGAAGCGACGCCTGGAGAAGTTAAGGAAAATCGTGGTGGTAATCGGGCTGCTGGTACTCGCTGCGGTGGGAACTTATCTGCTTCTTAAAAATAAGAGTTACGGGACAGCGCGGACAGCGGCTGAATATACACAGGAAACTTCAGACAGCAACCATTACGCGGGATTTTCCAAAGGAATCATCCGCTATAACAAAGACGGAGTCGTCTATTTGAATTATAAGAATGAAGAGCAATGGATTCAGCCTGCCCAGGTGCAGAACCCGTCTATAGAAATGAGCGAAGATGCGTTTGCCGTGGCGGATATCGGCGGCAATACCATCCTTGTATTTACAGACCAGGGACTAAAAGGCGAGATTCAGACCAATCTGCCAATCGAGCAGATTACGGTATCGAACCAGGGAATTGTGGGAGCACTCTTAAAAAATGAAAATACACCCATGATTATGGCATATGACGCTACCGGAAATATTCTTGTAGAGCATCAGGTGACTGCCGGAAACAGCGGATATCCCACCGCCCTGGAAATTTCCGGTGACGGGACGCTGCTGGCAGTATCCTACTTGTCGGTGAGCGGGACGGGCTTGAAGTCCAGTGTCGTTTATTATAATTTCTCGGAGACGGGAAAGAGCAAGGTCGATAACGAGGTCAGCAGAGAGGAATATGCAGATTCGGTGGTGGCGGATATTTTCTTCATGGGAGGAGAACGGTCTGTGGCTGTGGGGGATCATTCCTTTGTCCTCTACGAAGGCAGCGATGTCCCGAAGAAATTAAAAGAAGTGGAGATAAACCAGGAGATAAAGAGCGTATTCCACACGGATAAATATATTGGCTTTGTGCTGCTCAACAACGAAAAATCCGGCTATGAAGTGCGGCTCTATGACCGGTCGGGAAAGCAGACCATGAACCGGGCAATCAGCGGGGAGTACAGCAATGTCAGTATGGAGGATGATGAAATTATTCTCTTTGAAGGTTCGGGATGCTGTATCCTGACAGACACGGGAATCCTGAAATTCCAGGGCGATTTAAAGACAGAGGCGCTGGAGATTACCCGCGCGAGGGGACTGAACAGATACTATGTGATGAGCGCGAACGGACTGCGCGTAATTTACCTTACAAAATAGGAGAAGATATGGATAATTGGCTGTTAATCATTGTAGGCGTTATATTTCTGGTAAGTATGGTAGTGGGAGGAATCCGTGGATTTTTCAAAATCGGACTGTCCCTTTTGTCCACTGCCCTGACAATCGTACTTGTTTTATTTCTTTCACCGTTTGTGGCGGACGCGCTGCAGAACCATACCCCGGTGAATGATGTCATCGAGAAAAAAGTAGTGGAGGCGTTCATGCCGGAGATTTCCACAGAGGAATTGGGCAGTATGGATTTGAGCGGCACAGCTCTGGGAGAACTGAGCCCGGACGAGATTGCATCGCTCAATGAGGCGGATTGGGACATGCTGGGAATCACGCCGCAGGACATATTGAGTGTGATGGGTGAGATACCAAAGGATGTGCAGATAAAGGAAATCGAGAGCGCACCCCTCCCGACATTTCTGAAAAACGCGTTGATGGAGAACAACAACGCGACCATCTATGACGAGCTGGGAGTCCAGACATTCCCGGAATATGTCGCATCTTATATTGCGAGACTGGCAATACGGGTCATTTCATTTTTGGTGACCTTCCTTTTGGCTATCATCATCGTGAAGGCGCTGATGGTTGCTGTAAATATCATCGGAGAACTCCCGGTGATTGGATTCTTCAATCATTTGGGAGGCGCTGTGCTGGGAATTTTTATCGCCCTTGTCATTGTATGGCTGGGCTTTTTGGTCGTGACTGTCTGCTATTCCACCAAAGCGGGGACGGCGTGCTTTGACATGATTGAGAAGAGCCAGATACTGACTTTACTGTATGAGAAGAATCCGCTGCTGTATAAACTGATGTCGTTTTAGAGATTTAGGTATATCATGGAACAAATGGCATATACTTGACTGTGCCGGGACTCTATGCTATAGTACAGATAGGCAAAATGTTATGAGTAGTCCGTAAGGGCAACAAAATAGCCACGAGTTCGCACCTCGTGGCTATTTCTATTCCGTTTTGGCAAAGGCGGCTTAAACCTTAGGCTGGTTGCCGGTTATTCATCTCTGTCCAGCCATTTACAGATGAGGTGGCAAACGACACCTGCCATAACAGAGAGAAAAAATGTTATAAGTATTTCCGTAAGTCAACCCTCCCTTCCGTGCCGGTCTGGGGGTGGCAACATAATCATTGTAACAGATGAGGCAAAAATCAACAATCGAAACCATGTATTTTGCAGATTTCAAAATACAGTATTGACAAACCTCCATAGAGTATGGTATTCTATCAAAGTTGTAAAAAGCATTTATGGGGGATTAGCTCAGTTGGGAGAGCGCCTGCCTTGCAAGCAGGAGGTCACGAGTTCGACTCTCGTATTCTCCACTGATAAAGAAAAATCCGAGCTCAGAGATGAGTTCGGATTTTTTATTGCGCAGGAAACTCTGTTTCCTGCGCAATAAAACCTTCCGAGCTGGACTGCAGCCATTTATGGCGGAAAATTACATAATCACGAAAATGTGTAAAATAATGGCTGGAAAAATCTTGAATACGTGATAATATATAGGTATAAAAATCTTGAAAACGTGATTTGGGCACGGGAAAAGAGGTTTGTATCTATGCGAAGAAAAATATATGATGCATTGCTGAAATGGAAAAGGGAAAGTGCCGGAGAGACAGCGCTGTTGATTGACGGAGCGCGGCGTGTAGGCAAGAGTTATATTGCGCAGAAGTTTGCTGAAAAGGAATATAAAAGTTATATACTTATTGACTTCAATAATACAGGAAATGAAGTGCGCCAGTTATTTGAGAATTATCTGAATGATTTGGACAGCTTTTTTATGTATTTGTCCGCATATTATAATGTAAAACTTGAGGAACATGAGTCACTAATTATTTTTGATGAAGTGCAGCTTTTTCCACGTGCACGGGCAGCGGTTAAATATCTTGTGGCGGATGGAAGATATGATTATCTGGAGACGGGGTCTCTGATTTCTATAAAGAGAAATGTCAGGGATATTGTTATCCCATCTGAAGAACGTCACATTAAAATGTATCCGATGGATTTTGAAGAGTTTCTGTGGGCGTTGGGAAATGAGGCATTACTGCCGTTGGCAGAGCAGTGCTTTCAGAAACAAAAACCGTTGGACCAGGCATTACACAGAAAGGCGATGAATTTCTTCCGGCAGTATATGATAGTCGGAGGGATGCCGCAGGCAGTGAAGGAGTACGTGAAATCAAGAGATTTTGACAGGGTAGACAGGGTGAAAAGAGATATTCTAACACTTTACAGGGCGGATGTGGCAAAATATGCTGCCGGGTATGAGAGAAAGGTGGAAGGGATTTTTGATGAGATTCCCGCACAGCTCCAGAAACACAAGAAGAAATTTCAGCTTTCGTCACTGCAGAAAGAAGCGAGGTTCCGTGAATATGAGGACGCCTTTACCTGGCTGGATGACGCAATGATTATTAATATCTGTTATAATTCTGCGGAACCGTGTATCGGGTTGAGAATGAATATGGACAGGCTGACAATGAAATGCTATATGGCAGATACCGGGCTGCTAATCAGTCATGCGTTTGACGAAAACGGAATTGTCACAGAAGAGATTTATAAGAAGCTTCTCTTTGATAAATTGGAAGTAAATAAAGGGATGCTGCTGGAAAATATCGTAGCACAGATGCTGACGGCAGCGGGACATAAGCTGTATTTTTATTCCAATCCATCCAGAAATGACAGCAGCATGCGCATGGAGATTGACTTTCTCACGGCAAAAACGAAAATCAGCAGCAGGCATAATATCTCGCCGATAGAGGTTAAGTCGGGAAAAAATTATACGCTGACGTCCCTCAGAAAATTCCGCGCCAAATACCGCGAACAGCTTCACACGGCATATGTCATCCATACCGGAGACTTAAAAGTCGAGGAGGACATCGTTTTTCTGCCTGTGTATATGACTATGTTTCTGTGAGTTCAAAATCGGTGCGGCAAGAAAAGTTGCAGACAGAACATAAAAATCCATAGTATTTTCCACATAAAAATATAAAATTGCACGGAATAGAATTATTGAAACATACGGAATCAAATTGCAAAATCACACGGAATATATTATTTTTATTTAGTAGGAAGATAAAATGGACAGGTGGAATGAAAAATGGCGAACAGAGAGTGCTTAGCTCGAATGATAGCCAGTACACCAGTTTAGGTAGCGGGAAATTGTTATCATGCAGGAGCTGAAAAGCAACACGGTAACCGTATATTTGTTTTGTGAAATAAGAGGTAAAATCTATGCCAAAAGACAGTAAAAAATTAGAGAACTACGATGAAAGTGGGTTTGAATTTTCCAAAGAGCTGTTAGATGATATGGCTACAGCGGCAATCAATTTTGACCGACTGCAAAAACATCCCGTCCATGGATATATTATTTTTGAATATCTGTTATGTGAAGAAGAGCAGAGCGTCACCCCGTATACCAGTCATCCGAACAGGTACTGGCACAAGAATAAGAGAAAATTTCTGGCATTGTGGCGGGTAAGAAATGACCTCCATGCAAAGTTATATCTTGTCAATTATGCGAAAAAAGGGACGAAACATGAGGATGAAGTACTTCTGATAGAGGTGCAGGATATGGACGAATGCGGCATCACAAGGCAGACATTGACAGAATATACGAGGGAAGGCTTTCGCGAGTGGTTCCGGGAAATGAACGGGGAAAGTCTGGGAGGTGAAGAGGAGCTTTACATAGAGATTTATAGGCAGAAAACACTAGATGAACTGGGGCGGATTTGCTTTCCAAGAGGAAAGCATGAAGGAGAGACTATCGCGGCGGTTTATACGTATGACAGAAGATATCTGGAATATCACAAAGATACGCGGTATCCCTATTCAAAAGCGGTGAAGGTTTATTTGGAGAAACGGGAAGGTACTTATGGGGATTAGGTTGTTCTGGTGGAATGACAGAAAAATGTCGGTTTGAGTGTCGGTTTAATGTCGGTTTAAACAAAACGAAAAGGAAAGCGGTTAAAAAAGTACACTGGCAAGAAAGAGAGCCACTGCTTATCAGAAATATGTTCTGGTAGTCGGTGGTTTTCATTTGCGGAAAAATCCGCTGAACCTGCCCGTTCGGTGTATCTGCGGAAAACCTTTGGACTGCCTGCTATGTGCCTCTGCGGAAACTTTGGACTTGTCTGATTTGTGCCTCCCGCACAATCTTTTTTGCAACCAAAATCTGTGTTATGCTGTCTAACATACAGAACGGTTCTGAAAAAGAAAAGGCATGCCGAAAGAAAATCAACAGAGAAGTGCATGACTTCCGTAAAAAGGGAGGTACACATAAATGTCTGATAAGAAGGAAAAACAGGCGGATATCCGCCTTGTGAAGAAGGCGATGCGGGGAAACGCGGAGGCGTACGGACTCTTGGTCGCACAGCACCAGGAATATCTCTATAAGATGGCGTTTATCTATATGCAAAACGGGGAGGATGCGCTGGATGTGGTGCAGACTACCGTGCTCAAAGGCTATCAGCACATCAAAAAGCTGAAAAATCCCGAATGGTTTAAAACATGGCTCACGAGTATCCTGATTCACACGGCGGCGGATGCGGGGAAGAAAATCGTATACTACAGTGACATTGAGAGCCGGCACATACCCGCACGGCAAATCGGCGTCTCTCTGGAGGAAAAATGTGACTTAAATGAAGCAATCCTAAAGCTCCCGGAGAAATACCGGACAGCTATCATCCTGAAATACTTCAGCCAAATGTCGGTGGATGAAATCGCGCGGACGATGAATGCTCCGTCCGGCACGGTGAAAGCGTGGCTGAGCAGAGGAAGAGATGAGATAAAAAAATATTTGAAGGAGGATTACATGTATGCAAAATCTATTTGAAGAGATTGAAGTTCCAAGAGAAAAGTTAAATCAAACCATAGAAAACAGCATGGATATCATCCGCAGGCAGAGCAGAGAAAAGAGGAAAAGAAAGATTTTCACCGGGTGCACGGCGGCAGCGGTTTTGGTTGCGGCGGGTGTGGGATTCTGCGCGGCGAACCCGACCATCGCGGCGGACATTCCCCTGATAGGAAATATTTTTGCAAGAGAATCCGGCAAGGCGGTCTACGGCGGAGATTATACAAAGGATGCAGAGCCTGTGACCGGTACAAACGTCAGCGAGTCCAACGGGGTGAAGATAACCTTATCCGAAATGTACTGCAACACCGAGGGGATGAATGTGTCTGTTCTCATAGAATCCGAGGAGGCATTCCCGGATTGTGTGCATGATTTTGAATATCAGGACGGGGAAGAGACTATCAGCTATCTGTTCCTGGACACAACACAGGAATATTCCTTCCTGGATACGCCCATTGAATGGCAGACACAGGTAAACGGAGAATTTATCGATGACCATACGTTTGCGGGAATATTTCGCATGGATTTGAATGTAAATGAATTTTACTGGGCGGATATACCGGATGCATTTCAATGGAAAATGGATGTGAGTGGAATTTCCTCCGCAAAAATGCCGGAAAGTACAGAGCAATATCAGCAGGAGGGTACCTGGTCTTTCGCTGCAGACGTGTCAAAGGACAGCAGCCAGACCATCACCAAGGAGGTCAACGAGTATGCGCCAAACGGCATGGGCATCGTTTCCGTGGAAAAAACGCCTTATGAAATCATACTGAATGAGGATTACCGGGAAGAGGCGAACACCATGGGGGATATAGAAGGACTGCGCAGGGTCATCCTGGACGCGGACGGAAAGTATATGGCGGATAAAGTCGGCATGATACCCGTGGGAGACCATAATGTCTCAAAGATTCACATTTATTTCTACCCAACATCTACGGAGGAGGCACACAGAGAAGTCATAGAACGCATGGAAGATGCGGATTTTGCCGAATATATCAGAGAGATATCGGTGTACCATATAGAGATAGCATTTGAGGGGAAATAAACGGGGTTGGAAATTTTCAGAATCTATTGACTTATGTGGTCTAAATATGTTAAATATATTATATATAATAAAACTGTCATTTTATAATATAAAATTTTTTATTTTCCCAATGATTAGCCCTCCTGACAGGTTTTTATTTGTGTTGACACAAGTTTGAAAGGAGAGATATAAAATGACAGCATCAGATTCCGTTGTTTTAATTATTCAAACATTTGCAGTATTAAGTGTGCTTTTAGTCTGTGGGGTGATTCTGCGCGCAAAAGTAAAAATTTTTCAAAAGCTGTATCTGCCGGCGTGTGTGATTGGGGGATTTGTCGGTCTGCTTCTGGGACCAAATGTCTTGGATATATTACCGATATCCGAAGATATGATGTCTGCGGTATCCGCACTCCCATCGGTTCTATTTATTCCTGTTATAGCCGCACTGCCGGTCTGCAGTGGGAAGATTGATTTTAAGAACATAAAAAAGCAGAAAGCGCCATTGATTTGCGCGGCGGTGATTTGTCTGGGCTTTACGTTGCAATATGCAGTGGGATTGTTAGTGAATCTCTTATCGGATTTCCTGGGAACAGAGACGTATCCTACCTTTGGTCTGGAACTTGCTATGGGATTTGGCGGCAGTCACGGGCAAGTTGGAGCGGTAGGGGGTATGTTGGAAGCACTGGAACAGCCTTACTATCAGACAGCGATGGGAGTTACATCTACGACGGCTACTGTGGGTATACTGGGCGGTCTCATAATTGGTACGTTTATGATTAATATGGCAATCCGCCGTAATTATACCGTTGTCGTAAAAGATATATCCGCTGTGCCGAAAGAAATGAGTGTCGGCTATTATTCCAGAGGACAGAAACGTCCCAGCCTGGGAGAGCAAACCATGATAACAAGCAGTGTGGAGACTTTGTCTCTTCACTTGGGACTTATGCTTCTGGCGACAGGAGGCGGATATGTTTTATCGAATTATATAAATAAGCTGGGATGGTCCCTACTGGGAGCGATAGCGACTTGGGTCTATGCCTTACTCGTGATGTATGTCCTCTGGTTCATTATCCGTAAATGCAAACTGGATTATCTGTTTGATGAAAAAGTGAAAAATTCTATTACCGGTCTAATTACGGACTATTTAATCGTTGCGGCAATTATGAGTATCCCCGTAGAGGTGGTAGCAAGTTATTGGCAGCCGTTGCTTGTAATGTGTATTTTAGGATTGATAATGACACCGCTTCTGATATATTTTGTGTGCAAAAAATGTTTGGATGAATATTGGTTTGAGAATACGCTGGGTTCTTTGGGGTGTCTGACAGGACAGTTTATCACAGGGATGCTGTTGATAAAAATGGCTGACCCGGATTTGGAAACACCAGTCCTCGCAGATTTTGGTGCAGGATATACGATTCAGAATTTCTACTGTATACCTTTGATAAGCCTGATGTTTCCTTTTGTTGTGTCCAATGGACCGGGAGCGGGACTTTTACTGAATCTCGGCTTGGCAGTTGTTTTTACTGTTATCATCGTATTGATTGGACGGATGGGACGGAAAGCGTAATTTACTAAATTCTATATAAAAAACGACGACATACAGAGATGGATGGAGCCTTCGGATACAGGCCCATCCATCTTTTTGCCTCAACCTGGTGTACTGTCTCATTATGTGAAATATGAATGAGAAAGTAACTAGAAGGGCATACGTGATAATTCTCGTGCAACAGGTTCCATGGCTTCTTTTAGGGTATCCAGATACGCCTCATCTGCACGCTGAACCGGCAGGGAAATAACGACAGAGACAACGACTCTTCCGGTATGTTTAAAGACAGGATACGCAATTGTACATACTCCTTCCTGAAATTCTTCGCGTTCAATACAGTATCCCTGTTTTCGGAGTATCCCTAATTGTTTTTTTAATTCGGTTTTGTCGGTTATAGTATTCGGAGTGAAGGCAGTCATTTCCAAAGTTTCCATATGCTTTTCCAGCATTTTTTCAGAAAGACCTGTGAGATACATCTTGCCCTGTGCCGTACAGTGCAGTGGGAGATGTGTCCCTACAGGGGTACTCGTATGAACCGGGCGTGTTGACTCAAATTGATATAGGCACGTCCCCATAAAACAGTCTTTTACCCAACCACAGTAGCATAATAAAACAGTTTCATTAAATTGGCGGAATAATCTTTCTAAATAAGGTTTACCGAGCTGAACGACATTCTGATTGTCATAGATTTTAGAAGCGATATCGAAGGACTTCCATCCCATTTTGTAGTTCTGTGTGTCAAAATTTTTCTCGATATATCCCCGTGCTTCCAGTGTTTTTAATAAGTGGTAGGCAGTCGTCTTGTTCAGATTACAATGCTCTGCTATCTCGGATAGACGATAACCTGCCCCGCCGTCTATGATATATTCCCAAATTTCAAAAGCTCTATGTACAGACTGTATATTTTTAATTTGCTTATCTTCCATTTGAAAGAGTAACCTCCCCAATTATTATTTACAGAAACAAAGATTATTTACATTATATCATTAGTGTTTTATACACGCAATATTTTATATTATAAAACTATATATAACTATTATAAAATTTTATTGACTAATCCTTCGGATTAGTATAAAATATGTGTGGGAAATAATAAAACTAATATTTTATATTATAAAACAAGAGGGCTTTAAAACTAAAAACAGGAAATCCCCTTTCTGAATAGGGGATACCCACTCTGTACCAGGGCACACATGCCTTACACTGCAAGATTTTCTTGCTTTGCGGCGTTAGATTCAATTGTCTGTTTTGCAGAGCTCGAAAATCTCAATGGTTGAGACCTAAGAGTAGGAAAGAGAGGGGTTGCGATGATAAAGGAGAATAGGGATGATTTATACGGATATTGACAGATATGTAGAAAAATACCGTGAAGAAGCTGTAGATTTCCTAAAAGAGATGATACAGACTCCGAGCCCTACAGGAGAAGAACTTGAAATCAGTAAAGTAGTAATGAAGTGGCTGAAAAGAGAAAATCTGCCGGTGGAGGTTTATGCGAAAGAACCGACGAGACCGAATATTATATCCAACTGGTGCGGAAATCCGGACGGACGTAAATTTATGTTTAATGGACATTACGATGTTTTCCCTCCGACAGTTGAGGAAAAGAAGGTAAGGGACCCGTGGTCAGGTGAAATCATAGATGGAAATATCTATGGAAAAGGGAGTGTGGACATGAAAGCGGGTCTTGCAGCCGGAATAATGGCAGTAAAGTTATTGAAGCGCAGCGGGTTCATTCCCAATGGTTCCATTTCAATCAGCTGTGTTTGTGATGAAGAGCAAGGCGGAAAATATGGAACGTTGTATTTAATTTCCCAAGGACTTCTAGATGCAGATTTTGGAGTCTGCATGGAGGCTTCAGAAGATTCAGTAATCGTAGAGAGTGATGGGAGGATTGCCTATTCTGTCACCTATCAATGTGAAGGATGGCATGCAGGACTCAGGAAAAACCGAGATAATGCGATTCAAAAGTCTTGCAAGGCAATCGAAAGGTTATATCAGTATGATGATGTATTAAAAAGGGAAAGAAATTATGGATTTGAAGAGGGCGGCGCTATTTTGTCAATAACGGAAATTCATGCGGGGGAAGCTTCAAATATTCAGCCGGATTCTTGTACGTTTTCGGTGGACAGACGGTATACAAAGGGAGAAACGATAGAAAGCGCAACAAAAGAGTTAAAAGAAGTATTAGATGAGCTGAAAATGGCTGACCCGGATATGGACTACCAACTGGATATGCCAATCGCAAATCCGCAGCTCTCTATGGATACAAATAACCTGTGTATACGCGCGGCAGTTGAAGCGGCGGAAGAGGTTTTGAGAAAAACGATAAAGTTGGGAAGAAGATGCAGTGGAGGAGATACATCGAAAATCACATCTGCTTACGGCTATCCTTTACCCCAGTTTGGTCCGGGACGTTTTAATCAACTGTGCACACCAACAGAGCATGTTGACTTGGATGAATATATTAATTTTATCAAAATTTACATGCGTATGGTAATGAAGCTACTTTAAAGGTTCCATATGTGGGAATAGAAAGAAATACTATTTGGTGGAAAAAGTAATCCTATTGAAAAAAGGGCTATCCGGGCAGAACAGTCTGCCGGGATAGCCCTCCTTTTCATACGGTAAATATAATGCCAGTTTATCTTAAATTCTGCGATTCTCTCCTATAGCCTGCGACTCTTTCCTTACACTCCGCGGGTCTCTGTCTTAAACAGGATGTATCTGTATTTATACAGTGCAGTATGCAGAATCATTCCCAGAACACCGCAGGAAATCACCTCGCCAATGCCGACGGTCAACATCATAAACGGAATCGGGAATGGGAGCTGATATCCGTATTTCAACACAAACGGAACAATCAGGGCATTCGCGATAATTGGCGGGAGCGGCGCGAGATACTTGCTGCGATTGCGGAGCATCCAGGTGAAAACTGCTGCAATTAATGTCGCCAGGCTTCCGAAAATGATATCCGGGACGATACATCCTCCTAAAATATTACTGAGCAGGCACCCGATGAATAAACCGGGAATCGCTGCCGGTGTAAAGACCGGAAGAATCGTCAATGCCTCTGAGATACGGACCTGAACTTCTCCGTAGGAAAAGGACGCGCCGAGCAGTGTCAGCACGACATAGATGGCAGCAATCATGGCTGCCTGTGCCATAAACAGCACTTTGGTTTGTTGAGAGTTTTTCATTTTTCAATCTCCTTTAGTTTTGTTTTACGTGTGGAAGGTCTCGAACACACGGCACATTTAACGGCGGTGACCGCCGGCAAGCCCGATAAGACCTTATTTTTAATGGGCTTTGCTACGGGAGGTAGTATAGCACATCCTTGTGAGGTTTGCAATGGAGGAATTTTTGAAGTGGAATTTTTAACGTGGAGAGATGTCAAGATTACAGATAGCTGATTGAAAAAATAAAGCACATATGGTACACTTGTACTAGAACAACCGTGTTACAGGGTGGTTGACCTCTATTCTACATAGAATGGGGGTGGTGCGGATGGACAAGAAACCATTTGACTTTCGTGATTTAATGGCATTTGGAATGTTCATTCTGGCATTACTGACATTCGTTTTTACGTTTATCAGATAATGGTTTAAACATAGAAAAACCACCCCGGAACTTTGGCGAGTGAAGAGGTGGTAATTCTATCATCATAATTCATGAGGTCAACCCCTTGTGGGCGGTTGTTCTTTTTATGTCTATAATATAGCATATCCCTTCGACGTTTGCAATGGAGGAAATTTTTAGATTTCAATACTTACCAGCATTTTCTCCATAAAGAGGAAAAGCCGCCCAATAATGACTTGGAGCGGCAGTGCCTTAGAGTTCTATGGTGTTAAAATCAATCTCCAAATCCTCATATATTCCTGCTTTTACAGTTTCAGAAAATGTGTAGTCTCCGGCATCTTCAGACGCAAAATTATAAACGAGAATCCGGTTCTTGTCTGGGTCAACAATCCAGTATTCCCTCACTCCGGCGGTGCGGTACTTAAACAATTTGGTGAAGTAGTCTGTGCGCCTGCTGCTCGGAGAGACAATCTCAATAATCCAGTCGGGAGCACCGCTGCATCCTTTGTCTGTGAGCTTTTCGGATGAGCATATAACACTGATATCCGGCTCGACATAGTTTTTATCGTCTTCGTTTAGAAAGACAGCAAATGGGGCAATATCGACCTCGCAGGAGCCGCCCTTTCTGTCAATGTAATCGGCAATCCTGCGACTAAGAGATAAAAGTATCTGTTGGTGTCTCCGTGACGGCGGAGCCATCATATACATCTGACCATCTATCAGCTCTGCCCGCTGTCCGTCCGGCAGTGCATAGATATCATCAATCGTGTACTGGTTGTTCTGCTGTGGTAATGGCATGGTAACACATCCTTTCATGGTGAGAGTGTTGACAGTTGCGTCGTGGTTATTCTTCATCTTTCCAAAATGCTTCATCAGGCTCATCTATTGTCCACGCTCCATCCGTTCATCAATTGCTTTCTTGATATAGCCATTTACAGATTCTCCGGCGTGCTCTGCTGCCGTTTTGATTTCCTCATATTTCTTTTTTTGAACGTTCAGCGGAATACGCTTAAGTTTCGTTTTGGCGTACTGGATATCATATTTTGCCTTATCTTCTTTTGTTGGCATTCCTTCACCCACTTTCGTACACAACTTAATGGAGCGTTAAAATATCGAGTTATCCTCGCTACTTTAAGTAAAAGTATAGCATAGATGTAAGACTATGTACATAGTCTCGAATAATGAAGATGAAAAACTACGTGCATGTTTGTGAAAATGTCAATAAACGGAAAACTATGTATGTAGTATAATGTAACCAAGATACATTCTTAGGGCAGTCATGCTCTACTCTGTAGATTTCTCCAATATATTTATTGTCCTAATTCACCATATTTTCTTCCAATTGTATTAAAAATATCAATACGTTATAATTAAGGAAAACAATATTTTTTGCAAAACCATACTGTGATAAGGGAGAAAAGGAACTATGGGATTAGTGAAGTGTCCGGACTGCAAAAAGATGGTATCAGAGAGGGTAGAAGTGTGTCCTTTTTGCGGATGCCCGAAAGAATTTTTTGAAAAGGAAGAGATAGAGAAAACAGAAGAGACGAAAGCATCTCAGGAGAACGATGTGCAAAAGGAAAATCCCAAGGATATTTCCGCAGATTCGTATCAAGCGTTGGAAAGACTGCCGATAGAAGATTTAAGAAAAATGGCGGAGGGCGGAAACAGAGATGCGCAGTTCGAGTTAGGATATGCGTATTATATCGGCAATAACGTGAAGGAAGATAAAGAGAAAGCGCTGAAGTGGATGAAAAGAGCGGCAGAACAAGGTCATATGTGGGCTCAGTATAATTTGGGCGTGAGCTATAGCAAGGGGATAGGGACAGCGGAAAATAAGGAGAAGGCGGCAGAATGGTTTACAAAAGCGGCGGAGCAGGGAGTTGCAGAGTCACAATTTATGCTGGGAGAAGCCTACTATAATGGCGAAGGGGTGGCAATCAATGAGGGAGAGGCCGCAAAATGGTACAGAAGAGCGGCGGAACAGGGGCACGCGATTGCACAGAGTCTTTTAGCGGCCTGCTATTGCGATGGAGTAGGAGTGAGGCAAAACCTAGAGGAAGCGGTAAGGTGGTTTACAAAATCGGCAGAGCAGGGGCATGCTCCCGCGCAATACTGGCTGGGAATGGCGTATTATTATGGGGAAGTGACGGAGAAAGACGAGACAAAAAGCATAAAATGGATGAAAAAAGCTGCCGAACAAGGATATGAAGAGGCAAAGGCTTTTATAGCAGAGTATAATAAGGAACAGGAAAAACTAACCGCTGAACTGGAAAAGCTTTTATCTTCTGCATCGGATTCAAATATGACGGAAGAACAATGGGAGGCTTTGGATAGAGACAGAGATATCGAATTTCATTTAGCAGGGCATACCTGTACGATATCAGGAGAATTTAAGCATTATATCCAACTTCGCAAAGCATTTGAGAGGTATGCGTATGAACTCAGGAAAATGTTGGGCGAAGAATACGATAACACAGCTACCCTGGGCAAGGTTATAGAGGCAGCTCCACGGGCTGTAGAGAGCGTGATGAACGGTGTGATTGATTTGACGATGAAGACGTTTTACCGTTATGGAATCTCCATGACACCGCAGACGTTTCTCGATAAATATTATTATCGACCGGAATATGGCATGGATTACAACTGCATGATTAGTGAGCTGGTAGAGAAGTATGCGGAAGTGATGGATGAAAAAGCGGCGTTGGAAGAATACAGAGCAATGCAGAGGGCGTCACGCAGCAGATGGGAGGGCGGCGGTTTTGGGCTCAGCGGAGCTGTGAAAGGCGCGATTATGGCGGGCGTGCTCAATGCAGGCACGGATTTCATCAGAAGTTTCGGCGATGCTTCCCGGAGGAAAGCGGATAATGCATATATTCAGCAGAAGCTAAAGGATTTAAAAGATTCGGCTACATCTTACGCGCTGGTGGTAGCGGGAGGATATGCCGTAATCATAGGAGTCTTTCGCGCTGTCTATCATGAAGCGGTTGAGCAGGGAATCGCGGAAGGACCGGGGTATCCCATAGACAGCTATACTGCGGCGGTTAATCAGTGTGAAGCCACAAGGCGGTATGAAGAGAAGGAGGAAAAGCGCCTAGACGGTTACTTAAAGGCGCTGGTCATTGACCCATACTATGAAGGAACATATGGCTTACTCTATGAAATAGTAAAAGGTACAGAAGCGGAATCAGAGCTTCTGGATATCATGGACTATTTTGGGATAACGACTTTGCTGGGAGGGTATGAGTCTACCCTGTACAGAAAAATAGCCGATTTTTTTGCTGAATCGGAAATCCTGCGTGACTTTGATTATGAACACTATACATTGGAACAGTACCAGAAGGCGGTCTCGGAAAGAGAGCGGCTCTGGGAAGAGTACGGTAAGAATCTTCCCAGACAGGAGTGGCATTACAGACGACTGCTCCATTACATTTCAGAGGGCAAACGTATTCTGAAAAATGAGATTTCAGATTATGAAGATGAGCAGGAGGCGAAGCTTCCTCTGGACGAATACATTCCCAAAGTGTTTGAGAAGAAATATTCCTGGGAAAATGCATCCTGTGACGGTTATTTGTGGGTTCCGGGCACAAATCTTTACTGCGCGTATACCAAGAACATTGATTTCTACAATTTCCAAAAATATTTAAAGCCGGGTTATTCCTATCTTCTTATTTATGAAAATTCTATGGTACATAACGGGAAAAGGGGATTCGGAATTTTTGAAGAAGGAATCGTCTTTTTCGACACCAGAAAAACCATATATTTTAAAGATATCATAGGATGCGAATACAATGAGGATAACGTGTCGGTGATATTTAAGACAAGGGAAGGAAACTATGAATTTCCCTATAACTTTGAACATCAGTCACTTCATAAGGTGATTGATTCAGATGGACTCTATGGAAGTGGAAACACACTGACAGTAAAGCTGGAAAAGGTAATCAAACATTACCAGAACTTACATCCGTGCAGTCAAGAGGATGGAAGCCCAGCGGATAGCAGCCAAAAGAATGGCAGTCCGGTAGATGGAAGCGAAGAAAACAGGAAACAAGACCGGGGAACTCAGACGCAGGGGGCGTCGAAGGCAGCAGTTTCGGAGAAGGTAAGTGCTCCGGCAGAAAATAAAGAAGACAAGTTCGCACAGAAAATAGAGGCGGCAAACAGCGGGGATGACTATGCACAGATGCAAGTGGCAGAATGTTATTTTCGCGGGAAAGGTGTAGAGCAGAATAAGGCGGAAGGCGTAAAATGGTACAGAAAGGCGGCAGAAGGCGGAAATAAATTCGCACAGTACAATTTGGGGCTTTATCATTCCAGGGGAGACGGTGTAGAGCGAAATCCGGCAGAGTCTGCAAAGTGGTATATGAAATCGGCAGAACAGGGACTCGACGATGCCCAGGTGAAAATCGGATATTGTTATCTGAGGGGAGAGGGCGTAGCACAGGATAAAAAGGAAGCGAAGAAATGGTTTAAGAAAGCCGCAAGGCGGGGGAACAAAGAGGCAAAAAAGGTGTTGGCAGACTTTGACGCGGCAGCAGCAGTAAAACCGGCAGAGACGGTAAATTTCTGCAGAAACTGCGGCAGAAAATTAGAGAAGGAATGGCTGATTTGTCCAAACTGCGGGACAAAAATAAATCGCCCCGCCCATTCTTAAGGATTCTTAAGAGCTGAACTGCAACTATATAATTAGGGCTGTATTTCTCTTACGTTCAGTGTTATAATAATAACGTTACCCAAAACAGGCAGTCTTGGGCGGCGCAATAAGAAGAAGGAGTATTTGGTATGGAACTGGTTACGATTCGGGAGTTATTTAAGAACAGAGAGCAGTATCTGGATAAAGAGGTGACCGTCGGAGGATGGATTCGCAGTATCCGGGATTCGAAAACATTTGGCTTTATCGTAGTGAATGACGGTTCTTATTTTGAACCGCTTCAGATAGTATATCATGATAAAATGGACAATTTCGCGGAGATTTCCAAACAGAATGTAGGCGCGGCAATCATCGTGACAGGTACGCTGGTGGCGACACCTCAGGCAAAGCAGCCCTTTGAGATTCAGGCGGAGACTGTGACCGTGGAAGGGGCGTCCGCGCCGGACTATCCGCTGCAGAAGAAACGCCATAGTTTCGAATATCTCAGGACAATTTCCCATCTTCGTCCGAGGACAAATACCTTCCAGGCGGTATTCAGAATACGGTCCCTGGCAGCGTATGCTATCCATAAATTCTTCCAGGAGAGAGGATTTGTCTATGTGCACACCCCGCTGATTACAGGAAGTGACTGCGAGGGCGCGGGAGAGATGTTCCGCGTGACTACGCTGGATATGGAGAATGTGCCGAAGAATGAGGACGGCACTGTGGATTACTCGAAGGATTTCTTCGGGAAAGAGACGAGCCTGACCGTGAGCGGACAGTTGAACGGCGAGACTTACGCCCAGGCATTCCGCAGCATTTACACATTCGGACCCACATTCAGAGCGGAAAATTCCAACACCACCAGACACGCGGCGGAGTTTTGGATGATTGAGCCGGAGATTGCGTTTGCGGACCTGGATGACAATATGGATTTGGCGGAAGCTATGTTAAAATATGTGATTTCCTATGTGCTTGAGGAAGCGCCGGAGGAGATGAATTTCTTCAACTCCTTTGTGGATAAAGGACTTCTGGAGCGTCTCAACAATGTGGTGAACTCGGATTTCGCGAGAGTGACCTATACAGAGGCAGTGGAAATCCTTGAGAAGAACAATGACAAATTTGAATATAAGGTATCCTGGGGATGTGACCTGCAGACAGAGCATGAGCGCTATCTCACCGAGGAAGTCTACAAGCGCCCCGTATTTGTTACCGATTATCCGAAGGAGATTAAGGCGTTTTATATGAAGCTCAACGAGGACGGAAAGACCGTGGCGGCAGTGGACTGTCTTGTTCCGGGAATCGGTGAGATTATCGGCGGAAGTCAGAGGGAAGACGATTACGAGAAGCTTAAAGGCAGGATGCAGGAGCTCGGTCTCAATGAAGAAGATTATAAGTTCTATCTGGATTTGAGAAAATACGGCTCTACGAGACATGCGGGCTTCGGGCTTGGATTTGAGCGCTGCGTGATGTATTTGACAGGTATGTCCAATATCCGCGACGTCCTTCCGTTCCCGCGGACTGTAAATAACTGTGAGCTTTAAACGGACGCTATAAGCAGAAGAGAGCAGATACAGATGGGAGGCATGGTGCAAGCCACGCCTCCCATTATAGTAAGTAAAGCAAACAGCGGGGAGAGGAGATTTGTGACATGAAATTTATCCATATAGCGGATGTGCATCTGGGCGCGGAACCGGATGCGGGATACGCGTACACAAAAGGGCGGGCAAAGGAGCTATGGGATACCTTTGAGCAGGTCATTGATATCTGCGAGGAGGAGCAGACGGATTTACTTCTCATTGCAGGAGACTTGTTTCACCGCCAGCCTCTCTTGCGGGAGTTGAAAGAAGCGGATTACCTGTTTTCCACACTGTCCCACACGCAGGTGGTGCTGATAGCGGGGAATCACGACTATATCAGAAAGGATTCGTATTATCGGACCTTTGCATGGAGCGAGAATGTATATCCTCTCTTTGGCAGGGAGATGGAATATGTAGAATTTCCGGAGCTTCAGACGGCGGTCTACGGATTCAGCTATTATGCGAAGGAAATCCGGGAGGCGAGATACGAGGAGGCAGCGGCGCATAGGATACAGCCTTTTGAAATTCTGCTTGCCCACGGCGGGGATGAAAAGCATATCCCCATTCGCTGGGAAGAGCTGGAGAGGAGCGGCTTTTCCTATGTGGCGCTGGGGCATATCCATAAGCCTGTAGAAATCAGGAAGAATCATATTGCCTATGCCGGGGCGCTGGAGCCGATTGACCGAAATGATACCGGGGAGCACGGTTTTATTCGGGGAGAGACTGACAGCCGGGGGACGAGGACGCAATGGGTTCCCTTTGCCAGGAGAAGCTATCTGCGCCTCACCGTGACAGTGGACGAAAACCAGACATCGGGAAGCCTTGCCAGGGAGTTGAAGCGGGCGGTGGAAGAAAAGGGGACAGAGAACCTCTACCGCGTAACTCTCCGGGGCAGCCGGGATGCAGACGTGATATTTGATACAGACCACATGGATGCTTACGGCAACATTCTGGAGATTCTTGACGAGACCCATCCGCACTATGATTTTGGACGTCTGGAGCAGGAGAACGCCGGGAACCTGCTGGGAGAGTACATCCGCATGTTCCGCCACTGCCTGCCGGATGAGGAGACCGTCCTGCGCGGCGGAGAATATCCGGCAGTCGAACGGACGGACGTGACTGGGGCTTATCCGGCAAGCGAAGGGCTGGACAGCGTTCTGCCAGACGGCGAGCCGGAGACAATCGAATATCTTGCGCTCTGTGAGGGCGTGGAGGCGATTCTGGCGAATAGGAAATGAAATCCTGGGAGGGAATGACAACTTGAGAATCAGAGAAATATATATTAAGAATTTCGGGAAGTTTTCGGAACAGCGGTTCTCCTTCCAGCCGGGAGTCAACATTTTATATGGAGAGAATGAGTTCGGGAAGAGTACGCTGTGCGCCTTTATCCGCGCTATGCTCTTCGGCATGGAACGCGGCAGGGGAAAGGCTGCGGCGAGGGATGACTTCAGCCGCTATGAGCCCTGGGAGAATCCCAATCATTACGCGGGCAGTATGCGGTTTACCTGCGGCGGACGCAACTTTTTGCTGGAGAGAAGTTTTGACAGATATACAAAGCATGTTTCCCTGGTCTGCGAGGATGACGGGGAGGAATTGTCCGTGGAGCACGGAGATTTGGACATGCTTTTGGGCGGATTGACGTCCTCTGTCTTTGACAACACGGTCTTGGTGCGGCAGATGGCGGCGGAGCCGGGACAGGAGCTCTCCCACAGTCTGAAAAATTATGCGGCAAACTACTATGAGACCGGAGGCGGGGAGGTGGATTTGCAGGGAACGCTTAAGACCTTGAAGGACAGAGAGCGGGAAGTGCAG
Source organism: uncultured Ruminococcus sp. (assembly GCA_900541505.1). GTDB lineage: Bacteria > Bacillota > Clostridia > Lachnospirales > Lachnospiraceae > Mediterraneibacter. Next base: position 112,365 of record UQKK01000006.1, read on the forward strand.
CAGCGGCAGCGGGCTCTTGCGGAGGAAGAGGAAAAGAAGCGCGCAAATCTGCGTCAGGAGTGTTCTTATATTGAGGCGGACATGGAAGGTCTGCGCAGTAAATTAGAAGAGAACCAGAGAAAATACAATCAGTTGGAGCGGGAGGAGACCCGTCTTTCCAGAGAATATGACAGGCTGAAAGAAGCGCGAAAGACACAGGAGGCGAACAGCGAAAAGGAAAATACAGATACAGAAGGCACAGAGAGAAAGATGGGACCTGCTCTTATCAAAGGAGGGGCAGCAGGCGTCCTTGTGGGATTGGCAGGATTCTTCTGGGGCGGCTTTCTGACCGGACAGGAATGGTTTCCGGGCAGTATTCCCCTGCGTTTTATCAGCACTGTCATTCTGGCTGTAGGTGTGATTCTTCTGGCAGCGGGAATGGTTCGCTTGATGAAAGAAAAGCGGGAGGAAAGAAAGACAGCCGGGCGGGGGCGCGAAGCTGCAAATCCGCGCTTTACAAAGGCAGGGCGGCAATACGGAACATCACGGCACGGAGGCGAAAGCGCGAGCCAGGAAACAGCCGGGAAGTCCGATGAGGCGGCAGAGCAGAGAATCCATGAGGCAGGGCAGAGATACGAGGCGGCGAGGGAGTCGGTGAAACGTCTGCTCTGGCAGCAGGAACAGATACAGGCGGACTGGAAGGAGAAGGAAATTCGTCTCAAAAATCTCCAGGAAGCGTACATGGAGATGGAGGTGCCGGAGGAGGTAAGGCTGACAGAGAAGCAGTTAAAGGCACTCAAGCTGGCACAGGAATCGGTAAAGACCGCCGCGGCGGGACTGGGACAGCGTACCGGGGAACTGCTGGATAGGAGAGCTTCGGAGATATTTTCCGCGGTGACGAACGGGCGTTACCGGGGGCTGCGGATGAGTGAAAATATGGACATCACGGTGTGGGATGGAAAAAGAAACATTTCGTTGCATCTTTTGAGTCGGGGAACCATAGAACAGATTTATTTTTCCATCCGCATGGCAGCGGCGGAGTTTCTCTGTGAGGAGGAGCTTCCCGTGATTTTGGACGATGTATTTGTTTTTTATGATGAGAAAAGAGTAAAAAGTGCTTTAAAATGGTTGAGAGATGAGAAAAAGCAGGCTATAATATTTACTTGCCAAAAGAGAGAAGAAGAAATTTTTTACGGAGACATGGAAGGAAGAATGTAGATGAAGATAGTACTGCCGAAAAAGGTGCAAATGATTATCAACAATCTCCAGCTTCATGGGTATGAAGCCTATGCGGTGGGCGGCTGTGTGCGGGATTCCATTCTGGCAAAGCGTCCGGAGGACTGGGATATCACGACATCGGCGAAGCCGGAGGAGATTAAGCGGCTGTTTCGCAGGACAGTAGATACAGGAATCGAGCATGGGACGGTCACGGTGCTTCTGGGGAAGGACAGCTTCGAGGTCACGACATACCGCATTGACGGGCTGTATGAGGACAGCCGTCATCCGAAGGAGGTCATCTTTACCAACCGACTTGAGGAGGATTTGAAGCGGCGCGACTTTACCATCAATGCCATGGCATATAACGATGAGGTGCGCCTGGTGGATGTGTTCGGTGGGATGAAGGACTTAAACCACCACTTAATTCGCTGTGTGGGAGAACCGAAAGAACGGTTTTCCGAGGACGCGCTCAGGATACTGCGGGCGGTGCGCTTTTCCGCGCAGCTTAATTTCCCCATAGAGGAGAGCACGGCGGAAGCGGTGAAGGAGCTGGCGCCGACCCTGGAACATATCAGCGCGGAGCGGATTCAGACGGAGCTGGTGAAGCTTTTGATGTCCAATCACCCGGAGAAGATAAAGGACGCTTATGAACTGGGAATCACGAAGGTGGTCCTGCCGGAGTGGGATGCCATGGTGGGAGTGGAGCAGAATACTCCTCACCACAAATACGATGTGGCGGAACACACCCTTCATGCACTTAAGAATGTGAAGAAAGACAAGATATTAAGGCTTACCATGCTGTTCCATGACATGGGTAAACCGTCCATGAAGACTACAGATGAGAAGGGCAGAGACCATTTCAAAGGGCACGCTCTGGTGAGCGAGGAGATTGCGAGAAAGGTTTTAAGGCGGCTGAAATTTGACAATGACACGGTGAAGAAAGTGACCCGTCTTGTCTGCTACCACGACTACCGGATAGAGGCGACGCCGCAGAACGTGCGCCGTGCCATGAACCGCATCGGCGTGGAACTTTTTCCCTATTATCTGGCGGTGCGAATGGCAGATGTGAAGGCACAGAGTCCTTATAAGAGACGGGAGAAGATAGAAAATATCGTTGCTATGCGTGAGGTATACCAGGAAACCCTTCTGAACGGCGAGTGTGTCACGCTGCGCGAGCTGGCAGTGAGCGGACGGGATTTGATGGCGCTCGGCATGCAGCCCGGCAGGGAGATTGGAAGTATGCTCTCCGAGCTGCTGGAGTGGGTTATCGACGAGCCGACCTGCAACAAAAAAGAAATTTTATGTGAATATGTAAAAGAAAAGCTTGGCTTATAGCATACTCAGGCTGTCCCCTTCATACATTAGAGAGAACTATGAATCGTATAATGCAGGGGGCAGCCATGAAGGAATACGAATTAGAAGTATTGGACGAATATGACGTGGAAGTGAGAAGCACCCGCAGAATCAGGGGTGCGTTTTTTTGCGATACAAATGAGGGGACGATGCTATTAAAGGAGACGAAGATTTCTGCGCGGCGGGCTCCCCTTCTGTATGAAATATTAAACTATCTTGAGAAAGAAGAAGGTTTCCGGGTAGATACGCCGGTCTTCACAAAGAGCGGGGAGCTTCTGTGCACAGGCAGGGACGGCACGAAGTATATGCTGAAAAAATGGTTCTCAGGCAGGGAATGTGAAGTGAAGAGAGAGGCGGATGTGATAGAGGCGGCACGCCATCTGGCGCGTCTTCATCAGAGCTTTGTATGGCAGGGAAGAAATGATTCTGTGGATGAAGAAAATATTCCGTTTACAGGACGGGCGCCGGAGGAAGAAGCGCTGCGCCATAACAGAGAACTTAAAAAGGTGAGGGCGTTCATAAGGGACCGTGTGTCCAAAAGCCAGTTTGAGTACCTGTTTCTTGAGAATTTTGAAAGGATGTATGACCTGGCGGAGCGGGTGACAGAAAGACTTCAGAGCGGGGCGTGCAGAGGGCTCTACCGGGAGTGTATCGAGAAGCGGATGCTCATACACGGAGACTATAACTACCACAATGTGCTGATGGTGCCTCACATTCCCGCAGTGACAAATTTCGAGCATTTTCGCATAGATATACAGGCGCAGGACTTGTATTATTTTCTGCGGAAAGTGATGGAAAAACATCAGTGGGATGAGCAGCTCGGTATGCGGATGCTAAATGCGTATGAAGCAGTGCGCCCGCTGGACAGCGCGGAGAGGGAATACATCGCGCTGAACCTCGCTTACCCTGAAAAATTCTGGAAGACTGCCAGCAGCTACTACCACTCCAACAAAGCGTGGATACCGGAGAAAAGTGTCGAAAAACTGAAGCTGTCCGCCCAGCAGTCGGAAGAAAAACTGCGTTTCATAGAGAATATATTTACTTTAAATTTGCAGGTACCTGTTGTATAATAAGGACAGATTTATTTTATGTCAGGAGGTACCAGTATGGATTACAGAGAAAGGTATGAGCAGTGGCTTTCAGATTCCTACTTCGACGAGGCGACGAAAGCGGAATTAAATGCCATCAAAGACGATGATAAGGAGATTGAGGAACGCTTTTATACAGAGCTTGAGTTCGGTACAGCAGGTTTGAGAGGTGTCATCGGCGCCGGAACAAACCGTATGAATATTTATACTGTCAGAAAGGCGACACAGGGACTGGCGAATTATATCATAAAGAATAACGGGGAGAAGAAGGGTGTGGCAATCGCCTTTGATTCCCGCCGCATGTCCCCGGAGTTTGCGCAGGAGGCGGCGCTCTGCCTGGCGGCAAACGGAATCAAGGCATATGTCTTTGAATCCCTGCGCCCCACGCCGGAGCTTTCCTATGCGGTGCGCAAGTTAGGATGTATCGCGGGTATCAACATCACAGCCAGCCACAACCCACCGGAATACAATGGATACAAGGTTTACTGGGAGGACGGCGCGCAGATTACGCCGCCCCACGACAAAGGTATTATGGACGAGGTGAAGGCAGTGGAGAGCTTCACAGAGGTGAAGACCATGCCGCTTGCAGAGGCGAAAGAGGCAGGACTCTATGAGACCATCGGCGCGGAGGTGGACGACGCTTATATCGCGGAGCTGAAAAAGCAGGTGCTCCACCAGGATGCCATCGATGCGGCGGGCAAGGATATCAAGATTGTCTATACTCCGCTGCACGGCACCGGAAATATCCCGGCGCGCAGGATTTTAAAGGAACTGGGCTTTGACAATGTCCATGTGGTAAAAGAGCAGGAGTTGCCGGACGGTGAGTTCCCGACGGTATCCTACCCGAATCCGGAAGCAGAGGAAGCATTTGACCTGGGCCTGAAGTTGGCGAAGGAGATTGACGCGGACATCGTTCTCGCCACAGACCCGGATGCAGACCGCCTCGGCGTGCGTGTGAAGGATAAAAACGGTGAGTACCACACACTGACCGGAAATATGTCCGGCTGCCTGCTGGCAGACTATGAAATCGGACAGAGAAAAGAGTTAAAAGGACTGCCGGATGACGGGTATCTCATCAAGACCATTGTGACGACCAACATGGCGGATGCCATCGCGGATTACTATCATGTGGGACTGATTGAGTGCCTGACCGGATTTAAGTATATCGGACAGCAGATTTTAGGCTTTGAGACGAGCGGAAAAGGCGAGTATGTCTTTGGATTCGAGGAGAGCTACGGATGCCTGATTGGAACCCATGCCAGAGATAAGGACGCTATCGTTGCCACCATGGCGCTGTGCGAGGCGGCTGCTTACTATAAGACAAAGGATATGACCCTCTGGGATGCCATGATTTCCCTGTACGAGCGCTACGGCTACTACAAGGATGACATCAAGTCCATCACTCTTAAGGGCATCGAAGGTATTGCCAAGATTCAGGAAATCCTGGAGACACTGCGCAAGAACCCGCCGACAGAGATTGCGGGGCTGAAGGTGCTGAAAGCAAGAGACTACAAGGCGGATACCATCAAGGACATGCAGTCCGGAGAAGTGACCGGCACAGGTCTTCCAAACTCCAATGTACTCTACTACGACCTGCCGGACGGACAGTGGGTATGCGTGAGACCTTCCGGAACCGAGCCGAAGGTAAAATTCTACTACGGCATCAAGGGAACGTCTCTTGAAGACGCAGACAAAAAGTCCGAGGAGATGGGCAAAGAAATTCTCGCTATGATTGATGAGATAATGTAATTTCCAGAATATGGAAGCGGTGCTGGAAACATTTGCCGGTTCAGCCCGCACCCTGCGGAAAAACTGCCTAAAAAGGCGCAAAAACAGTAAAACTTCTTGACAAAGGGAAGGGAAACCGTTATAACATACATAAGGGTGCTTCGTGTGGTCGTTTTGTGCACGAAACCTTTATAAAAACGGTAGAATATCTGTATTCTAGTACAATTAAGAGGAGGACATTATCCATGAACAAAACAGAATTAGTAGCAGCAATTGCTGAGTCAGCAGAAATTTCCAAGAAGGACTCTGAAAAAGCATTAAAAGCTTTCGTTGATGTAGTTACAGAACAGCTGAAAAAAGGCGATAAAGTACAGTTAGTAGGTTTCGGTACATTTGAAGTGAGCGAGAGAGCAGCAAGAGAGGGAAGAAATCCTCAGACAGGCAAGACAATGAAGATTGCAGCTTGCAAGGCTCCGAAATTCAAAGCAGGAAAAGCTTTAAAAGACGCTTTAAACTAATCCGTTTATAAAAAGAGGACAAGTTTACATTCTCTGAGAGGATAAAAGAGTACTTATGATGTACAGCATTGTAAGTACTCTTTCTTAATTATGGCAGGAAAGTCCTTTGGATTGTCCTGCGAAATACAAAGCCCTTTGGCGCGAGTGTGTGCCAGGCGCATACTTTTTAGTTATAGAAAGGAAACAACGATGCGGTTAGACAAATTTTTAAAAGTATCCCGCCTTATCAAACGGCGGACAGTGGCGAATGAGGCGTGCGATGCCGGCAGAGTGTTCGTGAACGGCAAGGCGGCAAAAGCCTCTGTGAAAGTAAAGCCGGGGGATATCATCGAAATTCAGTTCGGCACAAAGTCTGTGAAAGCGGAGGTACTCGCGCTGCAGGACACCACGAAGAAAGAAGAGGCAAAAGAACTATTCCGATATCTGTAATTGCTTATCAGTTCGACCTGTGCTGTTTCTGATACCTGAACTGATATGCAGCTGCAAGTTGTGTACATAATCCGGTACAGCCCCTCATATATATAGAAAAGCACAGGAAGGGGGCTTACCTATGGAAGAGCAGCGCATCACAAAGGTGCATAAACTGGTAGTAAATAACAGGAAAACGAGTACAGTGACAGGCGTGCTGGACGTTTTGTCTTTTGATTTAAATGAAATCCTTCTGGAGACAGAGATGGGGATGCTGATGGTGAAGGGGACGGATTTACACGTGAACCGCTTAAGCGTGGAGAAAGGCGAGGTGGATTTGTCGGGAAATATCGACAGCATCGCCTATTCCAGTGTGAACCAGGCAAGCAGGCAGAATGAGAACTTCTTTGCCAAGCTGTTTCGATAGGCGGAGTATCCAAGATGCTGGGAATCGAGACGGAAGCGTTGATTTTTCTCTATGCGGGACTGTCGGGAATCACCGTGACTGCGGTATACGGTATTCTTGTGCTGCTGCGCAGACTCATCCCGCACAAGGGGTGGATTATCAGCCTGGAGGATTTTGTTTTCTGGCTGTGTGTGAGCGTCTATCTTTTTCACAGAATGTACCGGACGACCTACGGGGCTATCCGGTGGTTTTTCCTGCTCGGCGCGGGAGCAGGCAGCCTGACGGCATTTCTTTTCATCTGGCTTGCGAAAAAAATATGGACAAAACACAAGAAACATCTTGAAAAGTATAAAAAAAACAGATAGAATGATTTTTATAGTACAGAGTTATTTTCTGTGCGAAGGGGATTTAATTTAAGTAAACAGGGTGAGTATAAATGACGAAGAAGAATACAGGAATGGACAGGCAGCGTCCGAAGAAAAAGTCCAGGCTCCGCTATCATAAGAGGAGCGTGGTCGGAATCAGTGTTATCCTGCTGCTTCTGGCAGGAGTGCTCGGCGTGAATTCTATCATGCTGAGGTCGAAGAATCAGGAGTACATGCAGCAGGAAGCGGAACTGGAATCCCAGATTCAGGAGCAGAAGGACCGTTCCGAAGAGATTGCGGATTATGAGGAATATGTGAAGACAGACGAATTTATCAAAGAGACTGCCGAGGAAAAGTTAGGTCTTGTGGACCCCAACGAAGTGATATTCAAACCGGCAGAATAGATGTAAGTACGAAAGAAGACTCCAGGAGAAATTCTCCTGGAGTTTTTGCGTGCTTGGAGGAAGGAGTATAGATATATGCAGGAAGGACAAGTATTACACAACAGCCCCTATGTTGCCCAGATAGAGAAATTCGCGGATTCATTAAAGCAGCTCTCGCGTACCTTTTTAGAGCTGGAGGAGAAGAAGCAGGCATTTTCCAACGAGGAGATTGAAGATATGTTCCAGAGCGTGAGGGAGAAAGTCTGCGGGCATTGTGAGAAATGCAGCTGGTGCTGGGGAGAGAATTTCGTGCACACTTATCAGATGGGGTATGACATTCTCTCCGCGGTGGACAAATACGGGAATGAGCTGAATACAGAGACAAAGCGCAAGCTCCAGCAGAAATGCATCATGGCGCCGCGGTTTCTGCGAGAGATGCTGGAGGCGTTTCATGTCGCCAGACAGAATATGATTTGGGTAAACCGCATGGCGAGGAGCCGGGAAGGATGCGCTATCCAGATGGACACGTTCGCGGATATGATACGCAGCACGGCGAAGGAGCTGGAGGACAGCATGTTCACAGATGAACGGCTGGAGAAGAAAATCAGCGCGGGACTGAAAAAGAAAGGAATCCGTGTGCTGTACACGAATTTTTTCATGAACAAAGAAGGAAAATACGAGATTCACGTGACAGCGCGGGCAGTGCAGAATCGTTGTGTGACCCAGCGAGAGCTGGTGAGAGGAGTCTCAGATATTCTGGGAAGGCGCTTTGTTCTGGAGGAGAACAGCGGACAGATGCTGGGAAAAGAGTACACCACTGTAGTGTGCATCGAGGGTCCGGCGTTTTACACGATGCAGGGTGTGGCGCGGATTGGCAAGGGATGCAGCCGCATATCGGGGGACACGTTCATGATGATGGAGCTGCCCGGCGGAAGGCAGGCGGTGGCGCTCTCCGATGGGATGGGCGCGGGCGAGAAAGCCTGCCGGGAGAGCACACTGGTCGTGGAGCTTTTGGAAGAACTTTTGGAAGCGGGATTCCCGGAGAAGACGGCGATTCAGATGATTAACACCACACTGGTGATGGGGCGGGAGGATATTCATTACTCTACCATTGACATGAGCGTCTTTGACCTGTACACAGGAGAATGTGAAATCATAAAGGCGGGGGCGTCTTCCACCTTCATAAAGAAAGGGGATGTGGTGGAGCATTTAAGCTCTACCAGCCTTCCCATCGGAGTGATGCACTCCATTGAGATTGACTCAGTGAAGCGGAAACTAAATTCCGGGGATTTTGTCATCATGGTCACAGACGGTGTGCTGGATGCACTGCCAGTGGGGGAGCAGGATATCCTGCTGGAGACCGTGATACAGGGTACGGCGATTGCCAATCCAAAAGAGATGGCACACCATGTTCTGGAGCAGGTGCTGAACTGGACCGGAGAGGAGCCTGCGGACGATATGACCGTGCTGGCGGTGGGAATCTGGGAATGTTAGTAGTCTGCCTGCGACGGGAATCTTGCAATTTTGTCATAGATTGAGTATAGTTTACATATGATGGAGAAAATTGAAGCATTTGTAAAAAAATATGGGATGATACAGTCAAAAGACACAGTGGTGACAGGTGTATCGGGCGGAGCGGATTCGATATGCCTGCTTTTTGCGCTTTTAGAGCTCCGGAAAAAGCTGGATTTTGAGCTGGCTGTATGCCATGTCAATCACCAGATTCGCGGAAAAAGCGCCGATGAGGATGAAGCGTTTGTGCGGCGTCTCTGTGAGGAGAGAGGCATACCCTTTTGGGCTTTTCATGAAAATGTAGAATTAATCGCGGCAAAACGGAAACAATCTCTTGAGGAAGCAGGGCGCATGGTGCGAAGGGAAGCCTTTGAGACTGTGCGAAGAGAAGTGGGAGGCACGAAGATTGCCACAGCCCACCACCAAAATGACAGCGCCGAGACCCTGCTTATGAATCTGGCGAGGGGCGCCGGACTGAAGGGGATGTGTGCCATCCGCCCGGTGAACGGCATCTGGATACGCCCGCTTCTGTGTCTGGAGCGCCGGGAGATTGAAGCGTGGCTTAAGGAACAGAATCTCCCTTATTGTCAGGACGAGACGAACAATGAGGACGAATACATGAGAAACCGGGTGCGCCACCGGATTATACCGGAGCTGGAAAAGCAGGTGAATACCCGCGCGGTGCGGCATTTCTGTGAGACGGCTGGGCAGGTGCAGGAAGTGTGGGACTATTTGGAGGCGCAGACGCAGGAAGCCTTTGCGGACTGTGCGCAGAGAGTCAAGCGGATAGAGGGAATGTGCGCAGTACAGGAACCGGGGAGTGATGCTGCCGAGGACAGTGCAGCAGAACCGTACAGGGAGCTCACGGCGGCAGAACCGGAGCGCACAGGGACAGAGATTTTCATAGACTATGATAAATTTGCAGCGCTTCCCCCGGTGATTGGGAAACTGGTGATTAAAAAGGCTCTGGAGACAGCGGCGGGGGCAGAAAAGGATATCGCGGCATGTCATGTAGAGACTGTGCTGGACTTATTCGCAGGACAGACAGGCAGAAGGGCAGACCTTCCCTATCGGCTCACGGCAGAGCGCACCTATACCGGGGTGTGTATCGGACCAAAAAGGGAAGCGCAGCGGGCGGACGGATATGCAAAGGAATTGGCGGTTCCGGGAGAAACGAGGGTGGCAGAGAAACATTGGAACGTTATCTGCCGTGTTTTTGAAAAAAAAGCTGCGTTTTCTTTCGCGCAGATACCGCAAAAAACCTACACGAAATGGTTTGATTATGATATAATAAAAAATAGTCTCTTTATCAGGACCCGCCGGCAGGGAGACTCGATAACCATTGATAATACGGGCAGCCGGCAGAAGCTCAAGAAGTATTTTATCAACGAAAAGGTACCCGCCGCGATGCGGGAGGAGCTTCTTGTGATTGCTGATGGCGAGCAGATTTTATGGATACCTGGTATGCGTCAGAGTCATGCCTATCAGGTGAGAGAAGACACAAAGAGAATATTGGAAATAAGGATAACGGAGGAGAAAACAGATGTCTGAGACGATTAGGGTATTAGTATCTGAGGAAGAAATAGAAGAAAGGGTTAAAGCACTGGGAAAGCAGATTAGCGAAGATTATGCGGGAAAACAGGTGCACTTGATATGTATTTTAAAAGGCGGCGCCTTTTTTATGTGTGAGCTGGCAAAGAGGATTACTGTGCCGGTTTCCATGGATTTCATGAGCGTCGGAAGTTACGGGGACGGAACTTCATCCAGCGGCGTGGTGCGTATTGCCAAGGATTTGGATGAGGCGATTGAAGGTAAGGATGTGCTGATTGTGGAGGATATCATCGACTCAGGACGTACGCTGTTTTATCTGATTGATGTCCTGAACCACCGCAAGCCTAACAGTCTGCGCCTCTGTACACTGCTGGACAAACCAGAGCGCAGGGTAAAGGATGTAAAAGTGGATTATGTAGGATTTAATATCCCGGATGAGTTTGTTGTGGGATATGGTCTTGACTATGCCCAGAAATACAGGAATCTTCCATATATCGGAGTGGTAGAGGGCATAGAATAAAGCAGGAAGGAGAAAACAAGGTTGAACAATAAGAAATACAGAGGTGTGAGCGGCGCGACCATCATGACATTCGTGCTCATTGTCGTGCTCGCCTTCTGGTTGATGAATCGCATGCAGCTCCATCAGCAGGAGATGACGTACACCCAGTTTGAGCAGGAAGTAAAAGACGAAAATGTGACAAAGGTAGTCATCAGTCAGAATAAGGCGGTGCCGACCGGTTCTGTGACAGTCAGTCTGAAAGGGGAAGAGGCTACCAGGACGGTCTATGTCTCCGATGTAAAGGACGTGCAGGAGCTTCTGGATAAATACGATGTGGATTACCGGATGACGGATGTGCCGCAGGATTCTGTGATGACAACGGTACTGTTCCCGCTTTTGATTACTTTTGCGGGGGTGGCGCTCATCTTCTTCCTGATGAACAGGCAGAACGGCGGGGCGAATGCGAAGGCGATGAACTTCGGCAAGAGCCGCGCAAAGATGAGCAGTCAGAATGAGATTAAGGTCACATTTGCGGATGTGGCGGGCTTAAAAGAAGAGAAGGAAGAGCTGGAGGAAATCGTCGATTTTCTCAAAGCACCAAAAAAATATATCCAGGTGGGCGCGAGGATTCCCAAGGGCGTGCTTTTAGAGGGACCTCCGGGAACCGGTAAGACGCTTCTGGCGAAGGCAGTGGCAGGAGAGGCGGGAGTGCCGTTTTTCAGTATTTCCGGTTCTGATTTTGTGGAAATGTTTGTCGGCGTGGGAGCTTCCCGTGTCCGCGATTTGTTCCAGGATGCGAAGAGAAACGCGCCGTGTATCATTTTCATCGATGAAATCGATGCCGTGGCGAGACGCCGCGGAAGCGGTCTCGGCGGCGGTCACGATGAGAGGGAGCAGACATTGAACCAGCTCCTCGTGGAGATGGACGGCTTCGGCGTCAATGAGGGAATCATCGTCATGGCGGCAACGAACCGCAAGGATATCCTGGACCCGGCTATCTTAAGACCGGGGCGCTTTGACCGCAATGTCATCGTGGGACGCCCGGATGTCGGAGGAAGAGAAGAGATATTAAAAGTACACGCCAGAAATAAGCCGCTGGGGGATGATGTGGATTTGAAACAGATTGCCCAGACAACGGCAGGCTTTACCGGAGCGGATTTGGAGAATCTCTTAAATGAGGCGGCAATCCTCGCGGCGAAGGAGAACCGGGTATATCTGCAGCAGGGAGATATCCGCCATGCTTTTGTAAAAGTGGGCATCGGACCGGAGAAGAAGAGCCGCATCGTATCTGATAAAGAGCGGCGCATCACAGCGTACCACGAGGCGGGACACGCGATTTTATTCCATGTGCTCCCCGATGTGGGACCTGTATACAGTGTATCTATCGTGCCGACGGGCGCGGCAGGCGGCTATACCATGCCTCTGCCGGAGCGGGACGACATGTTCAATACAAAGGGGCATATGCTTCAGGAGATTACGGTAGCCTTGGGAGGGCGCGTGGCGGAGGAAGAGATTTTCGACGATATTACCACCGGAGCTTCCCAGGATATCAAACAGGCGACAGCCATTGCGAAGTCCATGATTACCAAATTCGGTATGTCGGAACGCCTGGGGCTTATCAATTATGACAATGACAGCGATGAGGTATTCATCGGCAGAGATTTCGGTCATACTTCCAGAGGATATGGGGAGAAGATTGCCGGAACTATCGACGAAGAAGTGAAGCGCATTATCGACGAGTGCTATCTGAAGGCGAAAGCGCTCCTTGAGGAGTACCAGTCTGTGCTGGAATCCTGTGCGCAGCTCCTTCTGGAAAAAGAAAAGATAACAAGAAGCGAGTTCGAGGCACTCTTTGAAGAGAAAGTGCCGGACAATGAATTGCCGCTTTCCGGACAGGACGCCTGATGTGTGTTCCTGCGCCGGGTAAGGAGGTTTTTATATGAATAAGGACGCACTCTTTAGTGACGGCACATCGGGGTATGTATCGCCTGCACAGCCGGCAGAGTATGAGAAAGTTACTCTGCGCTTCAGGACTGCCCGGGATGATGTGGACGAAGTGCGTGTCCTGTTAAAGACAGGAAAACTTGCGATGCGCAAGGCGTACTCGAAGGGCGGATTTGACTATTACGAAACAGACTACCAGCTTGGCGAGGAGCCTCTGCGCTATTCCTTTGAAATCGTACAGGGGGATGAAGTCTGTTATTACAGCCGCTGCGGTGCGGCGGGAGAGATGAAGGATTTCTATGACTTTGTCATCGTGCCCGGATTTTCCACGCCGGACTGGGCGAAGGGGGCGGTCATGTATCAGATATTTGTGGACCGCTTTTACAATGGTGATACATCCAACGATGTGGAAGACAATGAGTATATCTATATCGGGGCGCCCAGCCGAAGGGTGACAGACTGGCATGAGCCGCCGCAGCCCATGGATGTCCGCCGTTTCTATGGCGGGGATTTGGCGGGTGTGCTTGAGAAACTGGACTATTTGCAGGATTTGGGCGTGGAGGTCATATACTTCAATCCTTTGTTCGTCTCCCCTTCCAATCATAAATATGACAGCCAGGACTATGACAATATCGACCCCCATCTGGGAAAGATTGTGGAGGACGGCGGCGAGGTGCTGCCGGAGGGAAGCCTGGACAATGTGGGAGCGACCCGCTATCAGATACGCACGGGAAAGAAGGAAAATCTGGATGCGAGCAATGCGCTGTTCGCGAGATTGGTCGAAGAGATGCACAGGCGCGGCATGCGCGTGATTCTGGACGGGGTGTTCAACCACTGCGGCTCCTTCAATAAATGGATGGACCGGGAGCGCATCTATGAGCAGCAGCCGGAATATCCAAAAGGGGCATATATCAGTGCCGACAGTCCGTACCGGTCTTTTTTTCATTTCTTTGATGAGAGGGATGCCTCCTGGCCCTATAATGGCAACTATGACGGCTGGTGGGGACACGATACCCTGCCGAAGCTGAATTACGAGGACTCTCCGGAACTGGAACAGTATATTATCGACGTGGGAAAGAAGTGGATTTCCCCGCCCTACAATATCGATGGATGGCGGCTTGATGTGGCGGCAGATTTGGGATACAGCAATGAGTATAACCACATGTTCTGGCGCCGTTTCCGCAAGGAAATCAAGAGTGTCAATCCGGAGGTCCTGATATTGGCGGAGCATTACGGTGACCCCGCTGAGTGGCTGCAGGGGGATGAGTGGGACAGTGTGATGAACTACGATGCCTTCATGGAGCCCCTCACCTGGTTCCTCACAGGGATGGAGAAGCACAGCGATGAGCGCAGAGCGGACTTGTGGGGAAACGCGGATAACTTTGTCAACACAATGAATCATTTCATGGCATCCATGATGACGCCGTCTTTGCAGGTGGCGATGAATGAGCTTTCGAATCATGACCATTCCCGGTTCCTGACACGCACCAATCATATAGTCGGGCGTGTGGGGGAGCTTGGCACGAAAGCCGCCGAGGAAGGCGTGAACCATGCGGTCATGCGGGAGGCAGTGGCAGTGCAGATGACCTGGCCTGGTGCGCCTACGATATACTACGGCGATGAAGTAGGGCTGTGCGGCTTTACAGACCCGGATAACCGCAGACCATTTCCGTGGGGGCGGGAAGATAAGGAAATGCTCGCCTATCACAGGGAGATGATACGGATTCACAAACAGGAGAGACCGCTCAAGACCGGTTCTCTGAAGATGCTGCACTGGGAGAATAATATTTTAGCCTATGGAAGATTCCAGGAGGAGGAACAGATTATCGTGGTCCTCAACAACAGCAAGGAATTAAGGGAAGTGACCGTTCCCGTCTGGCAGGCGGAAGTGCCGGAAAAGGGACGGATGATAAGGCTGATGTACAGTTATGAGAATGGTTTCACCACGGAGTCGGATGAATATATTGTGGAGGACGGCGAAGTGGTGCTGAATATGGGGCGTCATTCCGTGATTGTGTTAAAACCGATGAAATTTTAAACAGGGAAGCTGTTGCAAAAGCAGATAAGAGGTTTGCTTTTGGGGCAGCTTCCTTTTTATATGGAGAACTTCCGTTCCCATTAAATAAAATCTTAAGGGAGAAGCCTGTTTCGTCCTGAGGACAATACCCTCTCTTTACAAGGGCAGCGTTTTTGAACAAAACTGGCATGCACAAAAATTACATAACTGGACATTTAGACAGAACCAGTTCTGTGATATGATGTCAGCAACGTTAAAAAAGATGTTAAAGTTATCAGGCTTGATGTACAGGAGAAGAGACATGACAAAAAAAATTGCAGTAATCAATGATTTGTCCGGTTTCGGAAAATGTTCGCTCACAGCGGCGATTTCCGTGATTGCCTCCATGGGGGTGCAGCCCTGCCCGCTGCCGACAGCAGTACTGAGCGCTCAGACAGGGTATGACAGTTATTTCCTGGATGACTACACGGACAAAATGGAGAACTTTCGCATAGAGTGGAAAAAGATGGGCGCCTCCTTTGACGGGATTTATACCGGTTTCATGGCGAGCAGCAGGCAGATAGAGCGGGTATTCGAATTTCTGGATACTTTCTATGGAGAACAGACTTTTTTGCTGGTGGACCCGGTGATGGGGGATGACGGCAGGAAATACGACATGTTTACACCAGAGCTGCTGGCAATGATGAAGGAGCTGGCGGTCCGGGCTGACATCATCACGCCGAATCTCACAGAGCTGTGTCTGCTCACCGGAGAAGACTACCATACTCTGGAGTCTCTCACAGAGCAGGAGCAGATTTTACAAGAGGCTGCGCGGCTGGGCAGAGAGATGGCAGACCGAGGTCCTGCCATGGTGGTGGTGACCGGAATCCGTTTCCGGGATAAAGAGGACGGCTTACTTAAGATGGGAAATCTGGCAGTCACACAGAGTGAGGAACACCTCTGTGCCTTCCCCTGCATCAGCGGCAGCTACTCCGGCACGGGCGACCTCTTTGCCTCAGCGATTGCAGGCGGCATGGCGAAGGGGGAGGAGATACGTTCCGTGATGAAAAAGGCAGGGACTATGATTGAGCATGCCATGGCGGATGCTGTGAAAGAGCAGATTCCCAGAAATGACGGCGTAGAGTATGAAAAATATCTGTGGATGCTGCAGGAAAAATAGAGAAAAAAATAGAATGGTGATAAGGAGGAAAAAGAAATGACACAGAACCAATCAAAGATACACACTTCCAAAATTGTGACTACAGGGCTGTTCGCAGCGATGATTACCGTGATGACAGCGTATATTTGTCACATTCCCTACGGGGCGAACGGCGGATATATCCATTTCGGAGATACTTTAATCTATCTCGCGGCAGTCTTTCTTCCAAGACCGTACGCGCTGGCGGCAGCGGCAATCGGCGGCGGGATGGCGGATATTCTGACAGCTCCGATGTGGGCTCCGGCGACCATCATCATCAAGATGCTCATTACATTGCCCTTTACTAGCAGAGAGGGAAGGATTCTCAGCCGGCATAATGTAGTGGCGCCGTTCATTGCACTCCCGATTTCTGCTGCGGGTTACTACCTGGCAGAGGGAATCCTCTTCGGCTCTTTCATCGCACCGATAGCGTCTCTGACAGGAAGTCTCATACAGTCAGGCGGCAGCGCGGCGTTCTTTTTCCTGCTCGCCTCCGCTATGGATAAGGCGCAGGTAAAAGGGCGGACACAGCGTCTGTTACATTTGCAGGAATAGAAAAACGGCGCGGCGGCAGCCGTATCCGTATGAATAGAAAGAAAAGTGCGGCGGCAGCCGTATCCGCAGGAACTAAAAGACGGACACGGCTGCCGCATCTGCACGAATAGAAGGAGGAAAAGAAAATGGCAGATATTTTATATACATATAAGGATAATGTCTATGTGAATCTCACAAACAAATGCGACTGCAGCTGCAGATTCTGCATCCGCAGCCATCAGGATAAAGTGGGGGATGCAGAGAATCTCTGGCTCAAGGAAGACCCGACGCTTGAGGAAGTCATCGCCGCTATGGATGATTTTGATTTTACCGGATATAAAGGTCTGGTCTACTGCGGCTACGGTGAGCCCACCTGTGCGCTGGAAAATCTGATAGAATCCGCCAAATACGCGAAAGAGAAATACGGGCTGAACATCCGGGTGAACACCAACGGTCTGGCAAACCTCTATTATGGAAGAGATATTGTGCCGGAGCTCGCGGAAGCTGTGGATGCCGTATCCATCAGTCTGAACGCGCCGGACAAGGAAAAGTATATGGATGTGACAAGACCGCAGTTTGAGGATGCCTTTGAAGGGATGCTTAAGTTTGCCGGAGAATGTAAGAAGCACATACCGGACGTGAAGTTTACCGTGGTGGATGTGCTCTCCGAGGAAGAAATTGAAAAGAGCAGGAAGCTGGCTGAGGACATCGGCATCGATTTGCGGATAAGGAAATTTGTATAAGCGTACAATACGATACCCGAATGAACTATCCCATGACAAGACAATAAAAGGGCTGCCCGCCGCATGAGGGGATGAAATGAAAATCCTCTATCATGCCGGGGCAGCTCTTTTTTACTTATATTCTTGCCAATCCTTCTTATTACTTTGTCAATACTTCGACTCCGTCTTCTTTTATCAGGACCATATATTCAATCTGCGCGGAGAGTCCGTCGTCGATGGTGTACACAGTCCAGTCGTTCTCCTCGTCCACATAGAAATCCGGACTGCCCTCGTTTATCATAGGCTCGATGGTGAACATCATACCCGGCACAAGGAGCATCTCACTGCCCTTGGGGGTCACGTAGCTGACAAAGGGGTCTTCATGGAACTGCAGTCCGATTCCGTGACCGCCAATCTCCTCCACAACAGAGTACCCGTTCGCCTGGGCGTGGGTGTTGATGGCGTCCGCGATATCTCCCAGATGTCCCCAGGGCTTTGCCGCCGCCAGACCGAGGTTGACACATTCTTCCGTTACTCGGATGAGGCGCTCTGCGCGCTCGGAAATCTTTCCCATCTTAAACATACGGGAGGCATCAGAGAAATAACCATTCAGGATGGTGGACACGTCTACGTTGATGATATCGCCCTCCTGAAGGATGATATTCTCATCCGGGATGCCGTGGCATACTTCGTTGTTGATGGAAGTGCAGACACTCTTGGGAAATCCCTGATAGTTGAGCGGCGCGGGAATCCCGCCGTGCTCCTTTGTATATTCGTAGACAATGCGGTCAATCTCCGCCGTACTCATGCCGACGTGGATTTCCTTCGCCACAGCGTCCAGCACCGCCGTGTTGAGCCGTGCGCTTTCCTTGATTTTCTCAATCTGGAAAGGGGTCTTGAGCATCTGGCGTGTGGGAACGATTTCTCCCTTTTCCGCGTGAATCATCATTTTTTCTTCAATCGGCATATGGCATTTCTTATATTTCTTGCCGCTGCCGCACCAACACAGGTCATTTCTCTCCATGAATGAATCTCTCCTTTTTTATAAACTCTGTCAATGTTCTATCTTGTGAAGGAACAAGCCGCTCCTTAATTTGGGCTCGAACCAGGTCGATTTCGGAGGCATGAGTCTCCCGGCGTCCGCCACGGCGAACAGCTCTTCCATGGATGTGGGATACATGGAAAACGCGATGCCGTTCGTTTCTTCTGCCGCTTCCTGTAAAGCCATGAGTCCGCGGATTCCCCCGATAAAGCGGATGCGCGAATCGGTCTTGGGGTCCTGGATTCCCAGCAGGGGGGCGAGGATATTGTTTTGCAGGATGGAGACGTCCAGCCCGTCCACAGGGTCGTTGGAAAAGAGCTTATGCTTTGCCCGAAGACAGTACCATGTGCCGTTTCCATACAGACCAAATTCACCCTTTTTCTGCGGACGGTAAGGCTTATCACCCTGCGGGCTCACCTCAAATCCGTCCTCTATCATAGCAAGAAGTTTGTCAAATGTATAGCCGTTTAAATCAGAAACTACCCGGTTATAATCAAAAATCCGCAGTTCATCCGACGGGAACAGGACCGAGAGAAAATAATTAAATTCCTCGGTGCCGTCATAGCCAGGATGTGCCTCTCTGCGCCGTATACCGACTTTTACCGCGGAAGCTGCGCGGTGGTGTCCGTCAGCGATATAGACCTGGTTTATAGAAGAAAAAATTTGAGAAATTTTCTCGATGCGTTCGGTTTCCTTTACCGCCCAGACCTGATGGCGTATGCCATCCTCGCCTGTGAAGTCATAGAGAGACGGCATAGCACAGATTTCCTTTAAGACAGCTTTCAAATCCGGGTTTGCCCGATAGCTCAAAAAGATAGGACCGGTCTGCGTACTTAAGGTATCGACATGGCGGATACGGTCAAGCTCCTTGTCCTCTCTTGTATTTTCATGTTTGCGAATGGTGTTGTTCAGATAATCGTCAATGGAGGCACAGCCGACAATCCCGGTCTGCGTATATCCATCCATGGTGAGGGCATATACATAGAAACAGGGGCTTTCATCCTGTATAAAAGCTCCCTTGGAAATCCAGGCATTTAACATCTGCGACGCCCGGTCATAGACCGGCTGGGAATACATATCAACCTCTTCCGAAAACTGTGTCTCAGGGCGGTCGATATTGAGAAACGACATCGGGTTATCCCTGGTAATCTCCCGCGCTTCCCGGCTCGTGTACACGTCATAGGGCAGAGCCGCTATGGAGGAGGCAAGATGTTCTGCGGGGCGGATACCCCGAAATGGTCGGATGTCGGTCATGGTCTGTTCTCCTTCTCTTCATTATAATAGACTGAACACATTTTAACACAAAAAATAGAATTATACCATAAAACATTGAAATTACCCGCTCTTTTCGAATCTGCGAACTCAACTATGGGGATGTTCGCTTGCAAAACCATGCAGGCACGTTTTTGTTTCAACACAGTATGACTGAACTGATGTCGAAAATCAGCAAAATATGTAAGAATTGCTTGCCCGCAGTAAAAAAGTATAGTACTATAAAAACTTGAAGGAGTGGTTCAATATCATGTCGAATTTGATTTACTGGGTTTTAATGGTTGTAATCGTTGGGGCGAGCATCGGAATCCTGACGGGAACCTTTATCACTGTCAGAAAGAATAAGAATGAGGAAAATAACAGAGCAGGTCGCGGCTCATCACACAGATATGACGATGAAGATGATGATTACGATGAGGATGATTATGAGGATGAACGTTCGCGCAGGAGAAAGGCGGCTCCCCAGGCTGAGAGGCAGCAGGCACAGCGTTCCGCGCAGCAGCCTCGCAGGAATGAGAAGAAGCAGTGGAAGATTATCCTGGAGAACTTAGATTCATGGGAGAAGCACAGCTTCATCTTCTATGATACCGTAGCGATTGGGCGCGGCAGCGATATCCGCACGTATGAGAAATATCTTTCCGTATCGGAGGACCCCAGAATCTCTAAGATTCACTGTGCGATTATGAGAAGAGGGGATAAGCTCTATTTGAAGGACTTGGAGTCCAGAAATGGTACCTACTTAAATGGGAAAAAGATAGACAGACCGGTCGTGCTGCAGAGGGATGACGTCATCGGCTGCGGAGAATCCCGGTTTGAAGTGCTGAAGATATTGAGGGAGAGAGACTGAATAAAGTGAAAAGAATGAAGAGCAGGGCGTGTGTTAGTTTGACATGCCCTGCTTTTACGTGATAAAATGAGGGACAGCAATGTTGAAGAAAAAAGAGGAGGTCATTATGATAAAACTGTACGATGACGGTGTCTATCTGCTGCACGGCACCGAGATAGTAGAAGACCCGGCAAAGGCGGGAATTTCCGTATCGAAAGAGGAAGCGGCAAAGAATACGATTGCTTATGGGATTCTGGAGGCGCACAACACATCTTCCGACATGAAGAGCCTGCAGATTAAATTTGATAAACTGACATCCCACGATATTACTTTTGTGGGAATCATTCAGACAGCGAGAGCATCAGGGCTGGAGAAATTTCCGGTGCCTTACGTGCTGACGAACTGCCACAACAGCCTGTGCGCGGTAGGCGGAACGATTAACGAGGATGACCACATGTTTGGCCTGACCTGTGCGAAGAAATACGGCGGTGTCTATGTGCCTCCTCACCAGGCAGTCATCCATCAGTTTGCGCGCGAGATGCTCGCGGGCGGCGGGAAGATGATTTTAGGTTCCGACAGCCACACCCGCTACGGTGCGCTGGGAACCATGGCGATGGGCGAGGGCGGACCGGAGCTTGTAAAACAGCTTCTGAACAAGACTTACGACATCAAGATGCCGGGCGTGATTGGCATTTACCTGGACGGAGAGCCCATGAAAGGGGTAGGACCTCAGGACGTTGCCCTGGCAATCATCGGAGCGACCTTCAAGAACGGCTATGTCAATAATAAGGTCATGGAATTTGTAGGACCGGGTGTCGGAAGCTTAAGCGCGGACTTCCGCATCGGCATCGATGTTATGACCACAGAGACGACCTGCCTGTCCTCCATCTGGCGCACAGATGAGAAGATTAAAGAATTTTACGATATCCACGGAAGAAGCGAAGACTACAAAGAGCTGAATCCGAAGGATGTGGCTTACTACGATGGTATGGTCTATGTAAACTTGAGCGAGATTAAGCCTATGATTGCCATGCCGTTCCATCCGAGCAATGTCTATTCCATCGATGAGCTGAATGAAAACCTTACAGACATTCTGCACGATGTAGAGCAGAAGGCTCTGGTGAGCTTAGACGGCGCGGTAGAGTATTCTCTCAAGGATAAAGTCGTGGACGGCAAGTTCTACGTAGAGCAGGGAATCATTGCCGGATGTGCGGGCGGCGGATTTGAAAATATCTGCGCTGCCGCGGACATTATTAAAGGAAAGAATATCGGCGCGGATGCCTTTACTTTCAGCGTATACCCGGCAAGTATGCCGGTTTATATGGAACTGGTGAAAAACGGCGCTGTGGCTGACCTATTAGAGGCGGGTACGGTTGTGAAGACTGCCTTCTGCGGACCGTGCTTCGGAGCGGGAGATACCCCGGCGAACAACGCCTTCTCCATCCGTCATACGACGAGAAACTTCCCGAACCGCGAGGGAAGCAAGCTGCAGAGCGGACAGATTTCCTCTGTAGCGCTGATGGACGCGCGCTCCATTGCGGCGACGGCTGCCAACAAGGGATTCTTGACCCCGGCAACAGCGATGGATGTGGAGTACAAAGGACAGAAATATCATTTTGATAAGAATATTTACGCAAACCGTGTATTTGACAGCAAAGGCGTTGCAGACCCGGATGTGGAAATCCAGTTCGGGCCGAATATCAAGGACTGGCCGGCGATGTCCGCGCTGCCGGAAAATCTCATCGTGAAGGTGGTTTCTGAGATTCACGACCCGGTAACGACCACAGACGAACTGATTCCGTCCGGCGAGACCTCCTCCTACCGTTCCAACCCCCTGGGGCTGGCAGAGTTTGCGCTCTCCAGAAAAGACCCCGCTTATGTGGGACGGGCAAAGGAAGTGCAGGCGGCACAGAAAGCCATTGAGAGCGGCTCATGTCCGCTGGATGCTCTGGAGGAATTGAAGCCTGTCATGGCGAAGATTCAGGAAACTTACCCCCATGTCGGCAAAGGAAATATTGGTGTGGGAAGCACCATCTTTGCGGTGAAGCCGGGTGACGGTTCTGCCCGCGAGCAGGCGGCGTCCTGCCAGAAGGTACTTGGCGGCTGGGCGAACATTGCCAACGAATACGCTACCAAGCGTTACCGCTCTAACCTTATCAACTGGGGTATGCTTCCCTTCTTAACTGACGCGGAAGATACCGCACTGCCGTTTAAGAACGGAGATTATATTTTCGTTCCCGATGTGCGAAAAGCAGTGGAAGAAAAACAGGATGTCATCAAGGCATATGTAGTGGGAGACGATTTGAAAGAAATCGATTTGCGGTTAGGCGATTTGACTGACGCGGAGAGAGAGATTATTCTTCAGGGATGCCTCATCAACTACTACCGGGCTACATCAGGAAAATAAAAATGTAAAAGAGATATCGAGCCTGCACAGCGTCAGAGCACAAGAGGGCGACCCTGTTGCCCCCTGTGCACTGAGGTTGAGAGGAGACGGTATCTCTTTTTTCTTTCATGTAAAAATTTTCAAATTCCATGCAACAAAATCTCTGCAAATTGACTCTTATATATCAGAGGGAGATGACTCCCGCCTCTATAGGCGGTGAGTAACAAATCCGTA
>UQKK01000007.1 GCA_900541505.1 uncultured Ruminococcus sp.
ATAGCAACGCCGAAGACGCGGCTTGGGAAGGCGCAGGAACTGGCTTCCAGGGAGATAGAGAAAAACGGTATCTTAAACATAACTATAATTTATTTTTGCAAGAGGTATCTGAACCTAAAGACCTTTTACTCAAATTCTGGTATAATAATGAACAGGTATTGAGAATGGTACTCTGTTCATGGAAAGGAGGGTTATGGTTACTGTAACGAAATCAGATTTAATTGCACTTGGATATGGTCCTTCTTTTGCTGCTGACATTATACGTGAGGCTAAAAAGTTAATGGTGGAAAAAGGACATACCTACTATCAGTCAAGAAAGCTGGACAGAGTTCCAAAAGAGGCCGTAGAAGAACTGCTCGGTATCAAACTTCCAGATGAGCAGTAATGACACACTTCTTGCAGAAATGTAAGGAGTAAACTTTATGGCAAAAGATCCAATTAAAAAAGCTGAAAACGGAACCTATTATTTCAGGGCAAACCTGGGCTATGATTCTGTAACCGGAAAGCAGATCCAGAAATACCGCAGCGGCTTTTCTACAAAAAAGGAGGCTCGTACAGAGTATTCCCGATTGGTGCTGGCGGCAGAAGAAGGACTGGCTATGGAAAAGAAACAGCCCTCGTTTAAGCAGTACATTGAGGAAATTTATCTTCCATGGTATAAAACGCAGGTCAAAGAAAGTACCTATAAAAACCGATTAAATACTATTGAAAAGCACTTTAAATTTTTTTACAGGAAAAAGGTTGCTGAAATAGAGCCGATTCATGTACAGGCATGGCAGCTGAAGCTGGCAAAAGAGTACAGTCCAAATTATGTACGGATTATCCAGGGCATGTTGTCGCTCGCTTTTGACCGTGCAATTATCCTTGGTCTTGCTTCAAAAAATCCGTCACGTATGGTCGGCAATATTAAGTCAAAAAAAGTGAAGATAGATTTCTGGACGCTGGATGAATTTCAGAAAGTCATTTCTCTTTTATACAAGGGTGACTACTATGAACATTATTTGTTCATCTGCTTCTGGCTCCTGTTCACAACAGGACTGCGGATCGGAGAGGCTGCTGCATTACAGTGGGATGACATTGATTTTGAAAGCGGAATAATCAGTGTAACCAAAACACTGTATTACAAATCAATGACGGAATACAAATTTGTGGAACCCAAAACATCTGCCAGTGTCCGAACAGTTGTGCTTGATGATGATACTATCAGGGAATTAAAAGAGTGGAAAGAAGTACAGAAAAAAGTTTTGAAAGACTGTAACTTTGTACTAAGCTACAATGGGATTCCCACCAGCAAGCATACCCTGCCAAGAGCCCTGGAAAAGCTGGCAGGGCTTGCCGGCGTTCACCGAATTAAAATCCATGCTTTACGTCATTCTCATGTTGCACTCTTAATCAGCATGGGGGTGAATCCATTGATCATTAAAGACCGTCTCGGCCACGAAAAAATCCAGACGACTTTAGGGACCTATGGACATCTATATCCTAACAGCAACTTTGAGGTTGCTAAAATGTTAGGCGGAGTTATTAACTTCACACCTGCTACGGAAAGCGTGGCTGATTACACACACAATCAGTTCACCGCTTCTTATCACAGGCAAATGTAAAAATGCAATGATAATGCAATCCAGAGGCACCGGTGCCGGAAAAGCCCGTAAATAAAGGCTTTCTGGCCCACCGCCGACTATTCAAATTCTATCGTCCCCGGTGGTTTACTGGTCAAATCGTACATAACCCGATTAACCCCCCGGACTTCATTGATTATCCTGCTCATCACTTTATTGAGTACTTCAAAGGGAATCTCCGCCGCCTCCGCGGTCATGAAATCCACGGTATTCACTGCCCGCAGGGCAACTGCGTAGTCGTAGGTTCTCTCGTCGCCCATGACGCCGACGCTTCTCATATTTGTCAATCCTGCGAAATACTGACCGATGCTGCGGTCCAGCCCGGCGTTGGCAATCTCTTCTCTGTAGATTGCATCCGCATCCTGAACAATTTTAACTTTCTCGGCGGTGATTTCACCGATGATGCGGATACCGAGTCCCGGTCCTGGGAACGGCTGACGGAATACGAGGTATTCCGGAATACCCATCTCCAGCCCTGCTTTGCGGACTTCATCTTTGAACAAGTCACGCAGCGGTTCGATGATTTCTTTGAAATCTACGTAATCCGGCAGACCGCCTACGTTGTGGTGAGATTTGATGACAGCGGATTCTCCGCCCAGCCCGCTCTCTACCACATCGGGGTAGATAGTTCCCTGCACAAGGAAATCGACTGCCCCTATCTTCTTTGCCTCTTCCTCAAATACGCGGATAAACTCTTCACCGATGATTTTTCTCTTCTGCTCCGGTTCTTCCACGCCTTTTAATTTGCTGTAGAATCTCTCCTGCGCATTGACGCGGAAGAAGTTTAAGTCATAGGGACCATCAGGTCCGAACACTGCCTCTACCTCATCGCCTTCATTTTTTCGCAAAAGACCATGGTCTACGAACACGCAGGTCAGTTGATTTCCAATTGCCTTGGAGAGCATGACTGCCGCGACGGATGAGTCCACGCCGCCGGAAAGGGCGCACAGGACTTTGCCGTCACCGACTTTTTTGCGAATCTCTTTCACTGAATTTTCTACGAATGCGTCCATCTTCCAGTCTCCGGAACATTCACACACATTTTTCACGAAATTATTAATCATTTTCGTGCCTTCTGCGGTGTGAAGCACCTCCGGGTGGAACTGGATTGCGTACAGCTTCTCCGCCTCGTTTTCAGCCGCAGCCACCGGACAGTCCGCTGTGTGGGCGGAAATCTCAAATCCCGGAGCGGTTTGCTTGATATAATCGAAGTGACTCATCCAGCAGACGGTAGGAGTGGAAACTCCCTCAAACACTTTAGACTCTGTTTTATCGATGAGTACTTCTGTCTTTCCATATTCTCTGACATCCGCGCGGGTCACCTCGCCGCCCAGCACATGCATCATAAGCTGTGCGCCGTAGCACAGTCCCAGCACGGGAATCCCAAGCTTGAACAGTTCATCTGTATAAGTCGGTGAATCTGCTTCGTAGCAGCTGT
This sequence comes from uncultured Ruminococcus sp., assembly GCA_900541505.1. Taxonomy (GTDB): domain Bacteria; phylum Bacillota; class Clostridia; order Lachnospirales; family Lachnospiraceae; genus Mediterraneibacter. The sequence continues at coordinate 3,061 of UQKK01000007.1, forward strand.
TCGGACCTCCTGTAAGGATGATACCTTTTGGGTTCATTTTTTTGATGGTTTCGATGTCTGTCTTGTAGGAGTAGATTTCACAATATACATTGCACTCCCTGACACGTCTTGCGACCAATTGATTATACTGCCCGCCAAAATCAAGGACAATCACTAATTCATTCTTCAAGGCTTTCCTCCTGTTATCCTCAATATTTTCTTTTGTTTACAACGGAAATATCCCTGTCATCTCTGCCTGGCTCTCGTGTACTGACAGGACTCCTGTTCCTTTATTATAAGTGAGCCCAAGCGGTTTTACAAGCTTTCTTTCCATTTCTCAAATGCTTTATCCTGCCGTTTTCTAAATGCCTCGCCCATTTGCCGCCCGGATACTGCTTTTTTACGATTTTCTATATACTCCGAATCAGCTTCCACTTTCCGTTCTTATACCGCAGGCTCATAAACAGAGCGCGCACGCACCAGTCTATGACCATGGCGACCCAGACTCCGAATACGCCAAGTCCTAAGTATCCTCCCAGCACATAGCTGAAAGCGATACGGAAAATCCACATAGAAAGCAGTGCGATAATCATCGTAACCTGCGCATCTCCCGCTGCGCGTAAGGTCGCGGGAAGGGAGAATGATATGGGCCAGATAATCATACAGCTCACGCTGTGGAAATACAGGATTTTCTTTGTCATCTCTGCCGTGACATCCGACAGGTTATATGCGTGCAGGATTACCGGGAGCAGTAAGAATATAATCAGATTCACCGCCCAGATACACACATAGGTCAGTTTGATTAATTTCTTTGTAAAATACTGTGCCTGCTCGTAATCTCCTGCCCCTACGCACCTCGCAATGACCGCTGTGATGGCAAGACCGATTGCCATACCCGGCAGGATTTGAAAATTCGCTACCGCATTGCTGACCGCGTTTGCCGCAATCGCATAAGTGCCAAATGTGGAGACCAGACTCAGCACGATAATTTTTCCTAACTGAAACATGCTGTTCTCCAGACCGTTTGGAATCCCGATTCCCAGAATCCTGCGAATCATCCTCCAGTCCGGTCTGTAGCGCAGCGTTCTCTCTATATGTATCAATCTCTTTTCCTGTGCCAGCAGCGCAATGATAAGTACAGTCGCCGTGATTCTGGACACCAGTGTGGGGATAGCAACCCCTTCTGTCCCCCGGTGAAATCCATAGATTAAAATGGCATTTCCCGTGATATTGATGATATTCATGATGATAGATACCTGCATGGACACTTTGGAGTTGCCCATGACGCGGAAAATTGCCGCTCCGCCATTATAGAGAGCGATAAATGGAATCGATGCCGTAACAATCAGCAGGTAAGTATTTGCGTGTCCCATCACGTCTGCATCAATCTGCCCGAACACCACATGCAGGATAAACCATTTCGCCAGATAAATTCCCGCCATGATAATCAGCGATAGGATTGTGATAAACCATACCATCTGTGTCGCCGCCTTGCAGGACTCCTTCTCATTTTTCTGTCCCAGATACTGTCCGGCGATAACCGCGCCGCCTGTCGCCAGCGCCGCAAACGCATTGATAAACAATATCATAATGTTGTCCACCAGGGAAACCCCTGATACTGCCGCTTCCCCTACGCTGGCAACCATGATGGAATCCGCCATCCCCACAAACACCGCCAGAAGCTGTTCGATGATAAGCGGGATGATAAGCGCTGTCAGCGCCTTATTATCAAACAGCAGCTTTGACTTATCAATTTGATTCTTCCTCATCATTTTTCCTTCTCTCTTTATCCTTTTGATTCTGCGCCCCTGCCTGCGCAATCGCTTTAGCGACATGTTACCTCATGCGCTCGTGTGCTCTTCGTTCCACTTCGGTCGGCGCAGAACAAATGTCCCCCGGACATTTTGCGCCCCACCCGGAGGGCTTTTTATTGTATAGGAAATTCGGAATAATTTCCTATACAATAAAAAACTCCCCAACGTTTATCATACGCCGGGAAGCCTTTTTGTACAAGCCTTACTTTGCAATGCTATGCCGCATATCTGGAAATTTCCTGTTTCAGTTCCTCACAGTTCTCTCCATATACCTGCAGCTCAATTATATTGTTAATACCAAGGTGCATGATGCCTAACAGGGATTTCGCATCTACCACGATTCTACCTTTCCTTAAGTCCATGTCGAAATCATATTTGGAAACTGTGTTTACAAAATCAAGAATTTCCTCCGGATTTTTAAATGTAATTTTCATTTCACTCATGATTCATCTCTCCTCTTTTTAACTTCTTCAAGACTCGCCCGCGAGTCTTGGCGCGGGAGTCATCTCCCTCTGATATAGTATTACGCAAGCTTTCCTCTCGAAGTTATTGGCATCATATCACAAATTTTGGAAATAAAAAGGGAGAAATTTCTAAAAAAGGGGGAATAATTTAATGGACTGACTTCCGAAATTCGTTGGGAAGCACCCCCACTTCCTCTTTAAATACCTTACTCATGTACTTCGGGTCCGAGTATCCTGAGAGCTCCGCAATCTGGTTTAATTTCAAATGTGTATTCAAAAGCAGCTCTTTGACCTTTTCAATGCGGTATCTGCGCACTGTCTCGCTGAAGCTCGCCCCGGTCTCTTTTTTAAACTGTTTGCTTAAATATTCTTCGGTCACGAAAAGGCGGTTGGCAATCTCCTCCAGGGTGATTCCTTGGTCATAATAGCGTCTTAAAAGTTTCTTTGCCTTGCGCACGAGCACACTGGTCTGTGCGTCCTCCTCTTCCTCATCTGTTCTAAACGGCAGGAGCTTAAAGAAGTTCTCCATAGCGCTCCGTATCTGTCCCCAGCTTATCGCCGCGGCGATGGTCTGCATGATTTCCTGAATCTCCAGCTCCGACTCAAGTTCTCTGATGGTCTTATAGGCGTTCACCACCGAGAGATTATACCGGATGAGCGTCTCCTTGATTTCTCTGGGTTCATGGGGTTCTCCCTGAAAATAGTCATACAGTTTATAATAGCAGTTTGCCAGCTTCTTCGTATCAGCGCTAAGGACTGCCTGCCTCGCCTGCTCTTCCAGTTCAATCGGGTATTTCAGAGGAACCGGGCGGATAGATTCAATGTCTTCCTTGCGTATCAGAACCCCGCGGTCAAACAGAAGGTTCCACTCCCTGTCATTCTGTATGTCTTTGAGCACTTCCACCGCCTCCACCAGATGCTCTGCCTCACGCCAGATACAGATAACCGGGCATTTCAGAGAGACACACAGCATCGGGACAACGGATTTCTGGAAATACTCGAACCTGGATTTTCCGTCTGTGATACGGTACAGCACCATGATAAGCAAAGACCAGGCATCCGATTCTATGATATGTACAGAAAAATCCAGTGCATGTTCCCCCACCCTTTCTAACTGTGCCCTTACCTCCTGCTTGCAGTCATTGTACCGGTCTCCCATCCAGACAATAAAAAGCTGTGCCTTATCCTCCACGGTAAACCCGTATTTTTCCTTTGTCATCTCGTGAAATTTCTCATCCGGGTGGAGCTGTCCATTGAGGCAGCCCATGAAAATGTTATCCAGAGAGAAGGCGGACTCCTTGCTCTGCTCACGGGAACGTTTCTCTTCAATCAGAGACAAGGCATTCCTCAACTCCGCAATCTTGATGGGTTTTAACAGATAGTTTTCAATTCCCAGCTCAATTGCCTGCTTTGCGTAATTAAAGTCAGAGTACGCAGTGAGCACCAGCACCCGGCAGTCTATTTTCTCCCGGCGCAGTTTCTCCAGCATCTGAAGTCCGTTCATCCCGGGCATCTGGATATCCAGTATCACCAGGTCGGGACATTCCTTTTTAATTAAGTCATACCCTTCTCTGCCGTCCTTTGCCGTGCCGACCACTTCATAGTCGGGATTAATCCTGGCGAGTATCTTCGCCATCCCTTCCCGGATGGGCGCCTCGTCCTCTATGACTGCGATTCGCATGTTTCTTCCTCCTTCCCCGGAATGAACAGATGCACCTTTGTGAAACTGTCCTTTTCACTCTCAAAATAGAGCGTCGCCTGTCCTCCATAATAAAGCTTCAGACGCTTCCTCACATTTCCAACTCCCATATGCCCGTCCAGCTCGGTCTTTTCATCATTGAGCTCTGCAAGTTTCTCCGGCGGGATATGCCTGCCGCTGTTTCCTATCATAATGTGGAGCTGGTCTTCCGACTCTTTGATTTGAATCAAGAGGACATCCTGTTCTTCCTCTCCCGTAAATCCATGCCGGATGGCATTTTCCACCAGCGGCTGCAGCAATAGCTTATGGATTTTGTATCCGAGTAGCCTGTCCGGCACCTGTATCCTCACATCTATTTTTCTGCCCTTCTTCGCATCCTGGAGAAGGATGTATTCCTTCAGCCAGCTCAGTTCCTGCTGAATTGTGGTCTTTTCTCCCATGTTATACACGGTATACCTAAGGATGTCAGCCAGAGCGCCCACCATCTCGCTGATTTCATACTGTTCATTCTCAATCGCCTTCCAGTTGATAGTATCCAGTGTATTATAGAGAAAATGAGGGTCTATCTGTGCCTCCAATGCGTAGAGTTCAGCGTTTTTCTGTTCCACGACCGCCTGCTTTACCTGCTCCATCAGCGTCTCAATGTGGGAGAGCATCTCATTAAATCCGCGCTCAATCTTTTGAATCTCCTCCGGCATTTTCTCATCTTCCCTGATTTTCACGGAGAAATCTCCATTTTCCACATTCGTCATAACAGTAAGACATTCCTCCACCACTCTGCTGTATGGTCTGGTCAGTCTGTAAATCAGTAAAACCATGGTAGAAATAGCGGCAATCGACACTAGAATCAGAAGCAGCAATTGTTTATCAAGCATTTGATGATAGACAGAAAGCGGCTGTACATTTAAAATCGTAAATCCGGTCATCTCATTTTCTGCCCCGGTATATCTGTAGTTTTTGTTGTCCGACACCTCTGACAAGTCCTTACCTATCAGAGACGTATCTGACGCGCTGATAACCGTCTCCCCATCCAGCAGATAGCTTTCCGTATTGATTCCCGCTGACAGTGCTTCCTGAATAATCTGTTCATTGATACTAAAGACCACGGTTCCCAGATTTCTGTTGATATCCCTTTCATCTATGAAATCTCTCGATATCTGAAACAGATAAATCTCCTGCCCGTTTGTCTCCACGGGAGCTGTCAGCCCCTGACAGATTTCCCCCTCTCCGTATTCTGGAATATCCACAGCCCCTGCCCACGTACTGTCAACGGAGGATATATTCAGACGGTCATAGAAAAGGATGGTGCCGTCCGGCAGGCGCACTGTCACTCCCTCAATCCCGGAATTGCTGTTGCAGATATGGCTCATTTGCCTGCGGATAGCTGCTTTATCTTCATCAGAGAGCATACCCTGGGATTCGATTCTGTCCAATATCATGATGACACCTTCATCTGTACAGAAATCATAGAGAAGTGTACGGTACTTGTCCACTGTCATATCAAAGCACTGATTCGAACTGAGCAGATTGCTTTCTATCTGCTGCTCTACATTTTCCCTCATTCCCATCCAGAAATTTATCTGAGAAAAAAGGGCAAATATCAAAACAGGAATCAAAGCCGCCAGCGCAAATCCCCGAATCAGTCTCTGTCTTAATGTTCTGTCTCTCTTAACTGCTCTCGTTATCATGTTTCCTCTTTCACCTTTTTGGAATCCGGTTCTGCGCCTCTTCATTTCTTCTGTAACGCAGAACGCGGATTTTCAAACTATTTTTTGCCTGCGTTTATTATAGCATGCAATCTATCGGAAAATCACTCCTTTCGTGACAATACCGGAGGTTTTTTATTCTATAGGACAGTCCAAAGGACTTTCCTCTGAAAATAAAATAAGCCACAGCCTCCGCTGTGACTCATTTATTATCCTTTTACCGCGCCTGCCGCCACGCCTTTGATGATATGTTTCTGGCAGGACAGGTAGAATATGATGACCGGTATGACCGCCAAAATCAATGCCGCCATAATTGCACCCATATCCACGCGCCCGTAGCTTCCCTTCATATACTGGATTGCGATGGAAATTGTCTTATATTTATTCAAATCCAGCACAAGGTACGGAAGCAGGAAATCGTTCCAAATCCACATGGTCTCCAGGATTCCCACGGAAATGTAAGTCGGCTTCATGATGGGGAGCACCACGTTGAAAAAGGTGCGCAGCGGCGTACAGCCGTCTATCATTGCCGCCTCCTCGATTTCCAACGGTATGGATTTCACAAATCCGCAGAACATAAACACCGCCAGACCTGCTCCGAATCCCAGGTATATGATGATGATTCCCCAAGGTGTGTTGAGCCTTGTGCGGTCCGCCACCAGGGAAAGGGTGAACATTACCATCTGGAACGGTACAACCATGGAGAATACGCACAGCAGATACAGTGCCTTTGTAAATTTTGTCTTTACTCTTGTAATATACCATGCACACATGGAGGTACATACGAGAATGACCAGTACAGAGCCGACTGTGATGAACACGGTCCATCCCACCGCGCTGAGCAGCTCATATTTGTCAATTGCCGTCAGATAGTTCTCTATGCTGTTCCAAGTCTTCTCTGTGGGCAGCGTAAACGGCTCTTTATTGATATACACTTTTTTCTTAAAGGAGTTCATAAGTACAATCAGTATGGGCGCGATATATACCAGTCCCAGAATGGTAAACACAACTGTGCCAATCATACTCAGTCCCTGTTTCTTTTTCATTTACTGCTGCACCTCCTTTGAGCGTGTCGCCCGAAGCTGTATCATGCCAATAGCGACCACGATAACGAAGAAAATGACTGCCTTCGCCTGACCAACACCTTCCCATCCGGTACGCCCATAGAATGTATTAAAGATATTGAGCGCCATCAACTCTGACATCTTCGAAGGCTCTCCTGCTGTCAGAGACAGGTTCTGGTCGAACAGCTTAAATCCATTCGTGATGGACAGGAACATACATATCGTGATGGACGGCATCATCATGGGAATCGTCACCTTGAAAAGCCGCTGGATTCCGGAAGCTCCGTCAATCTGGGCTGCCTCCATCACGTCCCCCGGTATGGACTGGAGTCCGGCGATATAAATAATCATCATATATCCAATCTGCTGCCAGCTCACCAGGATAATCAATCCCCAGAACCCGTACCACTCATTGAGACTGAGCGCTGTACTGTATTTCGCCAATACGCCGTTGAAAATCAACTGCCAGATATAGCCCAGTACGATACCGCCAATCAGGTTCGGCATAAAGAAGATGGTTCGGAAAATATTAGTTCCGCGCATCTTCTGTGTCAGTGCCATGGCGAGCGCGAACGCAATCACATTGATGACCACAAGTGACACCACAGCAAACAGTGCCGTAAACCAGAAGGAATGTCTGAATACGGTATCTTTCAGTGCATCTACATAATTCGAGATTCCCACAAACTTTGCATCCGTGACTGTGGTAAATTTACAGAAGGACAGCCATATTCCCATAATAAACGGAATAATAAAGCCCAAAATAAATGCGCAGAATGTAGGAAGTACAAAAATCGGCATGTAGCGCCGAATCGCTTTTTCCATTTCATTACCCTCTTTCTGAAAGAGCGGCGTTCAGTTCACTCTGCCCGCCGCTCTTTAACGTCTCTACCCTCTTTGGTGCCTCTATTTCGCTGCCGCTGCCTCTGTTGCCCATCCGTCAACGAACGCGCTCACAACTTTATCCCAGTTCTCGTCTGTCTGGTCTGCCGCATATGCGGTAAGTGCAGAGCCTACGCCGTTCTTCCATTCTTCGGAAGGCATAGTTGAGAATGCCCATGTTACAGGAGTCTTCCCTTCTTCCAGATACTTGTTTGCCTCATTTACAAGGACATTTTCAGATTCCAGATTGGAGGAGAAAGGAATGACAAATCCCATTTCCTTGCACATTGCCTCTACACCTTCATCGGAAGTTACACACCAGTTCATGAAGTCCAGTGTCGCCTGAATATCATCCTCTGAAGCCTTGGCGTTTACACACCAGTAGTTCTCTGTTCCTGTGCACACGCCCTGATTTTCCTCACCTTCCACACCGATGTAGATAGGCAGGATACCCAGATTCTCATCGCCGACATCCGCGATATTGTTGTACTCCCATGTTCCGTTCTGATAGAATACCGCTTCCTCTGTCACGAAATCTGCTGTAGCGTCATCCGCTGTCTTTGTGGAAATCTCTGTCGGTTCACAGGTCGCATTGTTGATGTACAAATCCCAAACCTGACGGTAGTTGTCAAGATATGTTCCCTTGATTGCGTCTGTATTATTGATTCCATCTGCCTGATATTCATAGTAGATTGGAAGGTTTGCAAGGTGTGTCTTGAATCTCCAGTCAGAAGAGCCGTCCATACCTGCGGATGTAAACGCGGAGAATCCAAGCTCATCCTTTCTGTCTGTGATATCTTCCACAACCTCTTTGAAGCTGTCAAAATCTGTGATGTCATCCGCGGTATATCCTGCCTCTTTCAGAAGCGCCTTGTTATAGATGATACCGTAGTTCTCAATGACATACGCGATACCTGCCATCTTGTCCCCATCCATCAGGGCGAAACTGTCGTCCGTCAGCTCTCCCGCGATGTCAGAACCGGACAGGTCATAGCAGTAATCTGTCCAGCTTGCCAGTCCCACCGGACCGTTTACCTGGAATAAGGTCGGCGCGTCTGTCTTTGCCATCTCAGATTTCAATGTCTTCTCATATTCTCCGGAAGCGGCTGTCAGAACTGTCACCGGCACGCCGGTCTCATCTGTATAAGTTTCAGCCAGTTCCTGCCAGTATTCATCTGCCTCCGGTTTAAAGTTCAGATAATATACTTTTCCTTTCGCGTCTGATGAAGCTTTGCTTCCTGAATCAGAACTGCTTCCGCATCCTGCTGCCAGTCCCGCTACCATTGTCGCGGCAAGTACCACCGATAATACTTTTTTCTTTTTCATCTTGTTCCTCACCTTTCTGAAAACCTCTGTTTTCTTTGTTTATGAGGAAATTATAACAGTCATGGTCTTTTATCTGATAACAATTAAAAAACCATGACTGCCAAAAATCATACATCCCTTACTGTTCCTCTAAAAACTCCTGTATGCTCTCATCTTCCCTGACGGTAAATTCCTCCACACTCATCTTACCCTGTGCCAAATCCGGCAGTATCTCCCCCAATGTCTCCTCCTGCAAAATGGTATTCCACTTCACCTGGTAATTGGGGACAAGCTGCGGATTCTGCCTGTAAGCGGCTATGTAATCCCGCTCTGCCGGAATCATTTCCTCCGGGTCTTTTTCAAACAGTTCCTCCCTCTGTTCCATATTCATCTGGGTGCGCAGCTTCAGAAGCGCCGCCGCGCCTTCCTTTACATCGTCGCTGTAGCTGGACACCATCGCCCAGCCGAATGTCTCCGGAGAGGAAATCAGCTTATTCTCCGGGAATGCAGAGAACCGCACTTTCTCCTGAAAGTCCTCGGGAATCTGGTCCATCATCCAGTAACCGTTGGGAATCATCGCCGCCTGCCCGGAAAAGAAATTCTCATAGGCAACATCGAAATCCACATAGAGCGCATTGTCCGTTGTATAGGAAAATAATCTCTGCAGAGTCTGCGCGATGCGCAGCCCGCTCTCATTCTGATAGGTGTCCGGATAAAATTCTTCCATAAATTCCGCGCCTTCCTCCGTGGAAGCCGCCTCCGCCGTGGCAATCAGCATAGGAGCCCACGCTGTCCCCTCCGTGTGCAGCGCTAAAGGCGTGATACCCGCATTTTCAAGCCGCTCACAGCAGTTCCAGAACTCTTCCCACGTCTCCGGGAATGTTTCGATTCCCGCCTGGGCGAACAGCTCTTCATTCCAGAACATGCCCGAACAGGAAAATGCCGCCGTGCTGATGGGGCTTAAATAGATGCTGCCGTCCTCCTCGCTGCACGACTCAAGTACAGCGGGCTCTATCATATCCATCCACTCTTCGTCCCCGTAAATATAGTCCGTAAGCTCCTCCAGTCTGCCGTCCTGTATCATCATATAGTAAAAAGAAGGGAGCATCCTCACATCTGTGATGACTGCCGGAAGCGTGTCTGTCACATTCTGCCTCTTCAGATTCTGGCGGTATTCCTCCTCCGTCTCCATAACCCATTCCACATCTGCCTGCCATGTACCATCATACTTTTGATTGAAGGCGTTGATGACATCTTCCTCGTTGCGGATTCCGGACGAAGAGTCCACGATGAGAACGATAGGTATGGATATCTCATCGCTGCCGCTTTCCGTTTGCACTGTCCTCTCTGCACAGCCCGCCGCTGTCAGCGCCAGGAACAGGGCGGCTGCGGCAGCCTGCAGTTTCCTCGCCTTAAGTTTTCCTATCCTTATTTTCCCCGCCTGCATGTTTCGCCCCTGCAAGTTTCCTGCCCCCGTTTTTCCCGCTCTTCGTTTATGCCTGTCCTTTATCATCATTGCGCCCACTCCTTCCGGGAATCTTTATCGTGCACGTCGTCCCCTCTTTATCCGCCTCACAGGTAAATGACGCCCCATCTCCGTATTTCAGGCGCAGCCTGGTGAGGACATTGACCACACCATACCCGTGCTTTTTATCCGGGAAATACTCTTTCAATGCTGAGACCGGAACATCGTTCATCCCATTGATTTTCTTCACCATTTCTTCCTGCATCGGCGTGCCGTTGTTGAACACACGCAAATATAAGTCTCCTGCTTCTTCTGTCACTGAAATGAAGATTCTGCCGCCCTCAAAGATATCCTGAAATCCGTATTTGACCGCATTTTCCACAAGGGGCTGCAAAATCAGTTTGAGAACGCTGGTGCCTGCCGCATCCACCTTACAGTCTATCTCATAGGTAAAAAGATTTTCATTGCGAATCTGCTGAATCTCCATATAGCTTTTGGCGTTTTCCAGTTCCTCCTCCACTGTCACGATGTCGCTGCCTTTGCTCAGACACAGACGCAAATATTTCGAAAGAGCCTGAATCATGCGCATGGTCGTTTCCTCCCCGTTGATACGGGCGAGCATATAAATGGTATCCAGCGTATTGTAGAGAAAATGTGGATTAATCTGACTGATAAGCATATTGAGCTCTGTCGTCCGCAGTTCCTTTTCTTGGTCCTTGATTTCATTCAGCAGCCGCTCGATGTTCTTAAGCATCTCATTGTAGGAGTGTCCAATCTCATCCAGTTCTGTATTTGTGTGCAAATCAATGGTCCGGTCAAAGTTTGTTCCGTTGAACCCCGTCATCGCCTCCCTGATGGTCTCTATGGGGCTTGTAAATCTGCGGGAGAAATAAATACTCAAGACCACCGCCACAACTGCCACAAACAGATAGATTCCCGCCAGCACGAGAAAAATCGGCACAATCCCCTGATTGAGGACCCGGTCAGGCACAAAGGAAAAGACCGTCAGACCACTGTTTTCGTCCCGGTACGCGGACAAAACTCCGCCTTTTACCTTTTCCCCTGCAAGCACCATCCCCGCCGCCTGCTTCTGCGCCACTCGCCACGAAATATCGTCCGGCACGCTCTCCCCCTTCTCAAAGTCTTCCGGCGCATAAGACAGGCAAATTTGACCTTCCCCGTCTATGATACCCACCGCCGCCTCATCGGAGAGCTCCGGGCTCATGCCCGCGATTTCCTTAAGGAATCCGTCCTCCATTTTAAAAAACAACATCCCCGGCTCATGGGCGTACTCCAGACTTCTCACATAACGTCCGATAAACAGCGCGTCATCTCCGGTTCCAAACAGTGTGTCCTTCGTCCAGAACCACTCTGTCTTGGCATAGCCCTCTTCCAGATATTTTTCAAATCCGCTTTCTTTTATCGTCTCATAGGACACATCGGAATAAGACTTGCTGTATACATTTCCCTTATTGTCCACATAACAGTAATCCGCCACATAATCTAAGTCAAGATAGGCAAAATACTTGCTCAGGGCAATGTGCCTGAAATCTTCCAATCCCTGCGTCTGCAGACTCTGCTGTACCTCCTCGTACAAAATACATTCCGCGGTCGCCTCGTCTGTCTTGCGAAAGGTATTTTCCAGGGCAATCCCCATCCGCTCTGTCATAAACTCGTATTTGTCAACTGTAGAGCGTGTCAGTCTGTCCCGCACACTTATGACAACGCCCAGGCTTGACAGAAGGAGGGCGAGCCCCAGAAGGACGCCCGTATATTTTAAATATCTGCGCTGTATACCCGACCTCTTTTTACCGTTTTTCGTCATTTTTTGTACCTTTTACGATACCCTCTCTGTACAAGCGCATACACGCTCGATAACGAGTAAATTTTGAGACGTGTGTGCCTTGTAAAGAGAGGGTGCTGTTACCCTTCATATTCTTTTCTGTAATCGCTTGGCAGTTTTCCTGTATACTGCTTAAACAGATGAGAGAAATAGGAGGGATTGTGGATTCCCACCGCATCGCAGATATCCGCGATGCTCCCCTGTCCTGACTCCAACAATGCTTTCGCCTTTTCCATCCTCTGCTGCATCAGATATTTTTTAAAAGTCATGTGAAATGTATTTTTAAAAACTCTCCCGAAATAGACCGGATTCAGATAAATATGTGCTGCCACAGACACAATCGACAAGTTTTCATCCTGCAGATGTTCTTCTATGTAAGCCACCGACTCTGACATATACTCCTTAAAATAGCCTGTCTCATCCTTCTCCGTTTCTTTCTCCCTCGTCTCAATGGCGTTGCACAGAATTTTATAGCACACATCCACTGACTTCGCGGCACTCAGATTTTCCAGATTATAATAATATCCGCGGAACTTGTCCTGAATCTCCTCCGTCAGCCCATAGGAATCCCTCAGCATAAATTCCACCTTGAGCATAGCGCGGTGCAGATATCTGCACTGCTCCTCCTCTTTGTCCGGGAGGTTGTAAATGAGCTGGATGAAAGCCTCCTTTAATTCTTTTGTGCTGTTCCTGCGCACTGCGTTCACAATGATGTTGTCCATATCCGCGCCGGACTCTTCCGCCGGCGGTATTTCCGTCTCCCCCGAAGCCGTAAACGCGCTTGCCCCGGATATACTCGCCACCCCGAACAGGCGGCGTGCTTCCATGTAGCTCCGCTTGATACCGTCAATCTTCTTGTACGGTTTGGAAATAGCTGCCACCACCGGGCTCTTCTCATCCTTTTTCACATGCTCCAAAAGCTGCTTTAATTTTCTGACAGCCTCCTTGTCTTGTGTGCGGATGATAAATGCGCTCCCCGACTCTTCCTCCTCTATCCGCCAGCAGAAGAACTCCCTGCCTACCACCTCTTCCAGCTTTTTCATAAGGGCAAACCGGGAAGCCTCGTAATCCAGAGAGTTGGTAATCTTGTACGCCAGGTCAATACCTACGTACACCGTGATAAACCTGTCTTCATTTCCCGGCATGTCCCCGAATGTATGGAACACTTCCTCTACCTTCTCTTCCGGAATCCGGTTCTGTACATATTTCTGGACTACCACCTGCACAAAGCTGTCGCTGTCTTTTACCAGCAGTTTCTCCCAGCTCTCATATTTTTCTTCACTCTCCATACGCTCCATGCAGGTCTGATAAGCTCCCTGCATCGTCTCCTTAAGCTTGTCATCCTCAATGGGCTTAAGCAGATAAGCGTACGCTCCCAAGTCACACGCCTGCTGCGCATAGTCAAACTCCCTGTACGCACTCAGCACAATAAACAGGCACTCCAAATCGGTCTTCTGAATCTCTTCCATGACCATAAGTCCTGTAATCTGCTTCATCCTGATATCTGTCAGCACTACGTGCGGCTTCACTTCTTTGATGACCTCAATCGCCTGCTCTCCGCTTTGCGCGAATCCCGCAACCTCGAAGCCCATGTCCTCCCAGTCATAAGTATTTAAAAGTCCCTGCAGCAAAATCGGTTCGTCATCCACGATAACCAGCTTTAATAATCTCATACTCTTCTCCAATTCAGGACCCGCCGCCCGGAGGCGGAAGTCTTCTAGTGTCTGATATATACACTCATTCTATTTTAACATATTACCTGTATATTTTAACGGAGTAATTGGAGCAGACTGTAACAAAAAGCATACCTCACATGCCAAAAAACAAACTCCTGCGGAATTGCACTTGAAAAGCAGGAGCAGCCGTATCTTAATTCAAGACTCGCTTACTCCTGCTTTTCACTCTTTTTATCCATGCTGATGGAGGTATTTCTCTCTCGTAGCAAGTCCGCCCCGTATATGGCGCTCTGATTTGTTGGTATCCAGAATCTTCCTCGCTTCCCCCGCCAGCGACGGATTTATCAGAAGAAGACGTTCTGTCACATCTTTATGTACCGTAGACTTGGAAATTCCAAATTTCTTAGCTGTCTGCCTCACGGTTGCGCTGTTTTCTATAATATAATTTGCAATCTCCACGGCTCTTTCCTCAATATAATCTTTCAAAAAAATCCCCCTGAAAACATTGTTTTTACAATGTATGCAAGGAAAGGAAAAGTCATTCTTTATACGGGACAGATTCGGGGATTTTTATATTTTCACCAGCGCAGAATAGAATATAATTTATTTTCTATACTTTATAGTGCGAAACCCGCCATCCCGGAGGGAATGGGGTTACGGTGTGCCCTTTAGGGTATGCTTTATCCATGAATACTTTTCATGATTGAATTAAATAATCTATCGCATATTTAATTTGCGCCTCTAATTGTTCTACATTCCAAATCGCAACGGTTATATTATTTGTCGGCACAGTGTTTCTATCAGTACTGATTAAACTTATCTTTTCTTCATATTCATTATAATAAAACCTGTGTTCTTGATTCAGATAGTCATAAAAACCAAGCTCTAGTTCTCGTGTATTAGACACAACGATGTCTTCACCTGTTTTTTCAGATACATAATTTTTTAAATTTTCAAAAGCAATATCTTTATTAAATACTGCTGTCTTAGGTTCAAATATCAGTCTACTGTTATCACTGTTAAGATTATATTGATTATTTTGTTCACGATAGATTGCAACTAGACTAATTTCATATGCTTCTCCTTTATACTGGAAATTGTACCTTTCATAACTATTAAATGTCACATATGACGCCATCCCTTTTTCATTTACAATTTCATATCCATCTCTGTAAGGCTTAATACTCAATAAAGGGGCTGTTTCTCTATCTTCTATTTCAACCTGTTGCTTTGCTATTTCATTTGACTGAACAGTCATAGAAGTTGTTACCATTGACACTAATACGATTGATGTCAAAAGGGTATTGATTGTACCCTTTTTTTGAACTTTATCTATGAATTGACTCAACCTTTCACTTCTAAAGCAATTCACTATGTACATGAGCATTATATAGAGCACTAATATAACTATAAGGAAATTATCCTTTAATATTCTTATAAATTTGTTTTCTCCAACAGTAAGAAAATATATGATGGCTATTGTTGTTAAAGCTGTAGAAATAATTCCTTTTACATTCCAGATAATATTATATCTTTTATCATTGCATTGCATTTTCTCTTTTGTATTCACAAAACTTTTCCTCCTAAACATGAAAAATGGCTATATTGTCCGCATACAATATAACCACATCTTTCATTTTTATAAATATTTCTCTGTATCTCTCGCACCATAAAGAAATCTACGCACTTCCATCACATCTCCGATAACCACATAATAAATCACATAATTTCTTATATAAATTCGATAATAAGGATATTTTCTTTTTTTCACAGACGGGTATGGTTCAAATGCCAATGGATTGTTCAATCGTTCCAGTATTGCTGTCTCTACATCATTTATAAGTTTCTCTGCCGCATCTGGATTTTTCAGCACATTGGTAATGTAACTCACGGTCTGCACAATATCCTGTTCAAACAGTGGCAAATACCGAAGTTTGTATTTTCTATTCATTATGAACTACACTCCTCACATTTCGGAACACATTCTCATGGCTTAATCTTTCTTCGGTCGTTTCCGCCACCCTGTCTGCTTCATCCAGTTTCATTTCTACATTATCTACGAGACTCGCATATTCTTGCAGACTTAACACCACCATTGCTCCATATCCATTTTTGGTCAAATATACAGGTTGTCCCTCATTGACGAGCATCTCAATCTCAGGAAACTTATTTCTTAAGTCTGAAACAGGTCTAATCTGTATCATCTTATTTCGCTCCTTTCTTCTATATATTATCTTAATTTTATCATTATTTTATCATATGTGCAACTCTATATAAAATATCAGGTTTTATGGCCTACAGCTTAAGGATACCCTTGTGCTTAGAGAACTTCTCCCGGGTATCTCCTATACTTACGGGCTGGAGTACAATAACCATCTCACCCGCAGCGAGGAAACCTTTGTCCGTTTCATTCGCCGCAAATTCAGCCAGCTAAAAAACTCTACAAAAGTTTTTTGATGTCATCCAGTACTTCCTGATATTTTTTGGAGATTGCCTTCGGGTTCCTTCTTAAAACCTTTGCAATCCGCTTAAATTCTTTTGTCCCTCTCTCGCTCATCCTGAGCCTCTCAGCGCGGATTCCGTCTCTAAGCTCCTGCAAATCCGGGAGACCGGCTCCCGCTTCTTTCATTGTCTCTGTCTTGCTCCACAGTTCTTCCAAAAGGCGCTCCTTCGCCTCTCTCAATGCTGCCAGATTCTCGGCGAAACGCTCCCGTCTGTTTGATTTCTTCTCTTCTCTCTGTACAAGGTACTGCTGGTATTCATCCGCCGCAACCGCGGAAAGCACATCCAGACGTTTCTGCATTCTGCGGATATAGTCCTTGCTCTCCTGCAGTTTTTCCAGTATATCCCGCATATCCATAGCAGCACGGAAAGAAAACGCCGTATCTACGCCCATATACGCCGTAAATATAAACGCCGCGCCTTCTCCTGCCACCGGGTGCAGGGCGAGCACTGCATATTCCACCGGAATGTGGATTCCCTTTATCATCGCCACGGAAAACAGCCCCCATCCAATGGACGCCATGGGGCAGATATATCCGTTGAGGTTAAAAGGCTGCCTGCTGTAGTCCCAGTATTTCACCTTGAAAAGCTTCTCCATGCCCCAGCCGGTAAAATACTCCAGAACCGTTGCCCCCGTCATACCGAAAACAAAAATAAGCACCACATTATCTCTGACCGGAATCGTGCTGATAAGGACTGCAAGCGCTCCACATCCATAGATTGGCAGGAACGGACCATTTAAAAATCCCCGGTTTACCCAGCGGTGTTTCTGCACTGACACATAACAGCACTCCCAAATCCAACCTATGAAACTGTAAATATAGAAAAACAGCAGCCACTGCCATAATGTATATATCATAAAGCTCTCCATTCCGCCGCCTCTGTACCTGCGGCAATGCTCTTTTTAGATTTATCCGCAAATTTCTGCCTACATCTCAAGACTATCTTCCTTCAGCAGAAAATCATATACACTCATCGTTGTGATTCCGTTTTCATCCCGCATTACATTCATTACATCTTTCACCAGAATCATTTTCTTAAAAGAATCTTTTACCTGGAGCAAAGACATTTTCTCCTGCCTTTGTTTTTCCTCTGTCGGCATGGAGAAAGCGGACTGAATGTAGTATCTCTGGCTTCCCCGATTTGCCACAAAATCTATCTCCAACTGTTTTCTTTCCGACTTTCCCGCTAAATTCAGTCCCCTCTTTTCTACCAGTCCCACATCTACGGAATACCCCCGGCTGCGAAGTTCATTATAAATAACATTTTCCATAAGATGATTCTCTTCCACCTGGCGAAATCCGAGTCTGGCGTTTCTAAGTCCCACGTCTTCAAAATAATACTTCATGGGTGTCCCAATATATTTTCTTCCTTTCACATTATAACGGTTTGCTTTATGGATGATAAAAGCATCTTCCAAATACTCGATATATTGGCGGATGGTATTTCCACTTATCTTGGATTTAAGCACGCTCTTAAATGTTGCCTCAATCTTCGGAACATTCGTAAGAGAACCGACAGCAGAAGCAAGGACATTGACTAAATCTTCCAGTTCCTGTGTCTTTTCGATGCGATGCCGCTCTATGATATCTTTCAGATATGTCTCCTCAAACAGCCGGGTCAGATAAGAAATCTTCTGTTCCTCTGTCTTCATCATGGACACAAGGGGAAGACCGCCGTACAGCATATAATCCGCCCATCCGTGATATATATCCCCCTCATATACCTGCATAAATTCGCGGAACGTCAGGGGAAAGATATGAATCTCGTCACCCCGCCCCCGGAATTCCGTAATTACATCCTTCGATAAAAACCGGGAATTACTTCCGGTTACATACACATCCGCATTGTCAATATGCAGCAGAGAATTCAGTACCTCTTCAAATTCGCTTAAAAGCTGAATCTCATCCAAAAGAATATAATATGGCTCATCATCCTCTATGCATGATTCAATATATTCCAAAATCACATCCGGATTCCGATATTTTCTGTGTTTCCTTTGGTCGAGCTCAATACTGATGATATGAGACTGCGGAGTTCCCTGTTCCAGCAGATATTTTTGAAAAATGTGAAAAATCAGATAGGATTTTCCCGACCTCCTGATACCAGTTACTACTTTAATCAGGCGATTATGCATCCGGTCAATCAAATCCTGTAAATATTTATCCCGTTTTATTTCCATATCGCCCTCCTGCATTGTTACTATTCACAGCACCCCACCTATATTGAATATTTTTGACATAATTACCACTTTTATTCAATATCATTATATACTCTCATGATGTATTTCACAACCTGTTGTTGTGTGTTGATGTCATCCTTTTCGTAACAGTTCAGCCCGCGCCATTCGTAAAACCGCACTGCGTGCTAACTGCGGCTACCGCCGCTGTTTTACTCATGAACAGGCGCTCACCTCATACAGATGTCCACTCGCAAAAACATGCAAGCATGTTTGCTTCCTGTACACTGTATGGCTGAACTGTAACCCATTTTTCCCTTCCCGCATATTTTTTTATTGACAGCCAACATTTTGAGTGGTAACATTGCTTTATAAATTTTAATTTGATATTGCTTTAAACCGATGAAGCGGAGATAAAAGCAGTCATGCGCGCACAGAGAGTCCGGGAAGGTGAGAGCCGGGTGGAAATGCAGTCTGCTAAATGGACCGCGGAGGGCGCAGTCAAAGGGCTTTTGCCTGAGTATTCTGCGACGTGTGGGCATACGTCAGTTGCCGGAGATATGTTGGTATCTCGCAGAGCGCGCGGAAACGATATGTTTACGTGAATCAAGGTGGCACCGCGGAAAATTTGATTTTACCGTCCTTGACAGAAGATGATTCTGTCAGGGACTTTTTTTGTTCTACAGGAAATTTCCTCGCAGAACCGACAGTTTCAGACACAAATTCACCAACCAGGGAAGGAGGCATTTTCATGGAACACACACTGGATATGATTAAGCAGTACGCCAAAAGCGGGGAATACCGCCGAGTCCCCATCAGCCGGGAGCTCTACGCGGATGCGTTTACCCCTATCGAGGTCATGCGCACCTTAAGGGCAGCCAGCAGACACTGCTATCTGCTGGAGAGCGCGGAGGATAAACAGCAGTGGGGCAGATACTCCTTTCTCGGATACGCGCCCACAATGGAAATCACCTGTACCAACGGAAGTCTAACCATCCGCGCCGGAAAAGAGGAGGAAGAAAAATCCGAGCAGGTCATTGAGACCCGTACCCCGGAAACTTTCATCCGACAGATTTTAGACGAATACAAAAGTCCCCGGTTGGACGCCATGCCTCCATTTACCGGCGGGCTGGTGGGATATTTCTCCTACGACTACATCAAATACGCAGAACCCGTCCTTCGCCCTCTGCTGGAGGAGGACACGGGAAGCCGGGAGTTTAGGGACATCGACCTGATGCTGTTTGACCGGGTCATCGTCTTCGACCACTACCGGCAGAAGCTCATCCTCATCATCGGGGTCAGCTTATCCGGCAGCCTGGAAGAAAACTATCAAAACGCGCTGGAAGAGCTCTCCGAGATGGAGCGTCTCATCCGCAGCGGGGCGAAGGCGGACTTTAAGCCCCTTGCACTGGAAGAAGCGTTCTCCCCCTGTATTCCCCAAGCGGATTACTGCCAAATAGTGGAGAAGGCAAAGAACTACATTTACGAGGGAGACATTTTTCAGGTGGTGCTCTCCAATCCCCTGACCGCAAAGGCGAAAGGAAGTCTTTTCGATACGTACCGGGTACTTAGAACGAGCAATCCTTCGCCCTACATGTTCTACTTCTCCAGCGATGACATTGAGGTGGCAGGCGCTTCCCCGGAAACACTGGTGAAGCTGGATAACGGGAAGCTTACCACCTTCCCCCTCGCCGGAACCCGCCCACGCGGAAAGACAGACGAGGAGGACAAAAGGCTGGAGGCGGAGCTGCTCTCAGACGAAAAAGAATGTGCGGAACACAACATGCTTGTGGATTTGGGACGCAACGATTTGGGGAAAATCAGTTTGCCGGGCAGTGTCCGCGTGGATAAATATATGGCGATTGAGCGTTTCTCTCATGTCATGCACATCGGCTCCACCGTTTCCGGCCGTCTCGCCCCTGACAAGGATGCGCTGGACGCCATACGTTCTGTCCTTCCCGCCGGAACCTTATCCGGCGCCCCGAAAATCCGCGCCTGCGAAATCATCGCCGAGCTGGAAGAACGCAAACGCGGCATCTATGGCGGCGCTATCGGTTACCTGGATTTCACGGGAAATATGGACACCTGCATTTCCATCCGGCTCGCCTATAAAAAGAACGGCATTGTTTGTGTTCAGTCCGGAGCAGGAATCGTGGCGGACAGCATCCCGGAAAACGAATTTCAGGAATGTCAAAACAAAGCCGGCGCAGTCATACAGGCGTTAAAGACAGCGGAAGGAGGACTGAAATGATACTCTTTATCGACAATTACGACAGCTTCGTATACAACCTTTACCAGGCGGCAGCCCAGGTGGACCCCGACATCCGGGTCGTGCGAAACGATGAAATTACAGTGGAAGAAGCCCTGGCGCTTTCTCCTGATTCCATCATCCTTTCCCCCGGTCCCGGAAGACCGGAACAGGCAGGTATCTGTATCGACCTCATCCGCGCGGCGAAAGGGCGCATCCCTATCTTAGGCATTTGCCTTGGACATCAGGCAATCGCCTGCGCCTTTGGAGCAACGGTGGGGCACGCGAAGGAACTCATGCACGGAAAGACCTCTTTTCTCACCGATGTAAAAGAGGATTTGATTTTTCATGGGATTTCCGCTCCCATCCAGGTGGCACGGTACCATTCCCTCTCCATTGAGGAGGGCTCGCTGCCGGAGGAACTTTATGTCACCGCCCGCACAGAGGACGGCGAAATCATGGCAGTTTCGCATAAGGGCTATCCTATTTACGGACTCCAGTTTCACCCCGAATCCGTCATGACACCGGAGGGATTTGCTATGATAAAAAATTTCATCACACACTTCCAAAAATGACAGGAGGTTTTTCATATGATTAAAGAAGCAATTATCAAACTTTCACAGAAACAGGATTTGACTTACCAGGAGGCAGAGCAGGTCATGGAT
Source organism: uncultured Ruminococcus sp. (assembly GCA_900541505.1). Lineage (GTDB taxonomy): Bacteria > Bacillota > Clostridia > Lachnospirales > Lachnospiraceae > Mediterraneibacter. Next base: position 24,552 of record UQKK01000007.1, read on the forward strand.
GAAATCATGGAAGGGCAGGCGACTGATGTACAGAAATCTGCCTACTTGACTGCTCTCTCCCTTAAAGGGGAGACCATCGATGAGATTACCGCCTCTGCCGCCGGTATGCGCTCCCACTGCATCAAATTACTCCACAACATGGATGTGCTGGAAATCGTGGGAACAGGCGGCGACGGAGCCAATTCCTTCAACATCTCCACCACCTCCGCGATGGTCATTGCCGCGGCAGGCGTTCCGGTGGCAAAGCACGGCAACCGCGCCGCTTCCTCCAAATCAGGAGCCGCTGACGTGCTGGAGGCTCTGGGTGTGAAGATTGATTTGGTCCCGGAAAAGAGCGCCTCCCTTTTGAAAGATATCAACATCTGCTTTTTATTCGCACAGAACTATCATATTGCCATGAAATATGTGGCGCCTATCCGCAAAGAGTTGGGAATCCGCACCGTGTTCAACATTTTAGGACCTCTCTCCAACCCGGCGGGCGCTAACATGGAACTCATGGGCGTGTACGAAAAAGATTTGGTGGAGCCTTTGGCGCAGGTCATGACAAAGCTCGGCGTTGTCCGCGGCATGGTCGTATACGGAGAAGACAAACTGGATGAGATTTCCATGAGCGCTCCCACCTTCGTCTGCGAGATTCGGGACGGATGGTTCCAGTCCTACGAAATCACCCCGGAGCAATTCGGGTATACCCGCTGCGATAAGAGCGAGCTGACCGGAGGTTCCCCGGAGGAAAACGCCGCCATCACCCGCGCCATCTTAAACGGGGAGGAACGGGGAGCGAAACGCTGCGCCGTATGTTTAAACGCCGGAGCCGCCATCTACATCGCCGGAAAAGCAGCCAGCATGGAAGAGGGTGTGCGTATGGCGGAGCGCATCATAGACGAAGGACTTGCCGCGAAAAAATTAGAGCAGTTTATTGAGGAGAGCCATAAATGAACATACTGGAAACCATCACAGAACGCACAAGAGAACGCATTGCCGAAGAAAAGCGAAACATCCCGCTGACAGAAATCCGGACGCGCGCGGAGCAAGCCGCACAGACAGAAACCCGCAAGCGAGCGGAGCAAGCCGCGCAGACGGAAACCCGCAAGCGAGCGGAGCAAGCCGCGCAGGTGACGCAGAAATCAGCCGCGAAAAAGGAGCCGCCCTGCGCGAAACACTGTGAAGCAGACTTATCCGCTTTTCTTCCCTTTGAGGCTGCTTTGCGTGCGCCGGGACTTTCCTTCATCTGTGAGGTGAAGAAGGCGTCCCCCTCCAAAGGACTCATTGCCCCGGATTTCCCCTATCTGAACATTGCGCGGGACTATGAGGCGGCGGGAGCTGCCGCCATCTCCTGTCTCACAGAGCCCTACTGGTTCAAAGGAAGCGACCGCTATCTGGAGGAAATCGTCTCACAGGTCTCCATCCCCGTACTGCGGAAGGATTTCACCTATGACGAGTACATGATTTACCAGGCGAAAGCCCTGGGTGCCTCCGCCATCCTGCTCATTTGTTCTGTGCTGGATGACGCACAGCTTAAGGCATTTCACAGTCTCGCTTGGGAGCTTGGCTTAAGCGCTCTGGTGGAGACGCACAGCGAGGAGGAGATTGAACGGGCGCAGAGAATCGGCGCCTCCATCATCGGAGTCAACAACCGGAATCTCAAAGATTTCACTGTGGATATCCAAAACAGCATCCGCTTGAGGAAACTGGTGGACAGCGATACCGTATTTGTTTCCGAGAGCGGAATCACAGGCGCAAAAGACATGCGCGCCCTATATGAAAACGGCACCGACGCGGTGTTGATTGGGGAACTGCTCATGCGCTCCGGTGACCGCAGGGCAGCGCTTGCAGCATTAAAAATGGATGTAGATTTAAACACAGATGTAGATATGGGGAAAATGGAATGACAGAAAACAGAAAAACAAAGATTAAAATCTGTGGTCTGAGCCGCGCGGAGGACATCGAATATGTCAACAAATCGTTGCCCGACTATTGCGGATTCATCATCGAAGTGCCTTTCAGCCGGCGCAGCGTCACCGTTTCCGGACTCCGGGAACTGAAATCCCTGCTCTGCCCGCAGATTCAGGCGGTGGGCGTCTTTGTCAACGCCCCGGAAAGCCTGGTGATTGATTTGCTGAACGAAGGGGTCATTGACATCGCCCAGCTTCACGGTCAGGAAACGGAAAACTATATAAGCCGTATCCGCGAAAAATCAAAAGCGCCCATCTGGAAGGCATTTTCCATCTCCGATGAGGAGGACTGTCTGGCGGCGCTTCAAAGCAGCGCAGACATGGTTATTTTGGACCATGGCAGAGGAGGCACCGGCTCCGCATTTGACTGGGATATCCTAAAAAGGACCTTTCAAGATAAGGGACGCAGGCGTCCTTTCATCCTCGCCGGAGGACTGACCGCAGAAAATATCCCTCACGTTATACAGACATACCATCCCTGGAGTATTGACTTGAGCAGTTCTGTGGAAACGGACGGGAAAAAAGATAAAGATAAAATAATGGCAGCGGTAGCTGCAGTAAGGAGTGCCAGCATATGACAAAAGGAAGATATGGCGTGCACGGGGGACAGTATATACCGGAGACCCTGATGAACGCAGTAAATGAATTGGAGGAAGCCTATCGCTTCTACAAAAATGACAAAGCCTTTCAGGAGGAATTAAACACTCTGCTCAATGAATACGCGGGGAGACCGTCCCGCCTCTATTTCGCCAGGCGGATGACGGAGGATTTGGGCGGAGCAAAAATTTACCTGAAACGGGAGGATTTGAACCACACCGGAGCACACAAAATCAACAACGTCTTAGGACAGGTGCTCCTGGCAAAGAAAATGGGAAAGACCCGCGTCATCGCCGAGACGGGCGCCGGGCAGCACGGCGTCGCCACTGCCACTGCCGCGGCGCTGATGGGGATGGAATGTGAAGTCTTCATGGGAAAAGAGGACACCGAGCGTCAGGCGCTCAACGTCTACCGTATGAGGCTTTTAGGAGCCACTGTCCATGCGGTCACCTCCGGCACCGCCACCTTGAAGGACGCGGTTTCCGAGACCATGCGGGAGTGGACGAGACGGATTGACGACACCCACTATGTGCTCGGCTCCTGCATGGGTCCCCACCCCTTCCCGGAAATCGTCCGCGACTTCCAGGCGGTCATTTCCAAAGAAATCAAGGAGCAGCTCATGGAAAAAGAGGGGAAGCTCCCCGATGCCGTGCTCGCCTGCGTGGGCGGCGGCTCCAATGCCATCGGCGCTTTCTATCATTTCATAGAAGATAAAAGCGTACGCCTCATCGGATGCGAGGCGGCAGGACGGGGCATTGACACAGCGGAGACGGCGGCGACCATCGCCACCGGAAAGCTGGGAATCTTCCACGGCATGAAATCTTATTTCTGCCAGGACGAATACGGACAGATTGCTCCCGTCTACTCCATCTCCGCTGGGCTGGATTATCCGGGAATCGGACCGGAACACGCCCATCTCTACGATACCGGACGGGCAGAATACGTGGCGGTCACGGACGATGAGGCGGTGGACGCTTTCGAGTATCTCTCCCGGATGGAGGGCGTCATCCCGGCAATCGAGAGCGCCCATGCGGTGGCATACGCCCGTCAGCTGGCGCCGCAGATGGGAAAAGACCAGATACTCGTCATCAATATTTCCGGCAGGGGCGACAAAGACTGCGCCGCCATTGCAAGATACAGAGGGGAGGATATCTATGAGTAACATACAGAAAGCATTTGAAAAGGGCAAGGCGTTCATTCCGTTTATCACCTGCGGGGACCCGGACCTTGCCGCCACAGAACAGCTCGTATACGCCATGGAGGAGGCAGGCGCTTCCCTCATCGAACTGGGGATTCCCTTCTCCGACCCCACTGCCGAGGGACCGGTCATCCAGGGAGCAAATCTCCGGGCATTGTCCGGCGGTGTCACCACAGATTCTATTTTTGAGATGGTGGAACGGATTCGCAGACGCACGCAGATTCCTCTGGTCTTCATGACCTATGCAAATGTAGTCTTCTCCTACGGCACCGAGAAATTTATCCGCAGGGCGGCGGAGTGCGGAATGGATGGGCTCATTCTGCCCGATGTCCCCTTTGAGGAAAAGGAAGAATTTGCCCCTGTGTGTGAAACATACGGACTGGATTTTATTTCCCTCATCGCGCCCACATCCCACGAGAGAATCCGCATGATAGCCGAGAAAGCCTCCGGCTTTGTGTACTGCGTCTCCTCCCTGGGCGTCACCGGAACGAGAAGCGCCATCACCACAGACATCGGTTCCATGGTCTCCCTTGTGAGAAAATACACGGAAGTCCCCTGCGCTGTGGGCTTTGGCATCTCCACCCCGGAACAGGCGGCGAAAATTGGCGCGGACTGTGACGGTGTCATTGTAGGGAGCGCTATCGTCAAGCTGTGCGCGAAATATGGAAAAGACTGCGTACCGCATGTGGCGCAGTATGTAAAAGAAATGACCGACAGCCTGAAATGACAGCCTAATGGCAAAAATCCCCCGGCAGGACAGTGCAGACTCAATACCCCTTGCTGCAAGGGTATGTATCCTGCAAAGTCCCGCCGGGGGATTCTTTTTCTGTTTTATAAGGGCACTGTTTTTCGCAGACAGTGCCCTGTGCAGGGAGCAGCACGCCGCTCCCTTTGACAATCTATATCCTGAAAATAGAAATCGTCCGTTTTAGAAGATGTGGTAATTTACTACCAGAGCCGCAAATACGATGGATACCATCGAAAGCAGCTTAATCAGGATGTTGATGGACGGTCCTGACGTATCTTTGAACGGGTCTCCAACGGTATCGCCTACGACAGCCGCCTTGTGGCTCTCGCTTCCCTTACCGCCGTAAGCGCCGCCCTCAATATATTTCTTCGCGTTATCCCACGCGCCGCCGGCATTGGACATAAAGACTGCCATCAAAAATCCGGTGGATGTGGAACCTGCCAGCATACCGATAACTCCATTGTACCCCAGAACAAGTCCGGTGATGACCGGTGTGATGATTGCCAGCAGAGTCGGTGTCACCATCTCTTTTAAGCTTGCCTTTGTACAGATGTCCACGCATGTCTCATAGTCTGCTTCTGCCTTTCCTTCCATCAGCCCTGTAATCTCGTGGAACTGACGCCTTACCTCCACAACGATGCTCTGCGCCGCACGTCCTACGGAGGACATGGTGAGCGCCGCAAATACAAACGGCAGACACGCTCCGATAAAGATACCTACCAGAACAGTCGGGTTCATAACGCTCATGTCAAGGTCACTTGCCTTAACGCCCACTTCCTGTATCTTTTCCACATAGGAAGCAATCAGCGCGAGGGCGGTCAATGCCGCAGAACCGATAGCAAACCCTTTTCCGGTCGCTGCGGTTGTATTTCCGAGAGAATCCAGGGCGTCTGTACGCTTTCTGACTTCCGGCTCAAGTCCCGCCATCTCCGCAATACCGCCGGCATTGTCTGCGATAGGACCGTATGCGTCCGTTGCCAGTGTAATACCCAGCGTGGAGAGCATGCCGACTGCCGCCAGCGCGATTCCGTAAAGTCCTCTTGTGGCCTCAATAAATCCGCCGGAAAGTGCGTATGCAGCCATAACGCACACTGCGATGATGATAATCGGGATTGCTGTGGACAGCATACCCAGGCTCAGCCCGCCGATGATAATCGTCGCGGAACCTGTCTCTGATTTTGCCGCCAGATTCTTGGTCGGGTTATACGTATCAGAAGTAAAGTACTCTGTGAAGAATCCAATCAGTACACCTGCCAGGAGTCCTCCCAGGATTGCGAAATAAAATCCGATGAAATCTTTCCCTAAGATGAACCATACAAGCGGGAAAGCAACCACTGCGATAATGACCGCACTGGTATTTGTTCCTCTTCTGAGCGCTTTTAACAGTGTGCTCTGGTCTGTACTCTCACCCGTCTTAACGAGCAGGGAGCCCAGAATAGAAGCAAGCACGCCGACTGCTGCCAGAATCATAGGGATAACGACCGCATTGACACGGTCCACTGCCTCAATCTTGTTGAACGCGATAACGCCCAGTGCGCACGCTGACAAAATAGAACCAACATAGGACTCATACAGGTCTGCACCCATTCCGGCAACGTCCCCCACATTATCTCCTACGTTGTCCGCAATAACTGCCGGGTTTCTGGGGTCATCCTCCGGGATTCCCGCCTCTACCTTTCCGACCAGGTCAGCGCCCACGTCCGCTGCCTTCGTGTAGATTCCGCCTCCGACACGGGCAAAGAGCGCCATCGAAGATGCACCCATTCCGAAGGTAAGCATGGTGCTTGTGATGTCCTCGATTGGAAGGTCAAACACAAGACGAAGCAGCAGATACCATATCGAGATATCCAAAAGCCCCAGACCTACCACTGTAAAGCCCATGACAGAACCTGCGGAAAACGCGACTCTCAGTCCTTTGTTCAGTCCGCTCTGGCATGCCGCAGCCGTTCTCGCGTTCGCCCTTGTCGCAATCTGCATCCCGACAAATCCGGAAAGACCTGAGAAGAATCCGCCGGTGATAAACGCGAATGGTACGAACCATGTCAGAAGGTCCAGCGCCGCCATCACCGTCAGGATGACAAACATCCCCGCAAAGAAGATAATCAGTATCCGATACTGTCTCTTCAGATACGCCATCGCTCCTCTGTGGATGGATGCGGAAATCTTCTTCATTACATCCGTCCCTTCCGGGAAGCGCAGTACCTTCTGCGCTCGCGATGCCGCGAACAGAAGCGCGATGATGGAACCGCATAGTGTCAGTAGTGCCAATTGATTGTCCATTTCAATCTTCCTCCATTCCTTTTTTATATTTAGACCTACGTCATTTATTGTACCACTTTAGAGAGCTAAAGGATAGATTTTCTGAAAACATTTTGATTATTTTTTTATTTTTAGCGAAATCTTTATCCGCATTTTTTAGGCAGCAGCAAATGTTCACTTTTTTATTCCGGCAAATATATTGGTTTCCGGCGCTTGTATCCTTGTCAACTGCGGGGAAATTATTTTATAATAGAGTTTAGGCATTCAAGACTCGCCCGCGAGTCTTGGCGCGGGAGAAAACGACAGAGATTCCTTTTCATTTGCTTGCCTTCCCTCAATGAAGATAGAATACGAAAGTGGTGTTTTTATGGCTTTAGAACTTACATTACAGCAGAAACAGCAATTGTCACAGTCTCAGATTCAGTCTCTGGAAATCCTGTCCATGGACAGTCTGGAGCTGAACCAGTTTTTAAAAAATGAATATCTGGAGAATCCTCTGATGGAGCACACCGAAGGCGGCGCAGAGAGCGAACCGGAAAACAGCGCAGAGCATGAGGCGAATGGCGGTTCCGAAAGCCCACAGGCAGAGCCTTTGACTTCCTATTATGAACCGGGGAATGGCTCTTACCTGTCCACAGACGATGACGACAACAGCAGGCGCCGGGATTTCTCAGCGCCTAAAGAGAACAGTCTGCGGGATTACCTGCTCTCCCAGCTCGACAGCCGGCTCTACTCCCGTCAGGAATGGGATTTATTCATCTACATGACAGGCTGCCTGGATGACAGCGGCTTCTTCACCATGCCGGTCAGTGAGGTGGCAGAGAAGAACGATGTTCCCGAGGAGCTCGTCAACCGCTGTCTCTACACCCTGCAGCAGTTGGAGCCGTACGGAATCTTCGCGGCAAACTTACAGGAATGTCTGCTCCATCAATTAGAGGCGCTGGATTTGAACAACGAAACACTGACGCAGATGATTCTCTGTCATTTAGACGACATCGCCGGCGGAAAAATCAGCAATATCTCCCGCGCGCTCCACATCTCCACAGCGGAAGTGCGCAGGAATATCGAGGTCATCACCCGGCTGAACCCCCGTCCCTTGTCCGGATTCGGCAGCGGAACCAACACCTACATCATACCCGATATCATTTTCCAGAAGGAGCACGATGACTGGAGCATCCGGCTCAACGACTCCTGGGTGGAGAACTACCACCTCAACGATTATTACATAAAAATGATGCAGACCTCCTCCGATGAGGAACTCATTGCCTATTTTAAAGAAAAACTCCGCCGCGTCCAGTTTATCTTAAGCTGCATTGAGCAGCGGCGGCAGACGATTCTCTCCATCTCGCGAATTATTCTTGACATTCAGCGGGATTTCTTCGAGAACCGCTCCGCCCTCGTTCCCATGACCATGGCGGACGTCGCCTCCCGCGCCGGAATCCACACCTCCACCGTGAGCCGTGCCATCAAGGGGAAATATCTGCAGTATACCGGGGGCAGTATCTTTGTGAAAAGTCTCTTCAGCGCATCGGTCTCCTCCCACGATACGGGAAGTGTCACACCGATGATGGTGAAGCAGTATATCAAGGAGTTTATTGAATCCGAGAATCGGCAAAAGCCTTACAGCGACCAGGCATTGACAAAACTTTTGGAAGAAAAGAATATCCATGTGTCCAGAAGAGTCATCGCGAAATACAGAGAAGAGATGGGGATAAAAGGAAGCTTTGACAGAAAGATGCTGATTTGAGACAAGAACGGGACTAGCAGCCCTATCATTTAACGGCATGGTCGATTGTTGACAACACAGTAGATAAGAGGGTATCGCTTCATTTGACCAATATGCTCCCTTGGGGCAGACTAGATGATTTTGCGATACCCTCCTTACTTTATTCTTCATTCATTGATTTCTTTACAATCTCAAGGTAACTGTAGATAGTAACTTTCGCCGTGCCAAGCCTCTCTGCCACCATATCCACGGTGCCTTTGATGAGGAAGATTCCCTTTTCATTCATAAACCGGATAATCCGAATCTTATCCTCACGGCTCAATTTTCTTCCCTGATATTCCTGTAAAATATGGTCGATGACATCCTCCGCGATGGAGAGTACGTTTTCTTCTTCGTCATGCTTTTTCCCCTTCTTCATGAGAAGCTGAACCTCCGAGTCTCCCGCCAAATCCAGAAGGAGCTGCATCGCCTCATCCCTCCCGGTGATGTCCTTCATGATACACAGACAGCCTGCCACCCTGCCATTTTCGTCTCTTAAGAACTGCACGTTTACTTTGACCCTTTTCCCGTCCGGCAGTGTCTTAATTTTGTTGCAGTTACGGTCTCCCTCATACTCGCCGAGTCCCAGAGATTCAAAGATATTGGAGAAGGAATCTCCCACCTTTTTGCCGCTGATTCCCGGATTGGCTATGTAGATGATGGACTCTTTGGGACGCGAAAAGTCCTGAAGGAGAATCTCATACTTCTCCCCCAGAACTTCACCTAAAAATTCAACAACAGGTATATAACTCTCTATCTTATTATGTCCCATCCTGCCGCCACCTCACTGCTTTTTTATGTCTTTTATCATATCAAAATCAAGTTTTCACTTCAATAGCGTACTTCCGATTTCTAAAAGACTCAAAACATCCAAGCAGCAGACACCAGATAACCCAGGCAAGAAACTCCTCTCCGTAAGTGTGGATAACGCCTGTACTCCACAATGTCTTCATCCATATCCCGGACAAAAACTGTCCCGCGAAGGTGGCGATGATAACCATGGAAATAATTCTGCCTCGTACTTCCGCAGACTGCGCACCCGCTTTTGCGTACAGATAAATACTCGGATAAATAAGACTATAACTGCCTCCCACGACAGATGCCCCTGCCAGAATCATAACAGAGGATGTGTGTCTCCACAAAAGGAGATAGCCGATTCCCATCAGCATATATCCCAAAAACAGAACCAATTTCTCTGCGCGCCTGCGGATTTTCTCATATATGACCCCCATCAGAAATCCCACCAGCATAAAGCAGGCATTGACACAGGAAGCAAAGACACTATCGTCTCTCCCGGTCTCGCCTAAAAACAGAGATAAATTCGTAGTCAATCCATAAAATGCCATATTGGCAAAACACATTTCCAGCACAATCAGCCAGGTCTTTCCCGAAATTCCTCTTATTTCCGGGTTCCTGATATTCTTTCTGCTTCCGTCATTTTCCGGGATATTACTCTTTTTCTCCATTGCGGGAAGAAAAAGATACACAGCGATTCCAATCACTATGCCGATTCCATAGATGAGAAATGCCATCCTCCACCTTTCCGACGGCAGTACTGCAATAAGAAGCGAAGTAAAAATACCGCTCAAATAAGTCATGGCTGCTGTAAGCCCGGTAAGTCGTACCGCTATTTTCCCGCTGAAAAGTTCTGTGATGAGGAGCTGCGCAAAGGGCATCACCAAACCGCAGCCAATCCCCAATAGCATCCTCACTGTGATAAGCTGCCAGTACGCCGTACACCATATACCTCCCACTCCACCCACTGTATAGAGTAAAAGCCCGGTAAGCAGCAGAGATTTCTGCCTGAATCTTGCCATAAGCCCAGGCATACAGATATTCACTGCCATAATACAAAATGGTGGCAACAATACCACCATTTGTATTCCCATATCGGAAACCGAGGGAAATTCCTCGCGGATTGAGCCCAGAAGAGGCGCGATTGCCTGGGAGCAAAGGACGGTGAGCATGGACAGAGATAACACCGTCGCCGCCTTTATTCTCTCTCTCATCTGCCTTCTCCTATACCACTTTGTAGATGAAATTCCGGACATATTCTGCCAATCACATCTCCCTGGTTATTATATATCTTTTCATCGAACAGTTCATCCAAACGCTTTTCCAGCATTGGATTTACATAACCAATCTGCCGGAACAGCTCTTTGACAACAGCGGGCATTGTATGCTCGCTTCCGTCTTCTATTTTGATGGCAATACCCATCTTCTCTTTTTTCATACCAATTCCAAGGACACCCTGGGAGCCGTCTTTTACTATGAGGTTTTTATCCTCATTGAGCACAGAGCAGATGTGACCGGTCCGGCGTACCAGTACGGGATTCTCATTCATCGCAGTCTGGATTCTCATCACACCTTCGCGCCATTTGGCGCCTTCCTTTCCCATCCCCTGAAATGCCTCCTGAGGGGCTGCCAGTTTTTGGTAAGCCGATGCAATTGCGTAGAAGGGCACTGCAAAAACCGGAACGCCGCATCCGTCTATCCCCAATTTGATATCCTGAGGCGGTATCCTACAGAATTTACTGATATACTTAAGGATGCACTGCTGTGCCGCAGCCTCTGTTTTCCAGTATCCTGCCGTATCATTTGTCAAATATTTCTGTAATATCATGGCTGCAAGATGCTTCCCCGCGCAGAGATGATAGAGGCTGCGCATCTGTCCGCCGCTGCGCAGCACTTCTTCCCGTGCCGTTGTTTCCTCCGGCAGACAGGGCTTTATGATGAAATCTTCTTCTCGGAATCCCGTCTTTTTCAAGATACTTTCCAACACTTCGATGTGTTCCGGCTCCCCTCCCTGGGAACCGGACATCACGGCAATCTCTTTTTTATTCAGATGGTATGCTGCATCCAGTCCTTCTACCAGGAGAGGAAGCACCTGGACAGGCTTTGACGCAGAGCGAAAATAGGTGACCGCCTCTATCTCATCTGTATGCCACAGCAATCTGCCACCTTCTCCGACTACCGCAATCCTGCCTCTGTGTATACACTCTTTCAATTCATTTCTGTACTCAACAGTCAAACATTCCATTTCCATCTTTCCTTTTTCTATGGTATCATCGCATTTATTTTCTTACTTAAATGCTATTGCTACAATCACTTCTTTATTTAAATATCATCGGCGCAATCACTGCGGCAATCATGGCAGAGGTGATGCTGACGGAAACAACTGCGGCAATAATCATCTTCGGCATAAGATGTCCTGTAAGCCTTTCTTCTCCTGTCTCATCCAGATTGTGCTCTGCCACCGCCACACGGATTGCTTCCTGTGTCAGGGCGTAGTTCAGAGGATAGCCCGCCATGCAGGTGATACAGACAGCAGTGGAAAGGTAAGGTGTCCATTTGAACACTTTTCCCAGGATGATTGCGAAAATGGAGCAGGCAACCGCTCCCAGCAGGAGCAACCCAATAATTGGCACCAGCATTTTCAAGAGTTCCTGGAACGGGAACTGTAAGAAACTTGCCAGAACCGCTACAAAGGACCCCAGCAGAACCAGACCTTCCGCTCCCGCTTTTTTCAGACTTCCCTTCTCCAGGAAACCAATCTGCGCAAAGATAAATCCCATGAGCAGGAAACTGATTGTGTTTAAAAGTCCTGTCACATTTGTGACAACTTCCGCTAAAAGTGCAACCAACGCCATCTTACACATATAGATATTGGCAGTCTGGTACTGTTTCGGCATATCCGGGATAAACTTAATGTTAAATTTGCTCTTCTTCTCCTCCGCCTTCACTAAAAATTCCGGTGATGCAGTAAAACGCTTAGATTCTTTTCTCAGACAGAAGGAGGCAATCGGAATACCAATCAGATTCTGTATGGACATCATCGTTGTGACAAACGCCACGATGTCCGCTCTTCCATAACTATTTGCGACTTCCGTTGTCACCAGTGTCGCCGGAAGCCCTCCGCAGATAATCGCAATGGAACTCAATCCGTACTCTCTGCCGAAAATGGCAGAACCGATGGTGAAGCCCATGATTACAATGCCCACCATGGAAAACAGGACAAGGACGATTGTCTTCCACTCATTGATAAGTTCTCTTGTATTCAGAGAGGAACCGATATTTACAAACACCAGAGCAAGCCCATAAGTTCCCAGGATATTGCCGAGACCGGATACGTCAATCATATCCGCCGGCAGGATTCCCATCGCTCCTCCAAAAACAGAAAATATAATAATCGCTACAATCATTGCCGATACGATTCCTTTTGTTTTTAAAGAAATCACATCGCCAAGCGCAAATATAACCAATATCACCGCAAATGCTACAACAGGCGTCCAACTCATACTCAAACCCTCCTCTTATTTCTTATAGGGGCAGCAGTCTTTCGGAAGAATCGACTGGTATCTTATCCCCTTTGTGCGTCTCTCAAATTCCTCTTTTATCTCTTTTAATTTCTCCGGATTTTCCAACAGTTCGATGGCAGACATCCCCATAATCTTCCCCGCATGAACAGCAGATTTTTTCATAAGGGGCGTCTTGCCCTGCAGCGTCACCATCCAGGAATGATTTGTAGTACCCGCTGCCCTGCCTGCAGTACTGATTTGCGCTGTCGGCGCCACTTGACTGACATCGCCCACATCTGTGGACCCAAACAGGAGCCCTGCCGGTTCGTGATAAGGAAGTATCGTATCCTGTATCACTTTATCTTTCATGTGGGCTGCCATTTCCTCTGTAACCTGCTCTCCGTAGAGCGCAACCATCCTCTTAAAGTCGGAATCCTTCTCCTCATCTGTGAGAATCTCTCTGACCTTCTCCGCAAAGACCAAATCTTCCTCATCAATGGGAAACATCCCTATTTCCTCAAATGTTTTATGTATGAGACGTTCCAGTGTATAATTGGGAAGCAAATCCGCCACTGCAGTGTCAATCTTTACTTCCACTTCTGTTTCCGTCATCATCGCAGCGCCCTGCGCGATTTTTTCAATACGCGCTAAGAGCTGCCTGCATTCCTCCATCTTCGGCGCCCGAAGCTGATACAGCATTTTCGTGTGGTCCTGCACGACATTGGCGTACTCGCCGCCCGCATCTAAAAACGCATAGTGAATCCTGGCATTGGAACTCATATGTTCTCTCAAAAAGTTTGCTCCCACATTCATCAGTTCTGCCGCATCCAGCGCGCTTCTGCCCTTATCTGGTTCCAGCGCGGCATGTGCGGGCTTCCCCTTAAATGTTACATGAATCAAAATGGTCGCCAGCAGTGCCGCGGGAGCGATATAATTCATATTGTCCGGATGCCACGCGAGCACGGCGTCTACATCCTCAAATTTTCCATCCCGCACAAGAAACGCCTTGCTGAATCCGCCTTCCTCCGCAGGACAACCGTATAGTCTCACCGTACCGCTGTGCCCTGTCTTTTCCAGATAGTCCTTCAGCACCAGCGCTCCCGCATAGGAACCCATTCCCAGCGCATTGTGGCTGCATCCATGCCCGCTGGTATTCTCGTCATGTCGTTTCTTTGTCAGACATCCAGCCTCTTGTCCCAGATTCGGCAGCGCATCATATTCTGCCAGAAATGCAATCACCGGACTGCCGGAACCATATTCCGCCAAAAACGCTGTGGGAATCTCACTGTAATTTCTTTCTACTTCAAAGCCATCCTCTTCCAAACATTTACAGAAATATTCTGCCGACTGTGTCTCCTGATAGTTTGTTTCCGCAAATTCCCAGATAGCATCATTCAAATCATAGAGCTTCTGCTGCTTTTCCTCTAAAATCTTAAAATATCGGGTGTCCACTTTTTCACCTCCGCATTCTTAATTTATAAATATAACCGCGCGATTTATATTTTTTTATATATTTTTAAATTTATATATAATTTTTTCTAAATTCCTTGTTATAATTATACTATCGGATGATAAATACCGGAAATATATAATTTTTATGGAAATAGATAGAAATTTTAATTAAGGGGGTTTTTCATCATGAAAATGGAACAATTGCAGCATTTAATAGAAATTTCCAGAACAGGGTCATTTAGTCAGGCTGCCCGCAATCTTTATATCTCCCAGCCAAACTTAAGCCACTCCGTCAAACAGATAGAAACCGAACTGGGACATCCTGTCTTTGAGCGGACTCCCAGCGGGATTATGACTACAGAATTTGGAAAAAATATCATTTCTTACGCCGCCACACTGCAAAAACAGTATGAGGATTTTCAATATTACTGCGAACACGTATCCCGAAAACCGGGGATTTCGCTTCGCATAGCCTCTTTAAACTTAAACTCCGCAACCCCTGCTTTCCTGGAACTTATCAAAGAATACACCGGGGATTCCACCCATTTTTCCTACCTGCATTTTCTGTCTCTGGACCAGATTATTGAGCAGATTTCCACTTTTCAGGCAGATTTGGCGGTCATCGGGATTCTCTCCCCTTTTCAGAAGAGCAGCCTTGTAAAGCTTTCCAATCATCTGATGGAATACCATCCTCTTATGAAGACCGGGATAGCCGCCATTGTAGGGAAACAGCACCCTCTCTATGAGACAGAGGCAGATGCCATTTTGCTGGAAGATATTCTGAACCAGAGAATCATCTTCTGTGGTGACTCTGCCAGCGACCCCAGTTTTTCCATGCCTATGGCGCTTGGTATCTATAACCGGGCATCCAGCCATATCCGCGTAAACAGCCTGTCCATGTTTTATAAAATATTGGAACAGACTGCCGCTGTGGGATTGTTGACATGTAATCTGGATATGGTGGGAAAAAGCCACACCGAAGGCAGAGAATTACGCCTTTTGCCGATAAAAGACACTTCCATCCACGGCGAGATAGGCTGGATAAAATTGCAGCAGTTTCGCTTACCGGAACCGGCATATGCTTTTCTGGAAAAGTTAAAAGAATTGTATGGAAGTGAATAGAGCAATCCATACTTTCACATTACCAAAAAGGAACCCTTATGACCTTTGATGCGTCCCTTAGCTTTTGGAGACACTTCTGTCAATGGGTTCCTTTTTTATACCATTTCAGAGTTTCAATCTCTTATTCTTAATTTCTTTCTAAAATTCAAATACTGCCACGCCATACGCGGGAAGCGGATACGCAAAGGAATATTTCCTGCCGTCACACTCCTGTTTGACAGCCTTGTACACCTGCGGTCTCTCCTCGCCCTTGCCGCCGTATTTTACATCATCACTGTTCAATATCAGCTTATACTGCTTTCTCCTCGGCACGCCCACGCGGTAATCCTCCCGCTCCATAGGCGTAAAATTGCAGACAAAGAGGAGATTCTTCTTTCCGTCCTTAGAATGTCTGACAAAGCTGTAAATGCTGCGGAACCCGTCATTGGGGTTAATCCACTCGAAGCCTTCCGGCTCGTTATCCAGCTCATACATCGCCTTATTCTTCCTGTATAAATGAAGCAAATCGCGGTACCATGCCTGTATCTGCTGGTGCGGCTCTTCCGCCAGCAAGAACCAGTCCAGCTCTCTCTCCTCGCTCCATTCCCGAAGCTGCGCGAACTCCTGTCCCATGAACAAAAGCTTCTTGCCGGGATGTCCCATCATGAAAGCGTAACCTGCTTTCAGATTGGCGAACTTGTCAAACCCAAGCCCCGGCATCTTATTTATCATAGAGCATTTCAGATGCACGACCTCATCATGAGAGAGCACCAGGATATAATTCTCACTGTACGCGTAGGACATGGCGAATGTCATCATATGGTGAGCGTTCTTGCGGAACAGCGGGTCTAATTTCATATATTCTGTGAAATCATGCATCCAGCCCATGTTCCACTTCAGGCTGAAGCCCAGCCCGTCATCCTCCGGCGCCCCTGTCACCTTGGGCCATGCGGTGGACTCTTCCGCAATCATCACACAGCCATGGTTTCGTCCCAGGACTACGGAATTTAAGTGCTTGAAGAAAGCGATGGCTTCCAGATTCTCATTGCCGCCGTATTTGTTCGCCACCCACTGTCCGTCCTGCTTGCCATAGTCCAGATACAGCATAGAAGCGACCGCATCCACGCGCAGCCCGTCCACATGGTAGTGCTCAATCCAGAACAGGGCATTGGCAATGAGGAAGTTCTGCACCTCCGGTTTCCCGTAGTCGAAAATCTTCGTTCCCCAGTCAGGGTGTTCTCCCATCCTGGGGTCTGCGTATTCAAATGTCGGTGTACCGTCAAAATCAGCCAGTCCGTGTGCATCCCTCGGGAAATGTGCGGGTACCCAGTCCAGTATGACGCCTATCTTATTTCTGTGAAGGTAATTAATCATATAGGCAAAGTCTTCCGGCGTCCCGTATCTGGAAGTGGGCGCATAGTATCCGGTTACCTGATAACCCCAGGAACCGTCAAAGGGATGTTCTGCCATTCCCATCAATTCTACGTGGGTATATCCCATCTCTTTCACATATTTTGTGATTGCCTTCGCGAACTCGCGGTAAGTATAAAATCCCTCGTCCTCTCTGCCGGGGTGACGCATCCAGGAGCCCAAGTGTACTTCATAGATGGACATGGGATTCTTCTTATTGTCCCATTCCTTGCGCGCTTCCATCCAGGCGCTGTCTGTCCACTTCAAATTGGAGATATCCGTAATCCTCGAAGCAGTCCCCGGTCTTAACTCCGCGTAATTGGCGAAGGGGTCTGCCTTGAAAATCCGGCTGCCCTTCTTCGTCTCAATGCAGAATTTGTAGAGGTCACCTTCTTTCACACCGGGAATGAAGCAGGTATAGATTCCCACCGGCTCCTGCCGCTCCATATAATCCGCCTCAAAATCCCAGTTATTAAAGTCTCCCACCACGGAAACTCTTCTCGCATGGGGCGCCCACACGGCAAAGTACACGCCTTCCTTTTTGTTCTTTACCGCCTTGTGCGCTCCCATTTTCTGATAGATTTCATAGTGTGTCCCCTGCCCGAAAAGATACTGGTCAAGCTCTCCTATCTCGAAGGGGAGGACTTTCTTTTTTTTGGTTGTTTTCTTTCCCATAAGTCCACCTCACAGCTCGTTTTTATATATCCCCATTATACTTGATATGCAGGAAAAATAAAAGGATAAAACAATACCATGAGCAAAAATAGACATACACATTTTATCCGTCCAATATATTACGCTTTATACCATACCATTGTCTCATATGGTCTCAATTTCCATACGCCGTTTTCCGGTTTTTCCGTGTTTTCATAATTTTTCAGGATACACTCATAGCCTTCCAAATCTGTACTGTATTTCCACTCATACTCCGTACCGTAGAAGTTCGCCGCCACAATCATCTCCTGTCCCTCATAGGTCCTCCTGTAGGCGAATACTTTCGCATCGTTAAAGGCGAGCGGCTCAATGGAGCCGAAAGCGATGATATCCATCTCTTTTCTGAGGGCAACCAGCTTCTTATAGTAACGGAAAATGGAATCCTCCTCATCAACCTGTGACTTGGCATTGATAACTGTATGATTCTGATTTACAGCAATCCAGGGCTTTTCCCCTCCTTCTGCAGTAAAGCCTGCATATTTCGACTCATCCCACTGCATGGGGGTGCGCCCGTTGTCGCGGGAATGAACCTGCACGATACGCAAGGCGTCAGACGCGCACATTCCTTTTTCCTGCAAAATACGGTAATGGTTCAGACTCTCCACATCCCGGTATTGAGAAATATCGTGAAAGTCAGCATTTGTCATGCCAATCTCCTCCCCCTGGTAGATGTAGGGAGTTCCCCGCATAAGATGCATGATTGTGGCAAGCATTTTCGCGGATTCCTTCCAGTACTTCCCTTCATCCCCGAAACGGGATACCACTCTGGGCTGGTCGTGATTGCACCAGAACAGGGCATTCCACGCGCGGTGCTCCTGCATTTTCGTCTGCCACTCAAACAGGATACGTTTCAGTTTCCCGAAATCCGCCGGAACAAGTACCCATTTCTCATTTCCCATGAAATCCACTTTCAGATGGTGGAAACTGAAAACCATGGAAAGCTCCCCGGTATCCTCGCCGGCATATTTATAGCAGTTCTCAATGGATGTGCTGGACATCTCGCCCACTGTGACAATCCTGGCATCCGTTCCAAATGTCATATCGTGCAGTTCTTTTAAATACTGGTGAATCTTCGGTCCGTCCGTATAATATTTCCTGCCGTCGCCTGTCTCATCGTCCTCGAACACACTCTTGCTGATGAGGTTAATGACATCAAAGCGGAATCCTTTGACCCCTTTGTCCATCCAGAATCTGACGATTTTCTGTATCTCCCGGCGGACATTTTCATTCTCCCAGTTCAAATCCGCCTGTGTCACATCGAAAAGATGGAGATAGTACTCATCGAATTTCTCCACATACTCCCATGCATTTCCTCCGAACTTGCTCTCCCAGTTGGTGGGCGGTTCCCCGTTCTCTTTTCCCTTGCGGAAAAAGAAGAAATCCTTATAGTAAGGGTCGCCCTCCATCGCCTTTTTAAACCACTCATTCTCGGTAGATACGTGGTTGAACACCATGTCGAACATCAGCCCCATGCCGCGCTTATCCGCCTCTGCAATCAACTCCTCCACGTCCTCCATAGTACCGTAACGGGGGTCGATGCGGTAATAGTCCGCCACATCATACCCGTTGTCGTTCTGGGGAGAAACATAAAATGGCGTCAGCCAGATATAGTCAGCCCCCAGTTCCTTTATATAATCCAGTTTGGAGATAACTCCCCGCAAATCTCCGAATCCATCCTGATTGCTGTCGCAGAATGATTTGGGGTAAACCTGGTACACTGTGCTCTTGCGAAAATCTCTTTCCATTGATATTGTCCTTTCTGTATTGCCAAACTCGTCTCCTACCCGGAGGCTTATTTATAGGAAATAACGGTTGTCTCGCCGGCGATTGCATCGATACCTGCGTGCATACTAACTTCAGAAGTATTTCCTTCTGCTGTGACAATCAGCATGGTCGTGCAAGGATGTCCTGCCGCCTTAATCTTCTCCGGGTCAAACTCTATCAGCGGCGCGCCGCATTTCACACGGTCGCCCTCTTTTACGAGCAGTTTAAATCCGTCTCCGTTCATATCCACGGTATCCACACCTACATGGATGAGGAGCTCCAGTCCGTTGTCCAGGGTCAGACCGCATGCGTGACCTGTCTCCGCCATCACCACACTGACCTCTACATCCGCCGGAGCCGTCACAACGGTATTTTCCGGCTCAAACGCGATTCCATCGCCCATAATCTTCTGAGAAAATACATCGTCCGGCACTTCCTCGATAGGGATGACCTTACCTGTCAAAATTGCTTTCAGTTCCCCGGCGGAAGCCGCTGCTTTCTCCTCTGCTGCCCCACTGTTTGTTTCCGCTGCCCCACTGTCATCTGCTCCTGCCGCCGCGCTGCTGACTGTACCTGCCGCATTGCCGTCTGTCAGGGCTGCGCCTTCTGCTGTTTCTTTTGTATCAGCCGCCTGGTCTTTTCCGAATCTGTCTGCTGCGGACAGTTTGATTCTACCCACGATAAATGTGAGGATAAACGGAATCACAATCGCCACTGCCATGGCAAGCAGGAAAATTCCATAGTAGCTTGATTTAATGGAAAGGATACCTGGCAGACCGCCCACGCCGATACTCAGCGCCTCAACGCCGAATCCGACGGAGATGACAGCCGCGCACGCGGAACCTATCATACCGCAAATGAGCGGGAATCCGTATTTTAAGTTGACACCGAACAGCGCCGGCTCTGTGACGCCCAGGTAACAGGAGATACATGCCGGAACATTTACCTGCTGCGCGCGTTCGTTTTTCTTCTGCAATACACTCATCGCCAGCACACTGGAGCCCTGCGCGATATTGGACAGCGCAATCATGGGCCAGAGGATGGTGCTCTTAGCCGGAAGCGCGAGCATCTGGGAATCAATGGCATTGGTCATATGGTGCAGACCTGTCATAACGACCGGAGCATACAAAAGACCGAATACACCCGCGAATATAAATCTGTAATTAGAGGTAAGTCCTGCATATACAACATCAGCAATCGCATTTCCCACTGTCCAGCCAATGGGTCCGACTACCATGTGCGCGATAAATACAGCGGGAACCAATGAACAGAACGGTACAACAATCATGCTGATAACTGCCGGGCAGATTTTCCGGAAAAATTTCTCCAGATAAACGAGCACGAAGCCTGCCATCATCGCCGCGATGACCTGTCCCTGATACCCAATCATCTCCACCTTCGCAAACCCGAAATCCCACACCGGTATCTCGCCTGCCGGGGTGCTGGATACGTCAAATCCGTTTAAAAGCTGGGAGGATACAAGAGTAAGACCCAGGATGATACCTAAAATCTGCGTGGTACCCATTTTCTTCGTGATGGACCAGACAATTCCCACCGGGAGCAGCCAGAACACGGCTTCTCCGATAAGCCAGAGGAAGCTGTCTACCCCTGCCCAGAACTGGGAAATCTCAATCAGTGTCTTGGTTCCGTCCTCAAAAAACTTAATCCCGTCAATCACATTGCGGAAACCCAGGACAAGACCGCCGCAGATGAGCGCAGGGATGATGGGCGCGAATATCTCACCCAAATTGCTCATAATCTTCTGGATGACATTCTGGTTATTCTTCGCCGCCTGTTTTGCCGCATCCTTGCTCACACCTTCAATACCCGCATATGCCGTAAATTCATTGTAGAAGGTAGACACGTCGTTTCCGATAATTACCTGATACTGTCCTGCCTGTGTAAATGTCCCCTTGACGCTGGGCAGTTCTTCAATCGCCTTTTCATCTGCCTTCTTCGCATCCACAAGGACAAAACGCATTCTCGTCATGCAGTGGGAAACTGCCTGGATATTTTCTTTCCCTCCGACGAGTGTCAGCAGACGCTGTACATCATTCTCATACTTTCCCATCGTATTGCCTTCCTTTCTCATTTTCCTTTTCCATGTTATTCCAACTTGTTTGAACAACTTAAATATACCACGCTTGTTTAAACATGTCAATAAAAAAGTAACAAATTGCTTGCATTTTACAATTGACATTTATATAATGTCCTTAAGATGTTTAAACAAGAAGAGGTGGGGAAGATGCCCAAAGCAAAGTACGACCATATTTATAAGGATTTGAAGGAAAAGATTGAGACAGAGTTCTACCTTTACCAGGAACTGCTGCCCTCAGAAAATACACTGATAAAGGAATATGACTGTTCCCGCAACACCGTGCGCCGGGCAATCGCCGGGCTGACAGCGGACGGTTATGTCAAGCCCATGCACGGCAAAGGCGTGCGCAATATTTTCCGTCCAATCGAGCAGACTGCATTTACTGTAGGCGGGATTGAGTCCTTTCAGGAGTCCGCCGTGAGGAACAATCAGAGACCCTTTACAAAAGTACTGCAGTTCTCCGAAATCACCGCGGATGCCAAGGTGGAGAAAAGAACCGGTTTCCGGCAGGGGGACGTTCTCTATTATATCCAGCGCCTCCGGTATTTAGACGGGGAACCGCTGATTCTGGACCACAATTATTTTTTGAAGGAAATGACTCCGGGACTGACAAGGGAGATTGCAGAGCACTCCGTCTATGATTTTCTGGAAAATACACTGAATATCACCATTTCCACGAGCAAACGGACCCTGACTGTGGAAAAGATGACGCAGGTAGATGAAGCCTACCTGGATATGAAAGATTACAACTGCATGGCTGTGATATCAAGCCAGACCTATGATGACAACGGGATTCAGTTCGAGTATACCCAGTCCCGCCACCGCCCCGATTACTTCCGTTTCCAGGACGTGGCATCGAGAAAACACCTCTAAACAAAGATGGCGGACATTGCATAAGACAGGCAGGGATTACATGAAACGAGCGGGATTGCGTGAAACAAGCAGGAATTGTACGAAACGAGCGGGTATTGCTTCTCCTTCTCCGGCTGTACCGGAATTTCAGGGGAAGCAATACCCGCCCGTTTTCTTATGTCTGTCTCATCTTCTCAGTTTGTCTATCTCCTATCCGCCTAGCAGATTTCCGCTCCCGCCGGCATATCCTTTTCCGGTGTGACAAGTGCCAGATTTCCCTTGTCATCCTCCGCGCAGAGGAGCATACCTTCTGACAAGACTCCCGCCAGCTTCGCAGGTTTTAAATTTACCAGTACCATGACTTTTTTGCCTACCATCTCTTCCGGAGTGTAGTGGGCTTTGATACCGGACACAATCTGTTTTACCTGACTGCCAATCTTTACCTGGGAGCAGAGCAGTTTTTTCGATTTTTTCACTTCCTCGCAGGCGATAATCTCTCCTACCTGGAACTGCATTGCCCCGAACTGCTCAAATGTAATTTCCGGCTTCGCCTCGATATCAATGACCGGACCTTCCTCTTTTTCTTCTTCCACCGGAGGATGGAGTTCTTCTACCTTTTTCAG
Source organism: uncultured Ruminococcus sp. (assembly GCA_900541505.1). Taxonomy (GTDB): domain Bacteria; phylum Bacillota; class Clostridia; order Lachnospirales; family Lachnospiraceae; genus Mediterraneibacter. Next base: position 47,383 of record UQKK01000007.1, read on the forward strand.
CACTTCTTCTACGTCCAGTCTCTGGAACAGAATCTCCGGCTTCTCTGTCACATGTCCGTCTCCGAGCTGCTCCGCGATTTTCTCACTGGTGGACGGCATGAAGGACTCCAGAAGTTTTGCTCCCGCAGAAATTCCCTGTATCAGATTCCAGAGAACTGTCTCCAGACGGTCCTTTTTCGCCTCGTCTTTTGCCAGTACCCACGGCATCGTCTCGTCAATATATTTGTTGCAGCGTTTGAACAGGTTGAAGATTTCTGTGATGGCATCTGCCACGCGCAGTTCCTCCATCTTCGCCTCCACCGCTTTGGGAGTCTCCTCGATAACGCGCTTCAAATCCGCGTCCACTTCCTCGGCTGCGCCTTTATCTGTCACGGTTCCGCCGAAATATTTGTTTGTCATGGATACCGTACGGTTTACCAGGTTTCCGAGGGTATTCGCCAAGTCGGAATTTAAACGCTCTACCATCAGTTCCCAGGAAATAACCCCGTCATTCTCAAAGGGCATCTCATGGAGTACGAAATAACGCACCGCATCCACTCCGAAGAAATCTACCAGCTCATCCGCATACAGTACATTTCCTTTGGATTTGCTCATCTTGCCGTCCCCCTGCAAAAGCCACGGATGTCCGAAGACCTGTTTCGGCAGAGGCAGTCCCAGTGCCATCAGGAAAATTGGCCAGTAAATCGTATGGAAACGGATGATGTCTTTTCCAATCAAATGCAAATCCGCCGGCCACAGCTTGTTGAACTGCTCTGTACTGCCGCCCTCACAGTCATACCCGATTCCTGTGATATAGTTTGTCAGCGCATCCAGCCATACATAAATCACGTGTTTATCGTCAAAATCCACCGGGATTCCCCATTTGAAGGAGGTTCTGGATACACAGAGGTCCTGCAGACCCGGCAGAAGGAAGTTATTCATCATTTCGTTCTTGCGGGAAACAGGCTGTATAAATTCCGGGTGGGTGTTGATATGCTCAATCAGTCTGTCCGCATATTTGCTCATTTTAAAGAAATAAGCCTCTTCTTTGGCAGGCTGAACCTCCCGCCCGCAGTCCGGACATTTGCCGTCCACAAGCTGGGACTCTGTAAAGAAGGATTCACAGGGAGTACAGTACATTCCCTCGTAGTACCCTTTGTAGATATCCCCCTGCTCATACAGCTTTTTGAAAATCTTCTGCACCTGCTTCTCATGGTCGTCGTCCGTTGTACGGATGAATTTGTCATAGGAGGTATCCATCAAATCCCAGATTCTCTTAATCTCCGCAGATACATTGTCTACAAATTCCTTTGGCGTGATTCCCGCTTCCTCCGCCTTTAATTCAATCTTCTGCCCGTGTTCATCCGTCCCTGTCTGGAAGAATACATCGTATCCCTGACTCCTCTTGTAACGTGCAATCGCATCGGCGAGCACAATCTCGTATGTGTTCCCGATATGCGGTTTGCCGGATGTGTAGGCAATCGCCGTTGTGATATAATATTTTGGTTTCTCTGACATACTTCTCTCTCCTTTGAATCTAAAATAAATCGTTCCGTTTACGGAACTTTCGCGCCGGGCGCGGTCGCTTCGGCGACACCTTTTCCTCTTCGCGCCCGTGCGCATCGCACGGATTTTTTATTCAATGGGGAACGAAGTTTCCCATTGAATAAAAAAATCCCGTCTTCTATAAAGAAGACGGGTCATAACCGTGGTACCACTTCTTGGTTCATCCCTGCCTCTCGGCAGAGACCTCAGTAAGTGCCTGAACACTTGCCGCTGTAATGGGCGGACCCATCACATACTTACATGGAAAATTCACATGTGCAGAACTCTCTGCTGCTTTTCGTTCCTTTCCAGCTCGTATGTGCTGCTCAAAAGCCATCTTCCGCCAGTCTCCATACATCCCCTCTCACCTGCCGGGATTCTCTGTGATATATCCAAAGGCGTACTCTCTTTTTCATCGCTTTTCGTTATTGTAGTGAAAATCGTAACACAAAAAACTTTCGTTTGTCAAGCCCAAAGGCAGCCCCTATTTCAAATCCGTATTTTGAAGTCTTCGTATCAGCAGACGCAAAACGCCGCTGTGAACTTTCAAAATTCTAAATCCGCATTTTAAAGTCCTCATACCCGAAGCGCTTCACAACTTCAAAGCTTCCGTCCCCTTTTTCCAGAACGATGTCGGGAAGTTTCATACCGTTAAAGGTATTATTCTTCACCATCGTATAAATCGCCATATCCTGAAATTCCAGCCGGTCGCCGCATTTTAGAGGAGCGGCAAACGCATAGTCCCCGATTACGTCCCCTGCCAGGCAGGTGGGACCTGCCAGCCGGTATACATAGGGCTTGTCTTTCATGCTCTCTTTTTCCGCCGGGTTTCCGGAACCTTTTAGAGGCGGACGATACGGCATCTCCAGCACGTCGGGCATATGGCAGGCTGCGGAGGCATCCAGGATGGCAATGGAAATGTCGTTTTCCACTATCTCCATCACTTCTGTCAGCAGGATTCCCGCATTTAAGGCAACCGCCTCCCCCGGCTCCAGATAGACGGAAACGCCGTAAGTATCCTGCATATGCCGGATACATGTTTTCAGCAATTCCTTGTCATACCCTTCTCTGGTGATATGGTGCCCGCCGCCGAAATTCAGCCATTTCATCTGGCGCAGCCAGCCGCCGAACTTTTCTTCCACCGCATCCAGCGTGGTTTTTAAGTCATCCGCGTCCTGCTCGCAGAGGGTATGGAAATGCAGTCCATCTACCCCCTCCAGCAGCTCGTCTGTTATCTGTTCCGCCGTTGTTCCCAGGCGCGAACCCGGAGCGCAGGGGTCATAAATGGCATGCCCCTCCTGGGTGGAGCATTGGGGATTGATGCGCAGCCCCACGCTCTTTCCCGCGCTTAAGACTCTCTCTTTATATTTCTGAAGCTGTCCCGGAGAATTGAAAATAATATGGTCACAGTAACGGATGATATCATCCATTTCCTCCTCCCGGTATGACGGAGAGAAGATATGATTTTCCTTTCCCATCTCCTCAAATCCCAGCCGCGCTTCATAAAGCCCGCTGGCTGTCGTACCGTCCAGATACTCTCCAATCAGAGGGTACAGGCTGTACATGGAAAATGCTTTCTGCGCCAGCAGAATCTTACATCCGGTCTCCCGGCAGATTTCCTGAAGCTGTCTTACATTCTCCCGGATTTTTGCTTCCTGTATGATATAGCAGGGCGTGCGCAGCCCGCTCTTTGTCAGTACGCTCATATGATTACTCCACCAAGTCAGGATTTTCACTGATTTCCCAGGGCAGTCCCCAGCGATTCAGGGCATCCATGAACGGGTCGGGGTCGAATTCTTCCATGTTGTAGACGCCCGGCTTTTTCCATGTCCCGGTCATCACCATCATTGCCCCAATCATCGCCGGCACTCCAGTCGTGTACGCCACTGCCTGGGAGCCGACTTCCTTATAGCACTCCTGGTGGTCGCATGTATTGTAAATGTAGAGCTTCTTTTCCTGTCCGTCTTTCTTTCCGATGAAAATACATCCAATGTTTGTCTTACCCTTTGTGCGCGGACCAAGTGATGACGGGTCCGGGAGCACTGCCTTTAAAAACTGCAAAGGCACGATTTCCTGTCCGTTGTACATGATAGGCTCGATAGAGGTCATTCCCACATTCTCCAGACAGCGCAGATGGGTCAGATAGCTCTCCCCGAATGTCATGAAGAAACGGATTCTCTTGATTCCCGGAATATTGAGAGCGAGTGATTCTATCTCCTCGTGATGGAGCAGATACATATCCTTTTCCCCGATTTCCGGGAAATCATAGACTCTCTTGATTTCCATGGGCTTTGTCTCCACCCAGTGCCCGTCCTCCCAGTAGGAGCCGTTTGCCGACACTTCCCGGATGTTAATTTCCGGGTTGAAATTGGTGGCGAAGGGATAGCCATGGTCTCCTGCATTGCAGTCCAGGATATCAATATAGTTTATTTCGTCAAAATAATGTTTCAGCGCATAGGCGGAGAAAACACTCGTTACCCCTGGGTCAAATCCACTGCCGAGCAGCGCCGTAAGCCCTGCTTTCTCGAATTTCTCCCGGTAAGCCCACTGCCATTTATACTCAAATTTCGCCGTATCCTCCGGCTCGTAATTCGCCGTGTCAATATAATGCACTCCCGCAGCAAGGCAGGCATCCATAATCGTCAAATCCTGATAGGGGAGCGCCAGATTCAGCACTACTTCCGGTTTCTCTCGTTTTATCAGCTCTGTGAGTTCCTCTGCATTGTCCGCATCTACCTGCGCGGTCGTAATCTTTGTCTTTGTACTTCCCTGAAGCTTCTCCTTGAGCGCGTCACATTTTGACACGGTTCTGCTGGCAATGCACAGCTCTGAAAACACCTCATCATTCTGACAAATCTTATGAATCGCCACACTCGCTACGCCGCCGCAGCCAATCACCATAACTTTTCCCATATTTTCCACTCCTTCTTCATTTTTATATTGCTATCAGCATTTCCCGGATAATCTTACACGCCACCGCTGTCGATACCCCGCTCTGGTCATAGGGCGGACACAGCTCGTTGACATCGCAGCCAATCAGATGACACTGGCTTACCACTTTTGTCACCGCATGCATAAGGCTCATGAAGCTGACTCCGCCCGGTTCCGGCGTCCCTGTGCCGGGGAAAAAGGACGGGTCCAGCACATCCAAATCCACAGTAAAATACACCGGAACATGTTCTTTCTTCAATGCAGCAAGGGTATCCTCCAGCCCTTCCAGACAAAACGGATGGAAGTCGGTGTGTCCTGCCTTCGCCCACTCAAACTCCTCTTTCTCACCGGAACGGATTCCAAACTGATGGATACGCCCGTCCCCCAAAATGTCCCAGCAGCGGCGAAGTACACATGCATGGGAGAGTTCCACGCCCAGATAGTCTTGCCGCAAATCAGTATGCGCATCAAAATGGATGATGTGCATGTCCGGATATTTCTCTGCCGCCGCGCGCACGCTTCCCAGTGTCACCAGATGTTCCCCGCCAATCATAAAGGGGAGCTTTTCATCTTTCAGAATCTGCGCGGTGCACGCCTCAATCTCTTTTAACACCAGCGAAGAGTCCCCGATAGCCAGTTCCAAATCTCCGCAGTCAAAAATTCTTTTCTCTGTCAAATCCGCATCCTGGTAGGGACTGTATGTCTCTAATCCATAAGAGTCGCTGCGGATGGACTGCCCGGCAAAACGGGTTCCCGGACGGAAGGATGTGGTTGAGTCAAAGGGCGCTCCGAACAGCACAATATCCGCCTCCTCATATTCCGCATCACATCCCATAAAGTTTGTAATATTCTTATTCCACATCTCTTAACAATTCCTCCACATACACAGGCAGGGCGAACACGCCCGCATGGAGCCTGGGTTCATAGTATCTCGTCTTAATGCCCAGCAGCTTCCACTCCACCTTCTTCAAATCATCCAGGGGATGATAGACCTTCGAGGCAAAACCAAACAGCCAGTGTCCCGATGGATAGGAAGGCAGATGCGCCTGATACACCCGGCAAATCGGGAAGGTACTCACAATCCGCTTGTGCATGCGCTGGCACTGGTATGCCTCCTCCTCATAGAAGGGGCTTTCATTCTGATTTATCATGATACCGTCTTCCCGCAGCGCATTGTAGCAGTTCCCGTAAAATTCCTTGGTAAACAAGCCCTCGCCCGCGCCGAATGGGTTGGGGGAATCAATAATAATCAAGTCATAGCTGTCCGCTTTGGAGCGGATGTAGCGCACCCCGTCCTCGTGGAAAATGCTCACGCGGCTGTCCGTGAGACTGTTGGCAATCTCCGGCAGATATTTCCGGCAGACCTCCACCAAGAGCGGGTCAATCTCTACCACATCAATGGTGCGAACGGAATCATACTTGATGAGTTCCCTCACAACGCCGCCGTCTCCTCCGCCCATGACAAGTACGTCCTTAATCTCCGGGTTTACGGCAAAGGGTACATGGGTAATCATCTCGTGGTAGATGAACTCGTCCTTCTCCGTGAGCATCAAATCCCCGTCCACCACCAGTATTTTTCCAAATTCTTTCGACTCCAGCACGTCAATCCTCTGAAACTCACTCTGCGCGCTGAATAACTGTTCCTCAATACGGATGGAGAGCTTCACCCCGTCCGTATGCATGTCTGAAAACCACATTTCCATAATTCTTACCCTCTTACTACATTCAAACACTCTATTTTTTCATCTTCCGGTCCGGTCAGGGAACATCCCTTCTCCTTGGCGTAGAGGATGTAGTCGATGATTTCATCTGTAATCTCCTCCCCCGGCGCCAGAATCGGGATTCCAGGCGGATAACACATGACAAACTCACTGCAGACACGCCCCTTGGCTTCCCGGATAGGAAGCGCTTCCTTCTGTGCGTAAAAGGACTCCTGAGGTGTCATCACCACTTTCGGAGAAATATATTCCTGAGAGAGCATACCCGTCTTATCCTTCTGATATCTGCGCCGCAAATCCGCTAAGGCACTCACCAGACGCTCCACCTCCAGCTTCCTGTCCCCAATGGAAAGGTAAGCCAGCACATTTCCCAAATCTCCGAACTCAATCTGGATGTCGTACTCATCCCGCAGAATGTCGTAAACCTCAATCCCGGCAAGTCCGATGTCCAGCGTGTGAATGGACAGCTTGGTGGGGTCAAAATCATAGATACTGTCACCGTTTATCAGTTCTCTGCCAAAGGCATAATAATTCTCAATCTGGTTAATCTCCATCCGGGCGTACTCCGCAAGATTTACCACCCGCTCAAAGGACTCCTCCCCCCGGAGCGCTAAGTTTCTCCTGGAAATATCCAGACTGGATAAAAGCAGGTAAGAACCGCTGGTGGTCTGTGTCAAGTTGATAATCTGCCGCACATAGCCCGGATTCATGCCATTTCCTGTCAGCAAAAAGGAACTCTGGGTGAGACTTCCGCCCGATTTATGCATGCTCACCGACGCCATATCCGCCCCCGCTTCCATTGCGGACACCGGCAGATTTTTTCCGAAATAAAAATGCGTCCCGTGCGCCTCGTCCACCAGCACCTTCATGCCCTTCTCATGAGCTTTCTTTACAATCGCCTTTAAGTTAGAACAGATTCCGTAATAGGTGGGATTGTTGACAAATACCGCCACCGCATCAGGATTTTCCTCGATGGCGCGCTCCACCGCGTCCATCTTCATCCCCAGCGAGATTCCCAGCTTCTGGTCCACATCCGGGTTCACGTAAATCGGTTTCGCGCCGCAGAGCACCAGCGCATTGATGGCGCTGCGGTGTACATTCCTGGGCAGGATGATTTTATCGTCCTTCTTACAGCACCCTAAAATCATGGACTGTACCGACGAGGTGGTTCCCCCTACCATCAAAAAGGCGTGCTCCGCGCCAAACGCTTCCGCCGCCAGTTCCTCCGCCTCCTTGATGACAGAGATGGGATGACAGAGATTGTCCAGCGGTTTCATGGAATTGACGTCAATACTGACGCACCGCTCCCCCAAAAGCCCTACCAGCTCCGGGTTCCCCCTGCCGTGTTTATGTCCCGGAACGTCAAAAGGTACGACCCGGTTTCTCCTGAATTTTTCCAATGCCTCATAGATTGGGGCGCTTTTCTGTGATAATTTTGCCATGTTTCTCCTCCCAGAGGTTTCCTATGAATAAAGAGTTCCGCTTGCGGAACTCTCGCGCCGAGCGCGGTCGCTTTAGCGACAAACTTCCACTGCGCGCGAGTGCGCATCAGCGGAGCGTTTTATTTAATAGGGAACGAAGTTTCCTATTAAGTAAAAAACACAGGTGAGTCAGCTTACGCTTCGTGCCGCTTCACCTGTGTTTATATCCTGTATCATTCTTCGTTTTATTCCTACGGATGTAACAGATATTGGACTTAGAGTCTATATAGCAAATATTTTTACTTTTACTACTCTTATTGACCGTTTCACAAGCTTCGTTTGTCACGAATATAGCGCCGGGATACACCGGCGATACCGGTTATAAAGTAACCAACTTATAAAATCTGAGTTCCTCACTCAATCAATAATGCAGCTTGCGCCGCGTAAAATATTTGCATGGAGAACTTTCCAACTACCTGCTTTCCATACATTCTGTATAGTAGCACAGAAAATCATAAAATTCAAGAAGTTTTACTGCTGTTTTTATACATGTTACAGTTCGCAGGTACCTGCGAACTGTAACGATTTCAGCCCATTTAAAATGCATCTTCGATGCATGGGGCTGAAATCCTGCGATTCGCCATACTGGCGCATAGCTTGACAGCTAGTGTCAAGCTTGCGAGTGAACAGTACCCATCTTTCCCTTCCCTGCGTCACTCTGCTTTGGGAAAGATGACTTCCACTTTAAACAAATCCCCATCCAGATAGAGATTCATCTCTCCGCCCTGGAGTTTTGTGAGGCTCTGGGCGATGGAAAGTCCCAGACCGCTGCCTTCGGTGCTCCGTGAGAGGTCTCCCCGGATAAAGCGTTCCGTCAGTTCATCGGCGGAAATGTTAAGCTGCTGCTCGGAAATGTTTTTCAGGGAGAAGCGGACATGTTTCTCATCCGTCATTAAATCCGCATAAACTCTGGTGCCCGGCATAGCATATTTTGCCGCGTTGCCGAAAATATTTTCCAGCACCCTCCAAAGTCTCCTGCCGTCTGCGTACACAACCGCCTTTTCTTCGGGAAGTGTGGTTATCATGGTCAGGTTTCTCGCTGCGAATTTTTCTTCAAATTCTCCTTCTGTCTGCTGTACCATCTCCACCAAATCAACATTCATAAGCTCCAGACTGATATTGCCGCTGCTGACTTTGGACGCTTCCACCACATCCTCTGTCAGTATCTTTAAGCGCTGCGCCTTCGCCTCCAAAATCTCCAGGTATCCGCGTATCTTCTCATCCTGAAAATTCTCCCTCTTTAAAAGGTCCACATAGTTGATGATAGAAGTCAGCGGTGTCTTGATATCATGAGATACATTGGTAATCAAATCGGTTTTCAGGCGTTCGCTCTTTACGCTCTCCTCCACCGCGCGGTTCAAACCATTTCCGATATCATTTACTCGCTCTGCCAGCTCCCGGTTGACCCCTCTCAATCCCTGAGTAGAAATCTGATAGTTCAAATCACCTGAAGCAATCTTTTCAATCCCCTTCTTGAGGCGGTTCTTTGCCACGGCGTTTGTCACAACATAATAGATAACTGCCAAATCCGCCGCAATTGCCGGAATCACGAAAAATGGATGCCATCCCGTGGCGACACACATGAAATGCAGTGCGAACAGCCCCGCTAATGCCACAACCTCTCTCCAAGTGACAGAACGATTCCTCCAGAACAGTGCAAGGAATTTTATCATCAAGCGGAGCAGGCTGTCCTTCCACAGCGACCTTGCCTTGATTCTCCTGACAAGACTCAAATACCCTGCCAGGAAGCAGCATCCGGTGATAAATCCATATATACTCAGCACAATAACATCTCCCGTATCTGCATAGATTGTGGAAAGTCCACTGAAATACACATAAGGTCCGTGATTATAAACATTATCGGGATAATAATAGTTCATCGAGGAAATCCCTGTCCAGGCTGAGGACAGCAGTGCCGTAAAGCCCAGCCATATACCGATAACGACCGCAGCAGCGATTTCCGTTTTCCATCTGTCAAAACCATTCAGATGTACTTCTTCATCCTCCGCTCTTCTCCCGGCGATACATGTCAGCCATACGAGGCTTAAGATAAGACCAGACACCGCCGCGATTTCCAGAAGCAGGCTCGCCTTCAAGTAGGGAAGATTCTGCTCATAGCTTTTTTTGAGGTTGTAAAATTCATCCTGTATGGGGAAATCAGTATCCACCCATGCGGCAAATACAAAGTTGTCGTCCTTCGCCCCATCTCCGATATAGTGTTCCGCCATATCATGATAAGTGCCCGCAGAGATTGCTGTATTTGTCTGGAAATCCACGAGTTTCGGGTAGATGACCACATACTTGTTGTTCTCCGCCGCCATCATCTCCTCAATATGTTTCTCTGCCTGTGCATAATCCTGATACTCTGCTCTGTTGGTAAACACCTGCTTCGTATCTGTCTTCACATACATATAAGTAAAGTTTGTATTGCCTTCCTCGTAAACCTCGGAATTATTCAGATACGTATAGAGTGGACTGTATAAGGTATAAAGTGCGTTGTCCAACATCTGGTATATATCTGTCAGCCTTCCGTTGAGAGCCGGCGTCTCATTTACAATATCCAGCAGATTTTCTGCTCCTATGGGAGCATACTCCTCCTTTAAGGAAGACCCGAAGTTCCAGCAGTCCGTATATAATACTTTCCCTTCAGAATCCTCCACACGGATTTCCCCATATCCGGGAGATGTGCGGTATCCGTTTTTCAGTTCTTCCAGAACTTCCCCCAGAGGTTCTCCATCTGACACAATGCGGATTGCCCCCGCCTCTGTCATTTCCATAAATTCGTCCAGATAATAATAGTAGTAGCCTCCCTCTGGTTTTTCGCAGACAATGACGCCGGTCTCTGTATAAAGAGGGTCGGAAGAATTCACGTATTTCTTGCCCCAGTCGTATAAATCCCCCAGATAATACGCCACTTTGGATTCATTTTCCCCTGAAATGGTCCCCTCCTCCGCATACTCCATGATATCTACGATTTTCTTCTCATCATATTTTCCGTCTGTCTCAAAATTCTCTTTCCAATACTGCTGGTCCAGTATTGTATATATGGCGTTTTCCATCGCGTTCTGAAAGTCTGCGGATTCCTCATATTCCGGCTTGTTAAGACTCCATGTCTCTTTCTGGAACAGATTGCCGGAAAACGCCGCCAGCAAAACAGTGCTTATCATCAGCATCGTCACACTCGCAATTGCCAGCAATACAAGCACTGTTTTTATAAGAGGTTTTCTATACCACTTTTTCATAATGCTCCTTTCCGGGAGATGTTATATCTTTTCTATCTTATATCCGACTCCCCAGACCACTTTTAAATATCTGGGCTCTTTCGGATTGATTTCTATCTTTTCCCGTATATGCCGGATGTGCACGGCTACCGTGTTGTCCGCGCCTATGGCATCTTCATTCCAGATAGATTCGTAAATCTGATTGATGGAAAAGACTCTCCCCTGGTTTTTCATCAATAACAGTAAAATATTGTATTCAATCGGCGTCAGCTTTACCGGCTCTCCGTCAACCGTCACTTCCTTCAAATCATCGTTGATTCGTAAGCCTCCGGTCTCATATACCGTGTCTTCATTTTCCTTTTTGCTTCCGCCAAGCTGGTTGTAACGCCGAAGCTGTGACTTCACGCGCGCTACCAGTTCCAGCGGGTTAAAGGGCTTTGTCACGTAGTCGTCCGCTCCGATATTCAGTCCCAGAATCTTATCCGCATCCTCTGACTTCGCCGACAAGATAATAATCGGGATACTGTTCTTTTCCCGGATTTTCAGCGTTGCCCGGATTCCGTCAAGACGAGGCATCATCACGTCCAGAATCAGGAGATTGACCTCCTCCTTCTCCAGAACTTCCAAAGCCTCGATTCCGTCATATGCCTTCAGGATGTGATACCCTTCCTGGGATAAATATATCTCAATCGCCTCGACGATTTCTTTGTCATCGTCACATACCAAAATATTATACATTTTCATCACCTCCCTTACAGTATACATGATACGGGAGATTTTTTAAGGTCTGATTGGGGAAAATCTTATGAAATTATTAATTATGGAATAGAACCGCCAAAAATCATATTATGGCACCAGTCAAAAACGGCGTATTTACGGACTTTTCTGCATGGTGTGTACCATTGATATCGGCATTGGTTTTCTCTACTAGTATCACGATAGTGACATTTTTGGACGCTTTTACTAGTGACATTTTACTAGTGTCACTGGAAAGCCCGGAACCTCTCCGATTCGATAGGTCAAAGGTCGCGTTTTTCTGCTCCTTCTACTCCTCTTTAGTCTGTCTGCTCGCCTAATTGCCTTCCCCGCGGTCATGTCTGTATATCCTTCATGGTTCTTCATCATAAACATCCCAGCTCCTTCTCCGCCCATCTCAATGCTTCTCTTTCTACCTCACTTGTCCATGTCTCATTGAATCGCTGTACTCCTATATGACGAACAGAGGCAGAAGAAAGATATTCCTCATAGTATCGGCGGTATTTATATCTGTGTGAGCGCTGTTTAAGCGTCCGCACAGCTTTGTCTTGAATCTTCTTTACATTCTGTAGGCTTATTCCGAAACGCTCACCCGTCTCTTTCAACGTCTTCCCTTCCTGGTATCTCAACCGGATAACAGCGGGCTGATTGTTTGGCAGACCATCCACAGCAAGCCATAACTCCCGCTTCATTTCCTCTGTATCCATTGCTTCGATAACATTCTCCTCTATTTCCACATCCGATGAAATGGTGTCCCCTATGGTAACATCTTCATCCATTCCCGGCATAGGTTCATCAAGGCTGCGTATCTGCCTCATATGAGCCACTTTCTTAATCTGGTCGAGTTTTTCCTCACTGACACCTAAAAGTGTGCTCATTTCACTGTCTGTGGCTTCATGACCGTAATACTTGCAATATTCTCCGGCAATCTTCTTATATCGCTGCGCCTCGTCCACAGCATGAGAAGGAAGTCGCACCATCCGGCAGCAATTATCTACATAGCGCCGCATACGCTGCTTTATCCAAAAGGCAGCATAATTGATGAACAAAATCCCTTTATCTGCCTCATAATGGCGAGCAGCTTCATAAAGTCCGATGAATCCCTCTTGCTGTAAGTCCTCCATTTCTGCAATTGAGGAATACCTTCGGGCAATCATGGCTACAAACGCCTTATTTTTCTCCCAAAGATTCAGCATGTCCTCCGAGCTCTGTCCCTCTGATTTTATTCTGGCAACCAATTGTTCATTGTCCATCATACAGACCACCTTTCAAAAAATGCCCCAGGCGCAAGGAGAAAAAACGCCCAGGGCACTCTTATTCGATTTTCAGCGTGTGTTTTTTTTCGCAGTGACGGCGGGTAGGGCGATTTCATCCGTGGTGGGGGAGGTATGCCCCCTATTGTTCAACGGATTCACAACCTCCGCCTATGCTTCTGTCCCTGTCGGGTAGTAGTAGATACCCTTCTTTTTATTATCCATTACAAAACAGTCGTAGCAGATACGCCCTGTCACAATCGTCCCACTTGACAGCGGTGTGTCGTTATGAGTCCCATAGTCCTCTAATTTTACGGGTGCCACTGTCGCGCTGGGGTGCGCAATCATAAAACCAAAATATTTAGGTAATCTGTTTGCCGGAACCTTCACGACTTGGCAGCCGTCAATTGTCCCCACTACACCCAGCTTCCTCATTTCCGCTGCTACTTCTGTATTGTCGAATACATCCGCTTGCTTTAGCAGCTTATAACTTGCGGGTGGGACTACAATAACTCTGTCTGTGTCCGGGACTTCTGCGTCATCCAGCGTCTCACTTCCTGCAAGGATGGCATCGTAGATGTTCGACTTTGTAAGTGCTGCCGCTGTTGCTGTGGTTCCTGCACCTGCAACCATCTTTGCATACACATAAGTATCTACCTCTGGAATGACTACCTCCCTTAATTCTCTGGAAAGAGCGGAAGCTGCCGCTACCTGTCCCTCTGTCTCATCCTCATCCAACTTATCCACATTAAAGATAAAACTGCGGTCTTTGGAAAGTACCATTTCTTCTGTCTGCGCGCTTAAATCCTTCAGTACGCCATACCGTGAAATGCTCTCGGTCTCGCTGTCATCCCCGCTGCGGTTCCTTGAATAATCATTGAGTCCTACTGTACTAATCTTCCAAATGGCTACTGTGTGAGCCCCTGTCCAATCAAAATCCTGGTTCGTCAATAATGACGTTTTACTCTCTTCTTTAAATGCTTCATCTGTATATGGTGCGAATTTTTTTGCTAATTCTATAGACAATGTCAAAACCTCCTATTCATCATCGCCCAGTATTTCATAGGGCTTAGGCTTATGTTTCGGATTGCGGAAAGCGCTTGCGACTGCACCCTCGCCGTACATGTTCGGCTCTGTTGAAGCCAACGGCGCACTCTGATGACCGTACCCTTTGAATACCTCCATCACTCGCCCCGCCTTTTCCTGAAACGCCTTGCTGTCATCTGTATCAATTACATCCAGAAGCTCCACAGGCAAACCTTTGTCCAACAGGTACTCTTTACAGTCCAGCCTGCTCTCTTTCCGTCTTATGCCCGTCTCCATTTCAGCAAGTTCTTGAGCCCTGGCTTCATTTTCACTGTTCTTCTCCGCTGCCGCTGTTGCCTTCTGACGGCTCAATCGTTCTCTGACAATCCGATCAACGTCTGCCTGTGTGAATTTCTTTTCATCAGCGCCCTGCGGCTCATTTTTAGATTCAACCTGTTCTTCTGTCACATTCTGTCTTTCTTCCATCTTTTCTCTCCTCCATTTTTCCGTTCGAGTTACGTGTTACCAATACAAAAGGCGCGGAAACAATCGCAGTCATGGCACACTGCAATCATTCCCACGCCCTAAGGCTTACACTATCAAAGCAAGGAGTTAAGCTTCTTTAGTGCGGTCTCTGTATTGTTACATAAATTATACAACACCTATATCTTTATTGCAATCTCTTTGTTTCGATATATGCCCTTTTATACTGTCCCTTCTGGGGCTGTAGCTTCCAGGACTTCACTACAGGGAGCAGCAGCCGAATCACTTTCGCCAGTTCTTTATCTTCTGTATAGGATATCCTTATTTTTACGCTCACACTCTTCCTCCTCTTCATCCAGCAGCATAATATACGCTGTATCTTCGTCCACTCCGTAAATATCCATGATTTCATACAATCTGAATCTTCTTACTTCATTCATGCATCTGCCCCTTCCTTCTTGCGCGCTCTGCTCGCTTACCGTATATATAGCCAAGCACAAAAATGTCACTCGCTGCAGCTAATGTGAACGAATACGGTCTTGCTTCGCTAATCTGTCGAACCTGTTTTCTCGCTTCATCATTCAGCCAAAAGATTTCAGAGCCGCGCTGCTCTCCCAACAGTCTCATTGTATCGTTCTTCTGATAAAGGCTCGGCGGGAGTTCTCTTCCATATACATCTTTCATATTTCCTCTTGCTCCTCTCCTCAAATTTCTGTTATTATGTAGCTGTATCCTTTCTAATGCCCTGCCCGGCTTTAGGGATATATCACCCTGTAGGAAGTTATTGCTCCCTACAGGGCTTTTTTTTACGTTTAACTACATACATTGTAAACTTTATAGTTTACTCTTACTCGTCAACCACTCCTATATACAGTGGAGAAACCGTCCAGTACGGTGCAAACCCTTGTAAATACTGGGCTTCATTTACTCGGCGGTCACCGTCCAGTACGGTAACTTGTACTTGCGTACTCGGCGGTCACCGTCTAGTACGGTAACCCCTTGTAAAATAAGGCTTTTAACCGTACTCGGCGGTTTTCCCAGTGTCTTTAAGAGCAATGATAAATTTCTTGGGTTTAAATCCTACAGACCACACCCTAGTGACATCATCTTTCTTCAATGCCGTTTTTGCGTCTTTTAATGCATGTTTACTGATACTGTTCGCCGCTGCCAATTCGTCCAGCTCTGAAACCTCCATTTCTTTGTGCTCCGTGAGTGTCTCAATGATAAACTCTTTCGCGTCTTCCACTACTGGACGAGTATTCCGATTCCGCACGTCCTCCTCTATAAACTCCCGGTCTTTCTTCGGTGTATAGGCTTTGAATACCGGGACGCACTCGTCAAGTTCGTACAAAACAGACCTCTCCAGTCTTCCCCAGTTTGATTTTTCATGCGATATATAGCGAATGTCACTGTCCTGTGTTATTCCAGTCATCAAGACCGACCTGGAAGAATCCCATATATCCGAGCTATCCGCTATCCGCTTCCTTCCCCACACACCAGACTGCTTATTTGCGTGCGCTATAATGATTGTTGTAAGTCCATACTTCTCACCGTAGCCTATCAGAGGGGAAAAGCACTTCCTCATGGCGTTTCTGTCTCCCATGCGTAAATTCGCAGGGACGAACGCCTGTAATGGGTCAAATACGATGACTCCCGGCTTATGCGTTTCGACAATCTCCCGCAGCAGCTCCCCGTCAAAATTGAGGTCAACAAACCTGTCATCTTCTGGAGATATAAAACTGATACGCTCCAAGTCTGCGCCGTTCACCTCAAGCCTTGCCCGCAAAACATACGACCAGGAGTCTTCTGCTGATAACACAAGAACGTCCTCCGGCTCACTATTGAAGGGGACTTGTCCACCAAGGAGGAACGACGGTCTCCCTGTCGTTATGCTCGCCACAAGAGAGCACCATATTGATGTCTTCCCTACACCGCCCTCGCCCGCTATGGTGGTGATTCCGTATCTGGGGATGTACCCAGGTATGAGCCATTCCGGTTCTTTTATGCTTACTGCACTGGCTTTCACAATTGTCGGCGGCTTCTTTAGTTGTCTGGCTTTTCCTTTGTCGCAGACAATGCCGTTTTTTTCTGCTTCAATAATTCTAATTTCTTGTTCAATAGCTTCAATTTCTTCGTCGATAGTCCCGATAGTCCCGTTTCTTGTTGCTTCCGTGACTCATTCACCACCTTTCTTTTCAGATTTTCAAATTCCTTCACACATTGCCCTCTGTACCACTGTGCAGCACTCTTCATTTCCTTGTCATGCTCTTCCTGCCACTCTGACCGGACAGCCTCGTAATGTTTCCATGCCCTACGACACCCAAGACTTTCGAGCCGTGTGAGTGCGCCCTCTGCGAATCCCGGCGTTGTAATTTCATAACCGAGGATTTTCTTAAATGTACTCTTATAGAGCTTCATTCCAGGCACCAAGGACTCTATGAATGTTTCCGCATTTGTCTGACTGTCTGGTGCGCGAGGTTTCCACTCAAACATCTCCTCCAGTTTCCCGGACTGCTCCAGCATGTCCATTTCTGCGCAGATTTGAGCGAAAACATCGTTAGACACTCTCATGACCTGCTCCTCTCTTTAAATGCTCTCATGCGCTCATGGTCGATGGCGTCCTCCGGCTTGAGCCCTAAAGCCCGGCAGACCTTCCCGAATCGCTCCATCTTAACCATATATCCCTTGCGTACCCGGTACACAATACTGACAGATACCCCGGCTTTGTCCGCAATCTCCTGCGGAGACATGCAGGACGCCACCATTGCATTAATAATCACTTCTACTCTTCCGCATACCATGTTGTTTCCTCCTCTCTCATGCCAATGTCAGTGCAACCTTCATGACTCAACTGGTTAATAATGCCCCATGCTTGAAAATCACTGTATGCTGTCCGGGTGATTTTCCTGCCCTTATACTTCGCCGTTATAATATGTTTCATGTCCTGCTCCTTTCAAAAAATCCATGCCCTACGTGAGGATTTTTAATCTGAATCGGTTTCTTTGGTAACTTCTCCGCTTTTTGGTCTATGCCCGTGTCTATACGCATAAAGAGGGCACTTTTTCACAGTGCATAGCCTAACTTCTCTTGTCTGCCCGTTACAGCAATCAAGGCACTTCGCCCGAATTGCTTTCATTGGTGTAAGCTTTGTCACATCCTGCTCCTTTCTGTTGCGATGTCGCAACAACTCATCTTCTGACCTCATGCCCTGCCCGCTATGTCAGATTTCTGTGTCAATAATTTCCGTTACATCTACGCCGAGAGCCTTGGCAATCTTTCCGGCTGTCTCTGGTCTAATTCCTTTGCCTCCTATCGCGCTGCAAAGCGTTCCTTTTGCTATTCCAGCCGCCTCAAGGTCTTTCTGTCCCATGCACGCCCTTGCTCTAGCAAGCTCATACTTCTGTCTATTGATTTTCATTTTATTTTTTTCACCTCTCTTCTCTAACACACACTTTTGATTGTTACAATAACATTCTAACACCTTCATTTGATTGTGTCAACACGCAAACACAAACTTTTGATTGCGTTTCATAGGTCTGGATGTTATACTTATTTTGAGGTGAATAAAATGGAGAACGGAAAAAATATAAAAGCTGCCCGCATTTACAGAGGACTAACACAACAAAAGTTGGGTGAGCTCTGCGGACTCGCAACCGGCACGATACAACAATATGAATTAAACAAACGAAATCCTAAAATTGAACAAGTTGCAAAAATAGCAGACGCGCTAAATCTGGCGTATAATATTTCAGGACATGGCGCAATATCTTTTTATGACTTTGTAGATACAACCAACCCAGACTCAAAAGCCGTTGATTTCAATAATCAACAATTATCTTCTGCACCTGCTACCAAAGAAAAAAAAGAAGCTATGCAAAAAGAAATGCAAGAAATAATACGGAATGGCATTTCGATGGATTTGACAGCTAAAGAACTCAGTATTGTCAATAAAATGAAGGAGCTGAATGACGCCGGACAGGATAAGGCTGTTGAACAGGTGGAAATGCTTGCCAAAATCCCTGAATACCGCAAAGACGCCGAATAACCGCACCAATTTCATCTTCTGACCTCATGCCCTGCCCGGTAGAGAAAAGGAGAATGATAACATGGCACTGATAACATGCCCGGAGTGCTCCGGGAAGGTGTCTGATAAGGCATATTCTTGCCCTCATTGCGGTTATCCCATGAAAGACGGGATAAGCTCACCCTCACAACTGAAACGCCCAGGAAAGAGGCGTAAGAACGGTACAGGGACAATAGTAAAGTTATCCGGCAAGAGACGGAATCCCTTCCAGGTGCGTGTAAATACTCGCATTGATGAGTGGGGATATCCCCGGTATGATGTGCTGGGGACCTTCCCGGACCGTGTATCTGCGGACATTGCTCTCGCGGAGTACAATAAGAGCCCTTATGATGTCGGCAATAGAAAAAAGACGTTTGAAGAGGTCTTCCGCGAATGGTATAAGTGGAAGTACAAGAAGTCTGTGGATACTCCAAGCAGAAAGACAAACTCTCAATACTGCTGCATAGCTGCTTATAAACACTGTGAGGCTTTGCACCATCGCAAATTGTCCGAGCTCACCGTTCTGGAGCTTCAAGCGACACTCGACCAGTACAACCTCTCACACTCTATGCTTGAGCACATTAAAACTCTGCTAAATCAGATGTACAAATATGCTCTGCAGTTTGAGATTGTGGATAAGAATCGCGCAGAGTTCGTCCAGATTACCAAAGAGGATGATACAGAGAAAGGCGTCCCTTTCACGAAGGAAGAACGTCAAAAGTTATGGAATCACAAGGACGAGCCTTTTGTAGACACCATCCTAATTTACATTTATTCTGGCTGGCGTATCAATGAATTGGCAAGGATGCCGCTGGAAGACATTGACCTGCAAAGACGGACATTTACCGGAGGACTCAAGACCAAACAGAGCCGTCACCGCGTTGTACCGATTCATTCAAAAATCTATGACATGGTTAAAGCTAGGTATAACTCACGCTTCAAGAGTCTAATCTACCACGATGGCGCGCAAGATATATCAGAAAATGATTACCGGAAACACTTCAAAGAGGCGCTGCTAACCTGCGGAATTACCAGCGAGCACACGCCCCATGACTGTCGGCATACCTGTAACATGATGATGGATGACGCGGAAGTAAACCGGACAGCCCGCTACAAAATCATGGGACATGCCGGGAAAGATGTAAATGAGCGCACTTACTCACACAAAGACATAGAGAATCTACGAAAAGAACTTGAGAAAATTTAATTTTATGCATGAGTATGACCTGCACTGCCGTACTCATGCATTTTTTTACTAGTCTTTTAATAGTATCACTTTTTAGAGAAAACCGCGTATTTACGGGCTTTTCCCGCTGTTTCATTTTATGAAATTATTAATTATGGAATAGAACCGCCAAAAATCATATTATGCTTTGTGCTGTGATAACTCTTGTTATTTACATATCACGCAAAAAGTAACGCCCTCTGTCTGGTAAACTAAGGCGTTACTTCATGTAATAAATTATTTACCGGCGGCTAGGTTTCAGCTAGCTATCGGCTCCCTTGTTAAGTATATTATAGTCAATATTTCAGTATGTGTCAAACATATCTTCCTCTGCCATCTTCTGACTTCATGCCCTGCCCGGTAGAGAAAAGAAGACCAACTATTTCAGCAGCCATTCTAACACATTCAACTGTTTAATCCCATTGTGTGAGATGAGCGGGACAAAATCCATCGTCAGGAGATATTTCGGATTGTGGTCTTTTACCGCCTCCAGCGGGGCAAGCTCTCTTTCCAGCACCTTTCCATCCGCGCTGACAACTGTCTGCGCCACCTGGTAATATTCTTCCCCTTCTTCTCCCACAGCGATAAAATCGATTTCCGCGGTTCCTGCTTTTCCCACATGGATATCATATCCTCTGCGCAAAAGCTCCAGATAAACAATATTTTCCAGAATATGCCCTATATCTGCTCTCTTGCTGCCGAGCAGATAATAACGAAGTCCTAAATCGCACAGATAGTATTTATGACCCGTTGCCAAATATTGCTTTCCCTTGACATCGTATCTTCCCACCCGGTACAAAATAAAACTGTCTGTCAGAGCTGTCAGATAATGCTCCACCGTGTGTGATGACACCTTCCGCCCGGCAGATGTCATCGTATTAGCTATTTTTGTGGCGGAACTAAGATTCCCCACATTGTCAAACATAAAGCGTATCACACTGTCCAAAAGCCCCGCATCGGATATACGGTATCTCGCCATCACATCTTTTAATATAATAGAAGTATAGATGCCTTCCAGGTAAGCATGGATGTCTCTTTTGCGCTTGAGCTGGAGAATATACGGAAAAGAGCCGTTTTGAATATAATTTTGATACTTAATCAGCAAATCGGACTCTCCACCCAGGGCTGATACATATTCCCTGAAAGAGAGCGGGAGCATTCTGATTTCCACATAGCGCCCTGCAAGCAGCGTCGCGAGCTCTCCTGACAACAAATAAGCATTAGAACCGGTGATATAGACATCGCAGTTTTTCTTAATAAACAAACCATCCACAGCCTTTTGAAATTCCGGTACAGCCTGCACCTCATCCAAAAAGATATAATTCATTCTATTAGGAACTAATTGCTCCTTTACCATATTATAAAGCTGCATGTAATTCTGAATGTCATGGTAGTCCGGATCCTCCAGATTCATGCGGATAATCTGCTCCTCCTCTACCCCGTCCTTTTTTAAATACTCACAGTAGATATCGAATAAGGTAGATTTTCCACAGCGCCGGATTCCTGTAACCACTTTAATCAGGTCTTTTTCCCGAAAATTAATAAGCTGCTCCAAATAAACGGGTCTGTCTATGAATCCTGACATCTAATCTCCTCCTTTTATGAAATCATTTTATCATTTCTCTGTTTTTTTGTAAAGTTTATGAAGTTCATTTCATATTTTTCTCTTTTCAACTTAGTATATGCATTTCATTTCAGACTTATTCATATTATATAGCAACTGTCTGTCCTCGCTTTATTAAGAGAAAACGTTTACTCTTTATTAACGTTGTCACCTTATAAACAATAGGAATGTAAAACGAGTACTCCCGGTCATTAATAATTTCTTCAATATTCATACACATTTTATTAATTTCTTTCTCACACCTCTATCACATTTTCCCTGTATAGTAATAAATATAGAAAGACAACAATCTTTTTATATAGATTCTTTTTCATACTTTTTCCAGTGCCGGAGGGATTCCTTCCGGCACCCTCCTTTTCTTCACCTTCCAAGCCCAATCCCCATATACTGATATGACAAGTTTTATTCTTTATAAAGGAGTTTTTCTATGAGTATAAAAGGACTTGACGTCAGTGAATTTCAAGGCGTCATTGACTGGAACCAAGTAAAAGCGGCTGGTTATCAGTTTGCCATGCTGCGAGCGGGATATGGCTTCGGGACCGTGGATGCGCAGTTCCACCGCAATGCTTCCGAATGTAACCGGATTGGCATGCCAATCGGCGTATACTGGTTCTGTTACGCTGTCAGTCCGGAAACTGCCGCCGCTGAAGCGGATGGCTGCTTGAACACCATCTCTTCCTACAGACTCGATTATCCGGTCTGCTACGATATTGAACAGGCAAGTATTGATTATGCTTCCGGTCAGGGTGTGTCCATCACCCCTTCTCTCGCCACACAGATTGTAAAAAGCTTTTGCAATAAAGTGGAGGCAAACGGCTACTATGCTATGTATTACAGCAACAAAAATTTCCTGAATACGTATTTTCCATCCGACCTGTCAGAACGATATGCACTCTGGTATGCCTACTATACCAGCCAGTTTGACGGCACCAACTGCGGCATCTGGCAGTACAGCAGCCAGGGGAGCATCCCCGGCATCAGCGGAAATGTAGACTTGGATGAAGGCTTCATTGACTATCCGGCTGTCATAAAAGAAGCCGGGCTTAACCATTTAGACGGCAGTTCCCCGGCGCCATCTCCGTCGCCCTCGCCGGACTACATCACCTATGTGGTGCAGCCGGGCGACACACTCAGCGGGATTGCTCTGCGCTATGGCACCACTTATCAGACACTGGCATCCTTGAACGGTATCTCAAATCCGAACTTAATCTATGCCGGACAGACCATCAAAGTACCGGAAAACGGTTCTTCCTCCGGGCAAGTCTACACCGTACAGTATGGGGATACCTTGAGCGAAATTGCAGAGCGTTTCGGCACAACAGTCAGCGCGATTGCCTCTTTAAACGGCATCGCCAACCCCAATTTAATCTACGCCGGGCAGACACTGCAGATACCATAGCAATACATGAGTACTATAGAAGTTCTTTAGAAAACCCTAAGAATTTTTCGTTATCTTTAAGTTTTTAAACATACTTTAGACACAATTGGGCATTATACTATAACACAGATAGTTGATTAACAACTATCTCCCCCCTCATAAAGTATAGACATCTTGGGATTTTTCCCAAGGTGTCGCACTTTACTCTCATTCCTTTAGATAACTATAACGACAACGAACCCCGTCAGCCGTAAGGTTGGCGGGGTTTCGCTGTATATATATCTTATTTTTCAATGCCTATGTTCTCCAGATATTCTTCTTCATCAGCCGGAATCAAATATCCAAAAACATTCTGTCCCAAAGCAGGTACTATCAGACTTTGTATATACCATTTGTCTCCATAGCGCAGAAATGACATTCCTCCCTGGAAGGTATCGCCGTCATATTCATATAATATCGCATATTCTTCCATTTCGTCTGCGCCATATATGTCTGCGCGCTTGTCATAGCTCTTCTCCTCCTGTGTGTCAGGCTCCAAATAATCCATGCGCTCTATCCTCAGCGTATCCAGTGCTTCCAAATCGCAAATCTTTTCTATTTCATCCACCATATCCTCATTATCATCCAGGAATATGTAATCTCCTTTCGTGTACTCTTCATCTGCCTGCAAACTAAAGCATATATTTGCAATTTGAGACGCAGCCTGTCCTCGCGCTTTCTCTTTGTTCATCTCTTTAAAAAATGTTTCCTCAGAAGGGTACGGAAAGGTGATACTCGACATCCAAACCTGAATCAATTCTATCTGTTTCTCAAACTGATAATTGTCTGCCATCTGGCTGCAGGCGAAAAAGGAGACTGCTTTTCTCACATTTCCTTCTGCAACTGCCTTTGTAAATGCTTCTGCGGTTTTCTCCGGCGTGTCGTATCCGACGTCTTTCGCAGTGTATGCGTTTCTTCCTGACAATGTAGGCAGAACAGAGAGGTTCTGCAATACCAAAACAAGTACCAGTACAGCAATAATCCCAATCAGGCAAAAGTTTATTTTTCTGCCTCTGTTATCCTTCTTGCATTTCTTTTCCTGTTTTCTCTCTTGTACTTTTTCCTGTTGCACTATGACCGGCCGTCCGCAGTTCGGACAAAACTTCTCCTCGTTTCTTATCTGTTTTCCACAATTTCCGCAATACACTTACTTCCCTCCTCATTTTCCTGCAATGCACAGAATATCTGCGCACACTCCGCTCCTGATAACACAATTTCATTATAAATTTGTCAGGAATAGACTGTCAAGCGATTGTCCCCTGCCACTCTTCTTATTGTATATGGCTCATGATATATCATAAAAGCTCTTTTTCTCCCTGCTTTTCCTTTCGTCTCTCCCATGCTATAATCTTTATATCGCAATCCGAGCGCACCGTGTGTCCGCTCTTTTCCAAGAACAACATTTAGGAGGATATATCAGATGAGACTTTATACTTATGAGAATCACGATGGCAGCAGCCGCATCGGTATCGGCTTTTCTTCCCGCCCCGGACAAATCTGGGACCAGGAAATTTTCGGACTTTCCTTTTCGGATATGAATGAGCTCATATGCGGCATGCCCCTTGACGAACTGCTCGCTAAAGCAGATATACAGAAAGCAGAACTCTCTGCTGCTTTGGACTTAGAGAATATCCGAGTCCTCGCTCCCATCCCTCACCCAAAGCAGGACATTCTCTGTCTGGGCATCAATTATGCGGAACACGCGGTAGAATCTGCCCGTTTTCACAAAGATGCTTTTATGGTCAACCAGGAGAAGGCAGTCTATTTCAGCAAACGGGTTCATGAGGCGAGCGGTCCCGACGCTGTCATTCCTCTGCACAAAGAGGTGACAGACTGCGTAGATTATGAGGTAGAATTGGGCGTCATCATCGGAAAAGACTGCCAAAATGTACCCCGTGAAGGTCTGACCGCCCAGACAGCTTCTCAATATATATACGGATACACGATTGTCAATGATGTGTCAGCGAGAGATTTACAGGTTGACCACAAGCAATGGTATTTCGGCAAATCGCTGGACGGTTTTGCTCCCATGGGACCCTGTATCGTGACAGCAGACGAAATTGCTTTCCCTCCTGTCCTGAATGTGACATCCAGAATCAACGGGGAAACGCGCCAGCAGAGCTGTACGGATTGTCTTATCCATCCGATTGACGAAATCATCTCCGAGCTCTCCCAGGGAATGACGCTCAAGGCAGGCACCATCATTGCCACCGGAACCCCCGCCGGAGCCGGTATGGGCTTCACACCGCCCAAATATCTAAAAGAGGGAGACGAAGTAGTCTGCGAGATTGAGGGCATTGGAATATTGCGAAATATCGTGAAATAACCGGGAGTTCATTGATTATTAAGAGGTATTTTATATTTTTTCGTTTTCTTTTATAATTTACTCATACTTTTGTCACATTTACTCCTTATACTATAAATCAGATAGTTGATTAACAACTATCTCCCCCCTCATAAAGTACAGGCACTTGCAGAGGTGCCAACTTTACTCTCATTCCTTTAGATAACTATAAAACACAACGAACCCCGTCAGCCGGAAGGTTGACGGGGTTTCGCTGTAAACCCGCTGCTGACGCAATATCACCTGTTCAGCAAATATCCATTCTTATCAAATTTTTTCCGCAGTGCTATTTCCGTCAGGGGAATCACCGCTATGAGCGGAACCATCTGTACCCCGCACAGTATGCCTCCCACATTCCCTACGGTATCTGCATCACGCCCAATCACGCACAGCATGACGACAACGGATACAGGCAATACTGCCAGCCCGCCTCGGTACCATATCTTTCCCGCATATTTATGTGCAAACTCCCATGTATCTCTGTTTTTCATGGACATAGACGACCTGTAGCCAAAGACGTAATTGATATCCCGCGGAGCTCTTTTCATAAAAAGTTTTCCGAAGCCAATCATCGTTGCCGGAATGAGTAAATCCATAACAAACATATACACCCAGAAAATCATCTCATCACCCTGTTTTTTTCAAATTTTGTCTCAACCTGTTCTGTCTTTATTATATCCCCACGTTCTGCACAGAACAAGCTGTAATCAGGAGTTCACTATTTGTTAAGATGGATTTTATATTTTTTCTCCTTCTTTTATGATTCCCTCATACTTTTGACACATTTTCTCTTTATACTATGTATCAGATAGTTGATTAACAACTATCTCCCCCCTCATAAAGTACAGGCACTTGCAGAGGTGCCAACTTTACTCTCATTCCTTTAGATAACTTATAAAACACAGCAAAAACCCGTCAGCCGAAAGGTTGACGGGTTTTTGCTGTGTATATCTCTTACATATCCAGATGTACAAATTTGCCATCCTGCAAAATCAGATATTCATATGGGTAAGAATCCTCCGCTTCATATGTAAGCTCCGGCAAGCCGACGATAAGGTCGCGTACGATGTCGCCTGCGACACCGTCTGCATTCTGCGCATTGGCACGTATATTTTCACTCAGCGCAGTATTGTCTCCCGAATAGTTTTGTATGATTAAATTTGCAATGTCGTAGCCCTGGACAGCCTCATTGTCGGGCACCTCCCCATATGCGGCGAGAAAACGCTCGGTAAACGCATCATAAGCCTCTCCCTGCTCTACAGGGTAGCCCGCCGGCACCACGAGACCGGTGACCTCACTTGCAAGCTCCATTGTTTCAGCGCTTGAGAATGTAAAGTAAGCAATCTGTCCCACTTCCGGGAGTATCTCATTTATATTGGCAACAATGTCAGCCGCCCAGTAGGAACGGTAATATGGTACATACGCAATCTCCACATCCATGCTCTCCCATCTGTCCATCTCCGCCAAAAATTCTGCAGTAGAAAATGACTCGGAGAGCGAGCTGATTGTCTTAATGCCGCTCACTACCGCCATGCGGTCGAAAGCCGTTGCCTCCTCCAGTTCAAACTCCGTTCCGCTGTGTATGATGCCGACCCTCTGCGCGCCAATCGCATTTACGTAAAGCGCCGCCGCATAGCCCAGATGCTCGCTGCTCAAAGAGAACGGGAAGAAAGAGGTATACTTTTCCTGCGCAGTCTTGGAAAAGGACCCCTGGACAGCGAAAAATGCTTTGTCATTGTCATTCATGGTCCTCGCCGAGACGTCTGTCACCTCATAATCCTGCATAGAGATAACAGCCGTTATATCGGGGTTGCTTGCCAGAGAGTTGTTGAGCTCTATGGATTCCTCAAAGTTCGTGGCATCGTTGTAAACCTCCACACTCACCGCATAGTCCCCGTCGTACTCCTCAATCGCCATCTCTATGCCCTTTTTGTAGCACTCTATATTATAGTCCATATCTGCGCGGCACACCAGCGCGATGCGAATTGCCTGCGGGTCGCTCTGTGTTTGCTCCGCCCTGCAGCCCGCGAAAGAAATAACTGCCGTAACCGCAGTCAGCACAGACACCGCGCGTTTGAGTGCGCTCGTCCTTGCTTTTTTATCATATCTGCCGAATCGCAAAATCATAAAACAACCCTTTCCTTTCCATCAGTTCCTCGTAGGTTCCCTCCTCCGCGATTTGTCCGTTATCCATCATGACAATGCGGTCGCATTGCTGAACAGTGGAGAGCCGATGCGCAATCGCGATACGTGTACAGCCAAGTGAAGCGATATTTTCGCTCACCTCATTCTGTACAATATTGTCAAGCGCGCTGGTCGCCTCGTCAAACAGCAGTACCTGCGGTTTTCCGACAATTGCCCTGGCAATCAGAATACGCTGCTTCTGCCCTCCTGAAACACCGCCGCTGCCTTCGCTTACCATGGTCATCATTCCCATGGGCATCGCCTCGATATCCTCGGCGATTCCAGCCAGGCGTGCCGCTTCCCATGCGTCCTCCATGGTACTCCACGGAGCCGTGATAATAATGTTGGAGAAGATATCTCCTGCAAACAGTTTCCCGTTCTGAAGGTCCACACCGATTCTCTGCCTCATGCTGCGCAAATCGAAGTCCCGCAAGTCCTCTCCATCGTAGTATATGGCGCCTGTCTCGGGCGTCTCAAATCCGATAAGCAGACGCATAAGCGTTGATTTTCCGCTGCCGCTTTTCCCCACGATGCCTACATATTCACCGGGAGAAATATGCAGACTGAAATTTTTAAGAACATAGGGCAAATCCTCGCTATAGCGGAAAGAAACACCTGACAGCTCGACCTCTCCATTAAGAGAAATTGCCTGCTTCTTATTTTCACTCGTCTCCGGCTGCGCCTCAAAAATCGGACGAACATTCTCCTCAAGAGGTTTTAAATTCGATAACTGCTTCACCACACCCGAAAGTGACAATAAAGAAGAACTCACCATACTGTACGCGGCAGAAAAAGCCATATAATTAGAAACCGTAACCTCACCGCTGCCGGCAGTGTAGTACAGAAGAATCGTTCCTCCAAGCGTAATGGCTCCCGTAATCGCTGTGTTCCATTTTAAAAACGCAGGCGGATTATAAGAGAGTCTGCCCTCGCGGGAATACATTCCCACCCATTGAGCAAAGGCACGCCGTTCCGCTCCCGCCAGCTTGATCTTGGAAATCCCGCCAAACAAACTGAACACCATTCCATTCAGTTTATTCGAAATCTTTATGCGTTCTTTGAACACCTTCGTTTGAATCAGAGTAGAAGCTATAATGACCGCTAAAGTGGCAGCGATAATAATGAGCCCAGGCGCCACAAGCGATGGCGCGTACGTTGACATCTGAAAAATGTATACGAACGAAAACACCGAAGACAACGCTGTTGTCAGAACGGCATCGGTCAGTATCGAAACAATTGAATTGATACTGCTCACTCACTGCGACAACTCACCCGCCGTATAATCCCTGAAAAAGGAAATTGGCAGGGAAAATATACGCGCCATAGCCGCGCTCTCCACCGATATGGTCAGCTTGTCGGAAAAGCGCGTCAGGCAAAGGGTGCGCGTGAGTTCGAAAAGCATGCTTGCCACATTCGCCCCTATCATCAGTGCCGCCGCAGGGAGTATATTGCCAAGCAGCCCGCTCGGAATGACGATATCAAAAAGCATCTTGTTAATCACCGGAAGAATCATACCCAGCAGGCTCACGATGATAGAAGCCGCCACTACAAGCATCATGTCCGTCAGTGAAATACTCTTGACCGCAAACACAGCCAAATCTTTAAGCTTCAGCGGACGGGAGGGAAACCCTCTGTAAAAGCACTCCGCATTAGCGCTTATATTTTCAGCCGTACTCTCCCGTATTTTAATCGTCTCTCCGCTCGATGGGTCTCTGTAGCTGTAGCCCATAAAATCAGGCAGCAGCGCTACCGGAGTCCCGTCTGCAAGCCAGCCGAGCATAGGTCCCCAGGCGTCCTTCCACCAGGCTCCGGAAAGCTCCACATGCCGCCGCATGACCCCCGTCGGACGGAGAATGTAGTCGATGCGCAGATTCTCCTCCTCAATCTCCTTCGGCGCCGGCTCCGCCTCAATCTTCCAGAACCAGAGGATATCAAGAAGGGCACGGTCAACCGCCGCCTCTCCCTTGGCTCCCTTTGGTACGCGGCTCGTGCGCCGTGCGCGTCGTCCGCCTTTGTCAAAAATTGAGATAAGCTCCGAGAGAGCACCTGCCATGGCATCAGATTTTATACTGTTTTTTTCTGTCTGTTCCCGCTGTTCCATGCGCCCTCCTAACTTTTTACAAGCGTCTCATATTTTCCGTGCGCCGCCATCAGTTCCTCGTGCGTTCCTCGCTCACAGACCTCTCCGCCCTCCAAAAAGATAATCTCCCCGCAGTCTCTGATTGTCGAGAGACGATGGGCGATGATGATGAGCGTGATTCCGCGCGCTTTTATGTTTTCCATTATCTTCTGTTCAGTCCGCGCGTCAAGTGCGCTGGTCGCCTCATCCAGAATGAGAATCGACGGGTTTGTTGCCAACGCTCTGGCGATTTCCAGGCGCTGACGCTGACCTCCAGAAAAGTTATTGCCGCCGTCCTTAAGGAGCAGTCCATATCCCTCCGGACGCGCAACAATATCCTCATGTATTTCCGCACTCTTGCACGCCTCGATAATCTCTGCACGTGAGATATCAGGATTCCACATACTGATATTATTCTCAATCGTATCCTCAAAGAGAATAATATCCTGGTCCACTACACTGAGAGATGCGGGCAGTGTGCCGCGCTTATAGGCTCCTCGTGGTTTCCCGTCGAGAAGGATTTCTCCCTCCCACGGCGCATACAGACCGGAGATAAGCTTCGCGAGCGTCGATTTTCCGCTTCCGGACGCCCCGACAAACGCCACACTTTCCCCCGCCTTGACCTTCATGGAAAAATCACGAAGCAGCGGCTCCGCCAGCGGACTGTAACCGAACGTTACATGCGACAGCTCCACGTCCCCGTGAAGCTTCCCTTCAGACTCTTCCTCAAAATCCGACGGTATATCCGTCCCATATTGAAGTACATCCTCAACACGCTCCATCTGGGTGCGCATCTCAATGAACGTAGTGCCGATGTCTGAAAGCTGATTCACAGGCTCCATAAATCCGTACAGAAATTCCTGGAAAGTCATAAACATACCGATTGTGAAATTGCCCTTCATAATCAGATAAACACCCAGCACCCGCACTGCCGTGTTCGTGAGCTTCCGCACTAATCTCGGCACAACACAATAGTACTGTTCTCTCTTCTTAAATTTCATCCGGCTATTGTGCGCCCTCGCCGATGCTCCGCTCCATCGCTCAAAAAAGCCGTTCTCCGCTCCTGCCGCTTTCACGCTTTCTATCATATCAAAACCTGACGCCGTGATACCCGCCAGCATACCTGCATCCCTCTCGATAACACGGCTGTCGTTCACGCGCCGTTCGCTTACCATACGCATGACAATCAAGTTGATAATGACTGCCGTGATACCAACCAT
Organism: uncultured Ruminococcus sp.; assembly: GCA_900541505.1. GTDB lineage: Bacteria > Bacillota > Clostridia > Lachnospirales > Lachnospiraceae > Mediterraneibacter. The sequence continues at coordinate 77,972 of UQKK01000007.1, forward strand.
AGACAGCGAGACACTGTAGCTCATCATCAAAACAAGATACAGCACCAGCATACAGATGTTGACAGCCGCAGGCGCAATTTTAGCAACGAGCGAGAACGCGATTCCCTCGTTGCTCCCCTGTCTGGCAACGATATCTCCCACGTACCTCTGTGAAAAAAAGGACACCGGCAGGCGCAGCACATGCCACATAAAGGAAGAACTCGCCGACACCGCCATCTTTCCCTGGATTTTCAGCCAATAACGGTCTTTCACTATGGTCGCGATGAACTGGAACACCAGAACAAAAATCATAGCCGCTATCATAGGACGTAACCACTCCGGGTTCTTCCCCGAAAGTATATTGTCCATAAACAACTTTGAAAACAGTGGAATCACGAGAGAAATCGCCGCGCTGACAACGGAACACAGCATGATGAAAACAATGACGCTGCCGCTGCCATGCAGTCTCTCCTTCGCAAAAGCCAGCGTACTCGCCGGTTTCCCCTCCTTTTGAAATTCTTCTGTAGGCTCAAAGCAGAGTACAATCCCTGTAAAAGAGCGGTCTAATTCCTCCATACTGACAACAACTCTGCCTCTTGCCGGGTCATTGAGTATCGCGCCATTCTTCTTAAAGCCGCACAGTACCACGAAATGATTAAAATTCCAGTGCAGAATCACAGGGAATTTAGCTTCTTTGAGCTTCTCGATATTCATGCGGTATCCAGCCGCTTTCAGAGAATGCCCCCTTGCCGCTCTGAGGATATCGCGTGCACTGCTCCCGTCCCGCGAAACCCCGCAGTCCGCCCGGACCTGCTCCAAAGACAGCCATTTCCCATGATAGGCAAGCACCATGGCAAGAGAGGCGGCTCCGCACTCCAGCGCTTCCATCTGCATAATGACCGGTACTTTTTCCGACATACGCATTACCTCCCGCCTTACGCACCGAACAGAAGCTCGTATGCCTTCTGTTCCTCAATCACTATTACAAGATTGCAGACTGTCCCTGTGGCGATATCCAGGTTGTTTCCCTCATTGCTGGACCACTGCGCTGAATTTTTCGCATCGCTTTTTGAGGCGTCAACAGAAATGGAGACGCGCATCTCGACACTATTTCCCTCACCTACTACATCCTGCACGTAACGGAAATCTCCGACCGAAGCAAGGATATCTTCCTCTGTGACGGGATACTTTCCAATCTCCGAGATATAGCCGTACATATAACCGACCTCCTCACGGTTGGCATACGACGGACACGCCTGTACCTCCATGCCCTTTTCCAGCCGCTTTGCCGTATCCTGCGGCACATAGCACAGAATCTCGTAAGTATTCGTCCCTTCCTCAACACGGGCGAGGCTCGCAATCGACTCTCCCGCACTCACCATATCTCCCATGTACTTGGCATCCAGCACTACACCATATACCTCTGAGCGGACGACTTCAACCTCATTGCTCCCGCTTTCCGCAACCACTGCCAGTATATCATGCGGCACCACATAATCGCCTACCTCGACCCGCATATCCTGGATTTTCCCATCGGTGTTCGACAGGGTGAAAACTGCTCCGTCGCCCGGGAAAACGACACCCTGGAGCTCGATGGTATTGGGAATTGTGCCGACAGCAAACCAGACAACGGCTGCCGCAATAACAGCTAAAAATGCAATAAGCACTCCCCATACTCCGGGATGCAGTACCTTTATGTATTCGTCCAGCCTCTCCGGAGAGGCAACGGCATCTAACGATTTTTTTCGGAACAAATTCTGTTTCACACTATCCCCCCTATGAAAAACGACGGTTCGTCTCCGTCCCGTCATTTACAACATGTCTCTGAGTTCATCCGTCTTAAGTTTCTTCAGCGCCCGGTTCAGGACTGTTCCCACCGTACTCTCATTCATCCGCAGCAGTTTCGCGATTTCGCGGTTCGTATATCCCTCAAAGAAACGGTAATAAATAATCATCCTCTCCCGTTCCTTCAGCTTTGTAAGCGCCTGATAAATCGCGCGCCGTTTCGGTGAAGTAATGCTCTCAAGCTGTGCCTCAAAATCCACGGAAGGCTCCCAATCCACATTCTCATCATCAAGAGACGCCTCCGGCTTGCGGGTTCGGTAAAAATCTATGAGGGTGTTCTGCGCAATCCGGTAAATCCAGGTTTTGAACTGTGCCTTTTCGCTGTCAAACCGCTCCAAATTGGTCGCCACCTTGATGAACACTTCACTTACCAGCTCCTCGGTATCCTCGCGCGACATCAGACGGTAAAAAATATAGTTATATATTTTCGGAAAATACTCGTTATATAACTTTTCAAAATCATCCCTCATAAGTTGTCTTTTCCTCGCTATTTCCTGAATCATCTCAACGTATTTATTGTATCATATAGTTGTCTCGCTCTGCAATAACATTTGTTGGATGTCACCGCACTTCGCACGCTATATTTTACAAGCTATGATTCCCAATAAACGTTGCACTTCAGCCCGCGCCATTCGTAAAACCGCGCTGTAACAATAAATTTTAAAATCTATTGAAAAAGTGAGCTGTATGTCAGATAATTTCGTATATAATTATATAGAAATAAACGCGCTTAAAATTAGGAGGGTTGTAAATGACAGAAAACATGAAGAAATATCTGGAACTTATTTCCAAGGATGAAGAAACTCAGAAAAAACTAAATGAACAAGCAGCAGAGTCCATCCAGGAAGCGAAGGAAAAAATCATCGCGGATGCGGCTGAGAAGGGTATTACCCTCACAGAGGAAGATTTTGCTGAAACCGCCGATACCGGTGAATTGTCGGAGGATGAGTTAGACGCAGTGGCTGGCGGAAAAAAATGTTACTGTGCTGTCGGCGGAGGCGGCGAGTCTTCCTACGCAACGCAGAAGACCTGCGCATGCGTCGTTGGAGGCTCCGGTATGTATGATATACCTAATCAAAGCGGGATTCCTATAGACGAAGCACGCTGCCGCTGCTTTATCGGCGGGTATGGTGATGACTCTCATTAAGCACAGGAGGAATGATAATGACAGAAAATATGAAAAAATATCTGGAACTTATCTCCAAGGATGAAGAAGCTCAGAAAAAACTGAATGAACAAGCAGCAGAGTCCATCCAGGAAGCCAAGGAAAGAATCATCTCAGATGCGGCTGTGAAGGGTATTACCCTCACAGAGGAAGATTTTGCCGAAACCGCCGATATCGGTGAATTGTCGGAAGATGAGCTGGACGCTGTAGCGGGCGGAAAAAAATGCTACTGCGCTGTCGGAGGAGGCGGCGAGTCTTCCTATGAAACGCAGGATGTCTGTGGCTGCGTCGTTGGCGGCGTCGGTCGGTATAAGCCGGACTGGTCAGACGTAACCTTCGACCGCTGCATCTGCATTGTCGGGGGCTCTGGCAGAGACGACTATTAACAAGCAGCATTCCATACAGGCGGCTGGAGAGTTCTCCCGCCGCCTGAGCTGATTTTTTTATACCTTGTCGGGCGAAGCCCGCCCTCCCATAGGGAATGCTTTACGGTGTGCCCTTCAGGGTATACCTTGTCGGGCGAAGCCCGCCTTCCCGGAGGGAATGTATTACGGTGTGCCCTTTAGGGTATATTTTTTCAAAAAAAATGAGCTATTCGAGAAATCATTTCGTATATAATTACAGAACGAAAAAACAGCTTTTAGAATCAGGAGGAATCAAGAATGACTGAAAACATGAAAAAATATCTGGAGCTTATCTCCCAGGATGATGAAGCGCGGAAAAAGCTGAACGAACAGGAACCTTCCTCTATCCAGGAGGCAAAGGAAAGGATTATTGCGGATGCCGCAGAAAAAGGGATTACCCTTACTGAGGAAGATTTTGACGAAACCGCAGAAACCGATGCCCTCTCGGAGGATGAGCTGGAAGCAGTGGCCGGCGGAAAAGAATGTTACTGTGCCGTTGGCGGCGGCGGAACTTCCACCTCATCGCTATACGAGGACACCTGCGCCTGCGTCTTAGCCGGCACAGGCGATGGGTATGGATACGTCACAAAATGGGTGACGGATTCATCCGGCGAAAGAAAGGTTAAAGACGTGATAACCAGTATGACGCGCTGCGCCTGCGCCTTAGCCGGTTACGGTAAAGCCGTAGGTTAATTTTTAATAAGTAGAAGCCGAAATGACAGAAAGGAGAGGCAAACATGGCAAAAAGCAAAAAAATCATTGCGGATGCACTCGATAAGGACGGCGTATTTACAAAAGGAAATTTTGACCAATCTGCCGAATCCTTTGAACTGACAGAGGATGAGCTGGACGCAGTAGCTGGCGGCAGAGCGACCGTACCCAAATTTATGCGGAACGGAGTCATCATCGGGGACGACAGCGACGTGTAAACCGTGTTAGTCATTTCTAGGAGGATTCATTATGACAGAAAACATGAAAAAATATCTGGAGCTTATCTCCGGGGATGAAGAAGCTATGAAGAAACTGAATGAACAGGAGTCTTCCTCTATCCAGGAGGCGAAGGAAAGAATCATTGCGGATGCCGCAGAAAGAGGGATTACCCTTATTGAAGAAGATTTTAACGAAGCTGCCGAAGTAAGCGAGCTCTCGGAGGATGAGCTGGAAGCAGTGACTGGCGGAGACATTTGTGTGTGTGTTTTGGGCGGCGGCGGAACTGCCACAGATGCCAAAGCAGAAAAAACTTGCGCATGCGTCATATTCGGCGCTGGGGAAGGGACGGTGTATGAAGTCCTTGAAGACACTCCTTGGATTTCTCCCCGGAAGTATGAGACCTATCGCTGCACATGCTGCTTCGGAGGCACCGGCGTCCGACTTTTTGAAGTGAAAAAAAGTGACATTTACTAAAACATACTATAATCCGGCACGCCGGACAAAGGGGAAAACCGCAGAAAACTGTCGGGTTCCGGACAAAATAAGGAGGTCTATATGTATTACAAATTGAAGGAAAATTATATGCTTCGGGGATGGGAAAAGCTTCCATATGCCCTGGTAGACACAAATACAGGTCAGGCTTTGTTTATCAACAGCAGTGAGATGGATGCCCTGAAGCTGTGCGATGGCTCTGTGGACCTTTCGCTTCCCCTTATTCCCCAGAAAATACGGGATATGATTCCGTTGATTGAGAAAAATGGCATTATAGAAGCCTGTTCTCCGGGAGAGCGCATTTTGCCGAAGCAGGCATATAAGCAGTATCCGGCGCGATATATACGCACCGCCCACTGGTCCGTCACCGGCAGATGCAATTACCGCTGCAAGCACTGTTATATGTCGGCGCCCGATGCCAAACTTGGAGAGCTTGACCATGAGACAGTGATGGATATTATTAATCAGCTTGCGGACTGCGGCGTAATGAACGTATCGCTGACAGGAGGGGAGCCTCTGGTCCGCAAGGATTTTATGGAGATTGTAGATGCCCTGCTGGAACGAGATATTCGCATTATCACCATTTATTCCAACGGGAAGCTGGTAACGGACGAACTGCTCGATGCACTGGAACAGAGAGGTATCCATCCGGAGTTCAACATGAGCTACGACGGCGAAGGTCATCACGACTGGCTGAGAGGGATTCCCGGCGCGGAAAAAATTGTGGAAGAAGCTTTCCTTCGCTGCCGTGACAGAGGATTCCCCACAGGCGCGGAGATGTGCATCCATAACGCCAACAAACATACATTGAGAAAGAGCATACAAAACCTTGCGTCATGGGGATGCCGTTCTCTCAAGACGAACCCTATTTCCGATGTGGGGGCGTGGAAAGAAGGCGGCTACGGTCCATCCATTTCCATGGAGGAATTATACCAGCTCTATCTGGATTATATTCCCCAGTACTATGAGGACGGGATGCCTCTTAGTCTTCAGCTTGGCGGTTTCTTCAGCGCGCATCCGAAGAAGCCTGACCGTTTTGACATCCCTCTGATGAAATCATGCAGCAATCCGGAGAAGACCTGCATCTGCGGTCATGCCCGCATGGTTATGTATATCTCTGCTGAAGGACGGGCGCTGCCCTGCATGGCATTGTCAGGTATGGATATCCAGGAAGAATTTCCCCTGATACCTGAACTTGGTCTGGCAAAATGTATCACAGATTCCCGTTATATGCGCCTCATAGATACCAGAGCATCCGAGTATCTGGAACTGAACCCGAAGTGCGCCGCCTGCGAACACGCAAAGCAGTGTTTAGGAGGCTGCCGCGCGGCGGCGTTGGAAAGTACCCCCGACAATATCATGGGTCCTGACCTCTACGCCTGCGGACTGTTTAGCGGAGGGTGGGTTTCAAAAATCACAGAAACCATGAAAAAGATAAAACCTGAAGCAAAATGTTACGCAGCACTTTAAAAATTCCTTCGGGAGGGCAGGCTTCGCCTGACAAGGTATACCCTAAAGGGCACACCGCAATTCACTCCCTTCGGGAGGGCAGGCTTCGCCTGACAAGGTATACCCTGAAGGGCATACCGCAATTCAAATTAGGAGGAACGATAATGACAGAAAATATATGGAGCTTCTCTCCTAGGATGAAGAAGCCCAGAAAAAGCTTGTACATGCGTCATGGTCAACTTTGGTGAAAGATAACTTGTTAATAGGGAAACTGATGTAGGCGGCGGGAAAATTTTCCCGCCGCCTGTACTATAGCGAGGTATTTCCGCCACTGGTAGAAAGGATGGAACTATCGTTGAAATCATTTTTAAAATATGTATTACAAAATGGATATAATTCCATCAATATCGGGTGTAATAGATAATCTATATCCTTTTTCACATCGTCTCAAATAACTCTGACAAGCCCTTATGATTTTACGTTCAGAAGATTGTAAAACAGAAAGCTCTGCTTGAAAATGAATATCAGATAATGGACGATGATATTTTGTAACATACTTAGAAGTAATAGGAAACAATTTCACATAATGAACTCCACAATGTCTGCCATTTTTAGTATCACTTCTAGGTGGTAAACTTAAATATTGTGAAAAAGGCGTTGTCGCAGAAATATTAGAACGCAATGGTACTGCAAAATCATAACATTTTCCCTTATAACTCAAATTAACCAACAACACACAAGGTCTACCATCCTTATTAAACAAAACTTCTTTTTCAAGACCATGTTTTTTACACAAAGTATAAAAACTTTTATTTACAGTTACTAATCTCATCTTTTGTCTCCTAACAAACAATAACTCCACAAAACGTGGAGTTATTCACATTCAAGTGGATGATATTTTAAATTAATGTCCCGTCATCCGCAAAGACTAAACATTCAAGTGGATGATATTCTGAATTAACGTCCCGTCATCCGCAAAGACTAAACATTCAAAGAAAACATCTTGTTTTCTTTAGTTACAGTATATGCTGATATTGCAACCAAGTCAACTGTAATTTCTACCAAATCTATTGATTTATCAACATTAAGGAGAACGAAAATTTCCAGCGCTTTTACTACCACTTAAATCCTATCTCCTCGTCGGACAGCCTCCTGTTTCACGCTAATATGCTTCCTCTCATTTGTTTATAGGGTATTCATTAAAAAATTTCTTAAAATTTTTTATATTTTTTGAGAAAAATGAGCTATTCGAGAAATCATTTCGTATATAATTACAGAACAAAAAACCGTCTTTAGAATCAGGAGGAATCATTATGACAGAAAATATGAAAAAATATCTGGAGCTTATCTCTAAGGATGAAAAAGCACAGAAAAAACTCAATGAACAGGAACCCGCCTCTATCCAGGAAGCGAAGGAAAAAATCATCAAGGATGCGGCAGAGAAAGGTATAACCCTCACGGAGGAGGATTTTGCCGAAACCGCCGATATCGGTGAATTGTCGGAGGATGAGCTGGAGGCAGTAGCTGGCGGCAAAGAGTGTCTCTGCGTTTTCGGCGGCGGAGGAACAGCCAGTCATAAACCTGAGAAAACTTGTGCATGTGTCATGGCCGGCATTGGTGAGGGGCAGACAATAAAATGGATTGGAGATATATGCGAGCCCCACAATATATATCGCTGCTCCTGCGGCATCTACGGCTCCGGCGTTGAACTGTTTGACGAACGAGACGATTAACGGAAGGAACTCAAAAACGAGATTCAAATCAGGAGGAAGAATAATGACTGAAAACATGAAAAAATATCTGGAGCTTCTCTCCAAGGATGAAGAAGCTCAGAAAAAACTGAATGAACAGCAATCAGCGTCAATCGAGGAAGCCAAAGGAAAAATCATCGCAGACGCGGCAGAAAAAGGCATTACCCTTACAGAGGAAGATTTTGCTGAAGATACTGGAACTGGCGAACTGTCGGACGATGAACTGGACGCAGTGGCTGGCGGAAAAGATTGTTTTTGTGTCATTGGCGGCGGCGGAGAAGTTTCCAGCGCTAAGGAGCGAACCTGTGCATGCGTTGGTTTTGGTATGGGTCAGGGGTATATGTACAACCGCGATATCGGTGAAGAGATTCTGACTTCTCGCTGTGGCTGCTACGCTGCCGGAAGCGGTGGTTCTATTGACTAAATGACAAGATGTAATACATCTGTCATTATGGTTTCCGATGATACGCAGGCGGCAGGAGCACTTTCCCGCCGCCTGTGCTGATTTTGCTATTTGATGTCTGTAAAATCAATGATGACTTTCAGCATATCACCACCACTCTTATCAAAATCAGCGAAAGCCTTTGCCGCCTCCTCAAAGGGATATACATTCGTAATCACTTTCTCCAAATCTGCCTTGCCGTCTTTTACAAGGTCAATCAATTCAATAAAGTCCTTTTTCAGAGCATTCCTGCTTCCGAACACATCCAGTTCCTTCTTCTGAATCAAGGTAAAGTTAAAGTCCAGATTCTTCTTTCCCACACCAATCAAAACGACTTTTCCGCCAAATGCCGCGGCATCAATGGCGTTCTGGAAAGTAGACGGAAGTCCTACCGCTTCGATGCACACATCAAATCCGTTCGGCTGCACATTCCCGCCTTCTTCATATGTACCGGTGATTTTCGATATCGCCTCTGTAAAATGCCCCGGGGAATCATTTAAAATGGTGCCGGCGAATCCAAACTGTTCCTGTACAAAGGCGAGTTTCGGAGCCTGCACGTCGCAGATATAGACCTCTCCGCCCAGTGCCTTTGCCGCTGTCGCCGCCAGTACGCCAATCGTGCCGGAACCTACGACAAGGACTTTATCACCTTTCCGGATTCCCGCGCGCTGTACCCCGTGGTAACTGATGCAGAAGGGCTCGATTGCCGCCAGCACTTTAGGAGGAAGCCCTTTGCCGTCATAAATTCGCTCTACGGGCATGGTGATGTACTCGCAGAACGCGCCGTCTCTCTGGCAGCCCATTGTCTCATTGTTCATGCAGGCATTCACAATGTCGTGCTGACAGCTGTAGCATTTCGTACAGTTAAAATAGGGGTTGCAGGTAACAACCATCCCCGGCTCTAACCCTCTGTCGTTCTCGTCTATCTCCACAATCTCCGCGCTGAACTCATGTCCGGGAATCCTGGGATAATCAAAATACGCAAATGTCCCTCTGTAAGAACCCAGGTCGCTTCCGCAAATTCCTCCATACAATAGTTTTAAAAGCGCTTCTCCCGGTTTTCTGACCGGCATCTCCACTTCACAGATTTCCACCTCGCCCGGCGCGTTGATTCGAATTGCTTTCATGTTCCTCTTCCTCCTGTTTTCATTTTGATTTCTGCTTTATTTTTTCCTTCCGGTTACTGCTCTGTTTTCTTTTCGACTGCTGTTCTGTTTACCTGTTTGACGCCTCTATTTTCCTGCTTCTTTTCTCTGCCGGTTTCTCACCAGAGATTTCCGTCATCGTCGAATGGCAGATACGCAGGCTCGGACTCTATCTCTATGTCAGGATTTTCCTTTATTTCCTCGTAATATGCCTCGGACAGCATAATATGGTCGATGTGAAGGCTGTTCGGAATCCTCACAATGCGGGGATTCTCCTTATCAATCTCATTGCAGGTCTGCACGCATACCTGAATCGCTTCCCGGTCGCTCTCCATTACAATAGGAATCCGCACCCCGCCTAAAACTGTGCATGTGATAGCATTGGGGTACATAGCTGCCAAATCCAGCTTGTCAAATACTCGCTTTGTCGTAGCGCTGGAATATCCCAGACCGATTCCGTTTCCATGTGTCTCCGGACTTAAATCCAGTACGCAGACCCGCTGTGCATCAATCCCTCCCGTAGCGTAGGGTGTGCAGAAGGTTCCTGTAATGTTGGGGTCCATGCCATCTCCGCTGAAATTTTTTCCAATCTGGTCCACCACAAGGACGTCACAGCTATCCACGAGAATCCGCGGCATATTGGCAAACGCCTCTTTTAAAAGTCCCGGCTCTTTCTCTTCAATCTCGTCCGCATTTACTGCTGTAATCTTGCTTGTCTCATCGTAGGCGTTTTCAATGGTCGGCACCGCAAATAAAATCGGCGCGTTCTGAATAATTGCCTTTCCAAACATAGGGACATTTTTTGCCATATTCTTAAACCCCGCCTCATGGCAGACCTGCGCGCCGTACTGCTTCCCCAGCCCAATTGCCATCATTTTCATAATTCCGCTCTCATAGGGTCCCCGAAACGCGGTGTGCGGTTTGATGCGGCAGCCGATGATGATACCGTCTGCCTCCGCTGCGTGTTTGTCGATAAAGACCTCTCTGCCGTCTTCTGTCAGACCGATATTCTTCACCTCCATGGAGGAAATAATCGGGCAGCCTACATACTCTTCCGTAATTCCATATCCCTCCAGAATCTCTCTCTGTCCTTCCGCCGTCGCTCCACCGTGGCTTCCCATGGAAGGCACAATAAATGGGGTGGCGCCCTGCTTTTTCACAAAATCAGCAATACACTTTGTTGTGAGCGCTACGTTGGCAACCCCGCGGCTTCCTGCCGTGATGGCGATTCTCATGCCGGGTTTCACCTTTGAAGCAAATTTTTCCGCCGACAGAAGATGTTCTATGATTCCCGGAATTTCTTCCACCGCAATCCTTTGCCGCGGAAATTTTTGTTTCACCCGGAACATTTTCGGAAGCTTCTGACCACTGACCATATCCGCTACAAATTGTCGTTCTCTCATTTCCGTTCTCCTATTGTACTTTTTCTTGTACTATTTGTTGTATACATTATAGTACCTAATAATGTATTTTGCAATTCCTTTTATGGAAAATCATCAAATTTCTTTCCTTTTTCCGTCAGTATTTATGTATTTTATTCATCTAGAGGGGTGAATTTAAGAAAAATAAGTGAAATCAAATAATTTTTCGCGCCTAGCGAACCTCAACCACAGGAATTTCAGCGCTTTTCAAGACAGACGATTGTAGCGTATTGCTCCCTTATACACCTACGCTATAGACAATCCAACGCAAAAAAGCGATAGGGCAATGCCGGAATATGATATTGGCATCATCCTATCGCTTTCAATTTTTCATTTTTAACTACAAGAATACATCTCCGCCCTCAATAAGTGTCTCAAAGGACGCCCGCTTCGAGCACTGCAGATGCTCTCTCATAGCCTCCGCCGCTTTCGCCCAGTCTTCCTCGAGACATGCGCCGATAATCCTGAGATGTTCCTGCTGGGTATCCTCGATACGCTTTTTGCTCTTAACGCCGGAGAGGATTCTAAGACGGCAGTTCTGATAATAAATCCGCTCATAAAGCGCCTTAAAATACTCATTCTCCGTAGCATTTATAAATTGGATATGCAGCTCATCATCGATGTCATATACATCTCCATACACATCCATCCCTTTATGTATGTCCTCCTCTTTCTTGCGGAAGATTTTATCATAGTACTGGAAACGTTTCTTATCTATCTGGCTCGCATAATGCTCGATAGCATACGGCTCCACAAGCATGCGCGCTTCATAGATTGCATTGATTTCCCGGATAGACAGGGAGGCGACCATGATTCCCTTCTTCGGTAAGATATGTACCAGATTTTCCTGTTCCAGCCTGCTCAACGCATCCCGTATCGGGGTTCTGCTGGCTCCAATCTCCTCCTTGAGCTTCTCCTCATTTAAGAGATAATTCGGAGGATACTCGCACGAGATAATTTTATTCTTAATGATATTGTATGCCTGTTGCTTTAAGGATTCCTTCTTCATTCTTCAAACCACCCATGTCTGTTATTTCCTTAACACTGATTATAGCATACAGTTGGCGGATGATACCACCCCTACTTTTCACCGTTTTACTAAAATTACATTTCACGCGTTCCTATTAACCAAACGATGATAAGAGGGCGAACCGTCCCAGACAATCCCTTCTCCCTGGCACATAAAATAGAACGGATACTCCTTTGCCTCCAGCCGCATCTCGCGGTCAAACAGATAGGGCTCGCTCCCGTGCCGGATAAAGGTCCAGAAATGGCTGGGAATGGTAAGCTTTGGTTTCACCAGCTTTACCAGTTCCACTGCCTCCAGTCCGTTCATATTTCCGTATTCTCCATTGATGGGAACAATCAACACGTCCACATCCTGTTCTGCGGCATACTGCATCCTCGTACATTGATAGGAGGTATCCCCGGAGAAATAAAACACATGCCCTTCTGTGCGGATGAGCATACCGATGGCATCCGGCGCGTGGTCCCCGTGGTCCGCGAACACCGCCTCTATCTCGAAACCCGCGAATTTTTCCCTGTCTCCCTCATCAAAGCGTACGAGCTGTTCGGGTGATATCCCGTCTTCTCTGCACATCTCATAGGCTGTCTTTGGCGCCAGCAGCTTTGTCCCGGGATTTCTCTTCATCATCTGCGGCACGATATCCATATCCAGATGGTCCTCGTCATGGTGACTGATAACCAGCACATCGGGATTTAATTCCTCCGGTTCCATCACCGGCATCATCAGCCGCTTCAGTCCGCAGATTCGCTCCACCGCGTCAGACAGGTAGGGGTCCACCGCCAGAATCTTTTGTTCACTGTTCTTGAGCAAAAAACCCGCCTGTCCCAGCCAAAAGATTCCCACCTCTCCCGGCTTTGGTACGCACATCTTTACCTTATCCGCAAAATACATCTATCCGTCTCCCTTCTATAGAAAATCACTGACGCCGCAAGTCCGATTATCAGACAAACCGCCAGAAAACCGTATGCCGCCATCTCGTTTACAGCCTCCAGCAAATGCCCTGCCGCCATGGGAAACAGGGTCATTCCCACCGCGTAGACCGCCTGGAAGATTCCCATAGCAGTGGAATAAAATCTGTCCGGTATGCCTTTCATACTTTCGCTTGTCAGAGAGGTAAATAAAAATCCCATGGCAAACGCCGCCAGTATCTGGCAGAAATAAATCCCATAAACGGACTGCATATTGGGAACCAAAAGGCAGTAAGCCGCCTGCACGAAAAGTCCCACGGGTACAATCCTCGCATGCCCGATGCGGATGAACAGGGCTTTCCCCGACAAATAGGAAAACAGCACCGCAAACACAATATACACAATCGAAGTCATGCCCACCTGCCACTCCGGGATTCCCAAATCTTTCGCAATCTGTATGGTAAACGACATGCAGGTCGCCATCTGCACGCCCTGCTGGAGCAATGCCAGCACAGAGAAGAACAACAGCCGCTTATTTCCCAGAAGCTTCAGAGCTCCTTTTACATCTGCCTTCTCTCCCACACTCCCGTGCTCCCGGATTCCGATACACATCGCAGTTCCCAGAGCCCCCGCCATCAGGCTGAAGGCGCAAATCCAGCGCATCCCCAGATGGGTATACAGAGCAGAACTTGTGATAAATCCAAGCAGCACTCCCGTATTGTTCGCGGCAATGATTTTTCCTGTCGCCTTTTGGATGGACTCACCCCGGTAAAATCCCATGTAGTAGACCATATAAGAAATCCACGCGGAGGCTCCGAGCCCGGATAACAGATTTGCCGCGAAAAATCCGCCCGCATTTGGAAATAGCACCCTCAATAAGGATGCTATTCCGACACAACTGATTCCCAGTGTGATGATTTTCTTGTGACCGCCTCCCGTATCGGCAAGCACACCGACCGGGATACGGCAGAGTATCTGCACCAGTCCGTAGGCTCCCACGATAATCCCCACCATATCGGCGGAGACACCTATCTCTGTGAGGTAAGTCGTCTGATAGGGGATATAGACATACTGCCCGAACCAGAAAACGCAGACCAGAAATAAAATGAATCTCATTTGTATCTTTTTTTCTCTCATAGGAAAGGATACACCTCTAACGCATTCTTATAGTAGACTTTTTCCAATTCATCCTGCGTAAAAATATTACCTTCCGCCAGATACTCTGTCAATTGTTTATAGGAATTTTGTATCAGGACAGACGGAATATCCGTTCCCCACATCAGTTTCTCCGCGCCTACGATGTCCTTTGCCGCTTTGATAAAACCTAGCCCTGACGGATACGGATATGTCTCCGGCTGTACATTGAAGGGCACTGCCGCCAAATCAAAATACACATTGGGAAGCGCCAGCTTCTCCATACTTTTCTTGAAAACATCTGTATCCCTGTCAGCCAAAGTCGGAGCCAGCAAATGGCAGACCACAATCTTAAGCGCCGGGCACTTCAGGGCAATCTTTCTGATTCCCTCCGGCTGAAAGCTGCTCATACCGGGGCTTCCGATATCCAGGACGAGCACCTGGGAATGTTTCTCACATTTCTCTGCTGTCGGCAGAAAGACTTCCGCGATATCAAACGCATGGTGATAGGACATGAACCCTCCGCCCGTACTGGTCTCAAATTTGATGATAGGGAAATGAAGTTCCTCTGTCAGTCTTTCATAAATCCTGTCCGCATACCGCGCCATGGGGTCAAATGTCCCCGCTCCGATAAACATATCCGGGTACGCGCGCACAGCCTCCGCCACATATTCATTGGCGAAGCCGTAATAACTCCCCTGGAGGAGCACTGCCTTTTCCACGCCGTTTTCTTTCAGGAACCGATAGCATGTCTCATACGTAAACGCTTTGTCGCCGAGCCCTTCCGGTATCATCTCCACGATGTCCCCGTTCGCCCACCTCGCCTTGCCGTTTCCAATCGGGTAAAGTTCCCCTTCCCCGCGGAACCCCTGCAAATTTTCAAATACATGGGTATGTGCATCTATGATTCTCATCTGCCTGCCTCCATTATTCTGCCGCCTTAGCTTTTTTCTTAAAGAGCCCGCCTTTCTGCAGTCCGCTCTTCTTGTATCTCACATGGGCATCCAGCGCAACTGCCGCCACAATGACGATACATTTGAAAATTCCGTGGTAATCCGATGCCACGCCCATCAGACGCAGACCATTCTGGACAACACCTACCAGAAACGCGCCCCAGATTGCCGCCAATACAGAACCTTCGCCTCCCATCAGAGATGCGCCGCCTACAACAAGGGCTGTCAGCACAAAGTTGTCATATCCCTGTGCTGCCTTGGCGATTGCCTGACGGTTCATACTTGCCAGCACAATACCCGCCAGAGCCGCTGTAAATCCAGAAGCTACGTATGCGATAATGGTAACTTTACGGCTCTTTACACCGGATAAGCGGCACGCTTCCGGGTTGCCTCCCACGGCATACACATTTCTTCCCAGTACCGTCTTATTCAATATGATGTAGGAAAGGACCGCCATAATCGCCATAATGTAAATAGAAAACGGAACCCCTAAAAGCCTCCCTCCGCCGAGGAATGCAAAGGATGCCGGTTTCATACACGGGATAACGTTATTCCCAGTCAAAAGCTGCGCAATACCGTATACAATATTCTGGGATGCCAGTGTAATCAAAAATGCAGGCACACCAAACTGCGTGACAATCAATCCGTGCACCAGTCCCACCGCGCAGCCCAGCAAAAGCCCGCCCGCAATGCCGATAATCACGCCTGTGGTGCTGTAATCATGCGCCACAATCTGTGTAACCGCCAGTGCTCCGGCTGCAGCTGCCACAGCTCCCACGGACAAATCAATCCCTCCCAGAAGGATAGGGAAAATTGTACCGCAGACCATAATGCCATAGATGGAAATAGACAGCAGAATACTCTTCATATTTGCGCCTGTCAGGAACACGCCCGGCTGCAGGACTGTGAGAACCAGCATGATAACCACAAGAATCCACAGTCTCTGGGATTTCCCGAAAAGTTTTTTCATCTTGTCTTTGTTCATGTTCTCTAAGCCTCCTTCGTGAGTATTCCTGATTCCGCCATCAGAATATCTTCCTGCGTAATCTTGCCGCTTGAAAATTCTGTGAATATCTCACCTTTTCTCATAACAATAATTCTCTGGGACACACGGAGCAGTTCCTGCAAATCCGAGGAAACCATGATAACGGAAGTACCGTTTTCCGCAAGCTCCTCGATAATTTTATAGATTTCATCCTTTGCTCCGATATCGATTCCGGCTGTAGGCTCATCAATGATGAGAAGTTTCAAATCACGGCTCAGCCATTTCGCCAGTACCGCTTTCTGCTGGTTTCCTCCGGAAAGATTTCCCACCGGAATCTGCGGGTTATTGGGCTTGATATTCAGCCTCTCCACCATATCGATTCCCAATTTCTTCTCTTTTCCTTTCTTTACGAAACCGCCTTTTGCCAGAGTATCATAATTTGTGAGCGCCACATTTCTCTCAATGGACAAGAGAGGCGTAAATCCCTGGTTTCTTCTGTCCTCAGGCACAAAGCCGAATCCCTTTTTGATGCTGTCCGTAATCTTCCTGGGAAGTGCTTTGCCTTCAAATTCCACGGTGCCGCTGTCGCAGGGGTCTGCCCCGTAAACGCAGCGCATGACCTCCGTCCTGCCCGCGCCGACCAGTCCCGCGAATCCTACAATCTCACCCTCGTGGATTTCAAAATTAATATTGTTGAAAATCCCTTTTTTCGTCAGATTTTCCACCTTCAGACGCACCGGTCTGTCGGAGGTCCGAAGATTATTGGAAGCTGTCACCTCACTCAGTTCTTTTCCTATCATCAGGCGCACGACCTCTGCCGGAACAATCTGCTCTTTCGTCAGTGTCGCCACCTTCGCTCCGTCCCGAAGAACAGTCAGTCTGTCGGAGAGTCGGTATACTTCTTCCAGACGGTGTGAGATATAGATGATGCTCACCCCGTCTTTTCTCAACTGTTCAATGATGCCAAACAGCGCATCCGATTCTTTTGTACTTAAGGAAGCCGTAGGCTCATCCATGATGATGAGTTTCGATTCTTCACTCAAGGCTTTTAAAATCTCAATGGTCTGTCTCTGTGCTATGGTAAGCGTCTCCACGATTGCGTCCGGTTTAATTCCAAAGCCATACTTCTCAATCAATTCTGACACTTTCTTTTTCATTTTCCTGGCGCTTACAAATCCTGCCTTGCTGTCCTCTTTGCCGAGCATCACATTCTGCATGACCGTCAAAGTGGGAATCAGACTCAATTCCTGATAGATGACACCGATTCCCAGCTTGGAAGCATCCGCGCGGTTGTTGATTTCCACCGGCTGTCCGTTCCAGTAAATCTGTCCGCCATCTTTCGGATAAATGCCTGTCAGAATCTTAATCAGTGTGGATTTTCCCGCACCGTTTTCTCCCATCAGCGCGTGGACTTCTCCCGGTTCCACGGAAAAATCAACCTTTTTCAGTACAGCGGCGCCGTTGAAGCTTTTTTCGATTGCTTTCATTTCCAATAATACTGGCATTACGCTTCACCTCCCGCTGCTTCTGCCTCTTCTTCTCTGGCTTTCCTCTGAATCCGTTTCTGCATGAAGTCATTGTAAACCGCATCGAAGATAATCATGACCACAATGACAATTCCTTTCACAACGAGCTGTGCCGCTGTCGGCAGGTTGTACTTCAAGATTCCATTCTGCAGCACCGCCATAAAAACGGCGCCCACTGCGGAGCCAAACACATCGCCGCGTCCTCCCGCAAAGGCACAGCCGCCGATGACAACCGCCGCAATGATGTCGAACTCCAGCCCTGTCCCAAGGTCTGTGGTGACGCTCCCCACACGTCCAATCTGAAAGATTGCCGCCACACCGCACAGAAAACCCGTGATGGTAAATACACACCAGCGGATTTTATCTGTATTGATTCCGGAGAGCTCCGCGGATTTCCGGTTTGCGCCTGTCGCATAGACATATGTACCAAACTTCGTCTTTTTCAGAATAATCTGTCCAACCACTGCCAGAATCACAAAGGCAATCGTAACCAGATAGATTCCATTGATGCTTCCACCCATAATGAGGATTCCCTGATTTTGAATCCTCTTATTGCTGATGACTCCCGACTCACGGATAGCGAACACAAATACCATGGAACGGAACAGGTACTGTGTGGACAGTGTCGCGATAAATTCCGGGACACGCAGCTTTGTCACGATGAAGCCGTTCAGCGCCCCGCAGACCAGTCCGGTCAGGATTGAAATCAGCATAATCAGCCCTGCTGAAAGCTGATAGTGATACAGCAGATTAGCACAAAGCATTCCTGCGAATCCAACGGCTGCTCCCGTTGACAAGTCAATTCCCGCTGTAATGATAACAAATGTTACGCCGATAGCGATGATGCCGGTGACTGCACACTCCCTTAAGATGTTCAACAAATTACCCGTGGTGAAGAACGAATCACTGGTCAGTCCAAACACCAACATGATAATCACCAGCGACGCAACCGATATCAGACGCCGCATATTTTCCTGTCTCATAAGAATATTCCTCCTACCTCACAGCCGACTGCTAATCTGCTGCTATACTGCTGTCTTTCTCTCGCCTTTATCTGGAAATTACCAACGCATATCGTCTGTGATACTTGCCACATTGTCTGCTGTTACAACAACCGGAGCCATCTTCACTACAGGAGTCTCGCTTAAGTTCGCTGCTGTGATACCGGACTCAATCGCGTACATTGCAAACTGCGCGCAGGAAACGCCCTGAGTCTGTGCATTTGTATAAACAGTTCCTGTACAAAGTCCCTGCTCAATGTATTCCAGCATCTTGGACTCACCGTCAACACCCCATACCTGCATCTCTCTGCCTGCCGCTTTTACTGCTTCTGCCGCGCCTTCTGCCATCGCGTCATTGTGGCAGAGTACCGCATCGATTTCCGGATATTTTGTGAGGAAATCTGTCATAACTGTATTTGCGTTTTCTGTCAGCCACTCACCGGACTGCTCGTCAAGGATTTCAATGTCAGGATACTTTTCTTCCATAACTGCCTTGAATCCCTTATCAATGTTTTCACCCTTTGTTGCGCCGGGTGTTGCGGAAATGATAACCACTTTTCCTGCTCCGCCTAAACTCTCACCGATGGATTCCGCAATCTTCTCACCAGCTTCTACATCAACGCCTGCTACCAGACCTGCATGTACGGTATCTGCATCCAGGTTACATGTGATAACCGGGATTCCTGCCGCCTCGGCTTTGTCAACAGAAGCCGCGAGTCCCGCCGCGTCTGTAGCCTGAAGGATGATTGCGTCATATTTCTGATTAATCAGCTCGTCCATAATCTGTACTTCTGTATCAACAGAAGCTTCTCCGTCATATACGTCAAACGTAACATTTGTGAAATTGTCCAAATAGGAACGCATGCCATCCGCCCATGCAGCCGCGCAGGAATCACCGATTACGTTCGGCAGAAAAGCAATCTTGATATCCTCTGTATAGGCATCTTTTCCCGAAGCCGCCTCACCGGAAGCGGAGCCTGAACTGCTTGCCTGATTGTCTGTCTTTACACTTCCGCAGCCTGCGAGTGACGCCGCCATAACACCAACTAATAACAATGATACGATTTTCTTTTTCATAACATTCTCCTTTTCTTTTTTGTTTACTGACATTGTATAATACATCTTTGCATGCTTTTATGTATTACTTAATGTATACAATACCCCCCCCCGTAAAATTTGTCAATATTTTTGAAGATTTTTTTGTAATTTTATGCAGTTTATACACCTATTTTCATAATCAAATCGTATCTGTTCTAAAACTTTTGCCTATTTTTTACTATTGCTTGTTGATTTCTTCACAATTTTGATTGATTTTTGTCTATCAAAGAAGCCAAAAAATGCAGGACTTCTGAAGTGAGCATTTCTCTCTGTTACTTCAAAAGCCCTGCGTTTTTTCTGTCTTTTTCTATCGATATTCTTTTTGTTCAAAACTCTCTCATAAATCTTGTCCGCTTAATGTTTCACCAGGTATTCCTTGTTATAACGCATATGCGCCAGCATCGCCTCCCGCGCTGCCTGGGAATCCCGCCTTGCAATCGCATCCGCCACCATCCTGTGGGTGCGTATCGTCTGCTCAGTCAGCTTGGCATTGGTGACCTCCACCAGTTCTTTGATTGCAGAATGGATGACCGGAATCACATTTAGCACAACCTGGTTTTTGCTGCTCTTGGCAATCCGCTTGTGGAATGCGATGTCCTCCTCCTCAAAGGATTCCCCTCGCTCAATCTTCTCTTCCACAGCCCGGCAGTCATCCAATATCTTCTCGATGTCTGCATCCGTCGCCCGCTCTGCGGCGAGCGCCGCTATCTCCGGCTCAATCATGCTGCGGATTTCCAGAAGGTCTATGGTGAGCTTTGTCTTATTTTCTATGAACCCCAGCCCCAATGGGTCATCCACAAGCCCCGGCTTCTCCGCCACAAATGTCCCCAGTCCCCGGCGTATTTCCACAATATTTCTCGATACAAGAATCTTGATTGCCTCCCGGATGGTTCCTCTGCCGACATTCAATGACTCGGCAAGCTGAAATTCATTCGGCAGCTTCTCACCTTTTTTATATTCATTGTCCGCTATCAGACTCGTAATCTGCCCGGCAACTAATTCCGGCAGCGATTTGTCTGTGTTCTGTATTGTCTCCAGTCCCATTTTTCCCGCTCCTGTCCTTACTATCAATGCTATTATTTTAGCACAATCCCCTGCTTCTTTCCACCAACAGAACAAATAATTACTGCGGACGGCGTTGTACATTATTTTTCGTTGACACGTATGACGTCATATGTTATATTGATGTCAGAAAAAATGTCCCTGCTGCAAAGCAAACCTAATGTACTGTCTGGTCTTCAGCATAACAGTACCGCGCACCAGAAGCCGCAGGGGATTCACTGTCTGTATCATTTATCTCTAGGAGGAGCAAAACCATGAAAGCGATTAAAGTCATTGAACCATTCAAAGTGGAAATTGTAGATGTGCCAAAGCCGGAGATTGAGAATCCGGATGATGTCATCGTGCGCATCACATCCGGCGGTATCTGCGGTTCCGATATCGGGATTTGGAACGGTACCAACTCTCTTGCCACATATCCTCGCCTCATCGGGCATGAATTTGGAGGTATTGTGGAATCTGTAGGTTCCGGCGTCACAGATATCAAACCGGGCGACCAGGTGGCAGTAGACCCTGTCATTAGCTGCGGTCACTGTTATGCCTGCCGTATCGGAAGACACAATGTATGCAAAGATTTAGAGGTGATGGGAGTCCACAGAGACGGCGGATTTTCTGAATATGTAAAGGCTCCCGCCGGGAATGTGCATCTCTTTCACAAGAAATTTGACGAGTCCCTACTCGGGCTGGTCGAGCCTTTCACTATCGGCGTGGAGGTCAACAAGCGCGGACAGATTACCAAAGGGGACAAGGTCCTCATCATGGGCGCAGGTCCCATCGGAATCTGCGTTATGCAGGTAGCAAAAAGAAACGGCGCGCAGGTCATCATGACAGACCTCGTAGAGGAGCGTTTAAATAAGGCAAAATCTATGGGAGCTGACGAAACCGTCCTTGTCTCTGAAGAAAGCTTAGAAGAACGTCTGGACAAATTTACGGACGGTGAGGGAATCCCTGTTGTTGTGGACACTGTTTGCCTCCCCTCCTCCCTGGAACAGGCAGTACAGCTTGCCTGCCCCGCCGGACGCATCGTATGCCTTGGTCTGAAGGATAAACCTTCCAGCATCTGCATGGCAGACATTACGAAGAAGGAACTGACGATTGTAGGCTCCCGTCTGAACAATCACTGCTTTGACGAAGTCATTGAAGGATTTGAGGATGGCAGCTTAAATCCACAGGATTTGATGACAAAGGCGTACAATTACAAAGATATCATGGACGCGCTGAATATGATTAAAGAGCATCCCCAGGATGTGTTAAAGATTGTATTGAAATTTGAAGATTAGAGCGCTTTACCGCAAATTTTGCGCAAAGAAGGCAGGAACTCCCAGGTACATCTTGGGCTTCCTGCCTTTTTTCTCTCCTAAGTCAATTTGCACTTTTTCCGGTAATACATCCATCCCGCGATATCCGCAAGCGCCCATCCAATCGGCACCGACCACCAGATACCAGTCACACCCATGGCGGTGGCTGACAGGATATAGGCGAGCACGACTCTGGTCCCCAGAGAAATGACGGTCAGCACCACAGACATACCCGGCTTTCGCACTGCCCGGTAATATCCGTAGAACAGAAAAAGAAATCCAATCGCAAAATAGAAAACGCCTTCAATATGCAGGTACTGAATCCCTATCGCAAGAATTTCTGTCTCCCCCGGTTCTATGAACAGTCCAAGGAGCGGTCCCGCGAAAATCCACACTGCCGTCGAAATCACCAGACAGAATATTAGAACAAGCCGTACCGCTTTTTTACACCCTTCCCGGATTCTCTCCGGCTTGCCCGCACCGTAGTTCTGTGCTACAAACGTTGAAAACGCATTTCCAAAATCCTGGACAGGCATGTAGGCAAAGGAATCTATCTTTACTGCCGCCGCAAATGCCGCCATCACACCCGCGCCGAAGCTATTCACCAGCCCCTGCACCATCAGGATTCCCAAATTCATCACCGATTGCTGTACAGACGTCAAGAAAGAAAACTGAAATATTTCTTTTATCAGTTTTCCGTTGATTCTGAAATGTTTTCTCTGTATCCGAAATTCTTTTCTCCTCCACCATGTATAAATGGCGATACCGATTCCCGACACGTACTGCGAAAGAACAGTTGCCAGGGCAGCTCCGCCCACCCCTGCATGAAATCCAAGCACGAACCAGAAATCCAGCGCCACATTGAGGAGCGCGCAGACCGCCAGAAATAAAAGCGGAATCACGGACTCTCCCGCCGCCCGCAGAAGGCAGGCAAAATAATTGTACAAAAACGTGGCGATGATTCCCATAAATATAATGAAAAGATAGTCTCTCATCATCCCATAGACTTCCTTTGGCACTCTCAAGAACCAGAGGATACCATCCATCCCTGCAAAGACAAGGATATTTAAAACAATTGTAATACCGCTGATGAGCAAAAATGACGCCGCCATGCTCTTTTTCATCAGCTCCATATTCCGTTCCCCGTAACGAATGGAAAACAGCGCGCCGCTTCCCATGCACAGCCCAAGAATAATGGAGGTGAGGAAAGTCATAAGCGTGTAGGCAGAGCCCACTGCCGCCAGAGCGTTTGCACCGATAAACCTCCCCACAATAAGGGTATCCGCTATATTATAGCACTGCTGCAAAAGATTCCCTGCCATGAGCGGCAGGGAAAACAGCATCATCTTTTTCGTGACCGAACCTTCTGTCAAATCTACTGTCATCTTATCTCCTAACACATCTCCATCAGTCTGACGAAAAATTCGACTGTCTTGACCAATGTCTGAATCGGGACTCTCTCGTTATTGCCGTGAATCATTCCCCGCTCTTCCTTGGACAGCTTCATAGCGGAGAATTTATATACCCGGTCTGTGATTCGGCAGTAATGCCAGGAGTCGCTGCACGCCATCATCAGATACGGCGCCACGATTGCCTCCGTCCACGTATCCGCCACTGCCTGGCAGAGTCTCTTGTACTCCTTGCAGTCTGTGTCAGACTCCGCAGAGGGATTGCGCCCCTCGAAGACAGAGACCTCGATATCCGGATTGTGAATCGTCTGCTCCAGATAAGCCTTCGCGGATTCCACCGTGTCTTTTCCCAGAAGCCGCAGATTCATTCCCACGGAAGCTGCCGGAGGAATCACATTGAATGCCTCGCTGCCCTGCATTTTCGTCATGGCGCAGGTGGTCCGCATCATCGCGTTTAATTCTCCGCCGGACGCGCGGCAGATTTTATCAAACAGCCCCTCAAAGCACCACAGATTCGCAAATATGATTTTATAGACAAAGCTGGAGTGTCTGCCGAGGATGTCCAGCATCTCCCGCACCGGCTTCGTGAGCTGCCGGGGGAAGGGATGTTTCTCCACATCCACCACCGCCTGCGCGAGGATTCCCACTGCAGTGTGCACCGGAGGCATCGATGCGTGTCCCCCATTGCTCTTTAATTTAAATTCGATGTTGGTCAGCCCTTTCTCCGCGATTCCGATGAGGGCACATTCCCGCTCAACTCCCGGGAACACATTTTCCACGACCGCGCCGCCTTCATCCACTACCAGGACAGGCTTGATTCCTCTTTCTTCCAGAAGGTCCACAATCGCCGGACAGGAAGGTCCGTTGATTTCCTCCTGACCGGAGAACGCAAAATAAATATCATGCTCCGGCACAAAGCCCTCTGTAATCAATTTCTCCGCCGCCTCCATGATGCCGCAGAACGTTCCTTTCGTGTCCAGCGTTCCCCGTCCCCAGATAACGCCGTCCTCCACGATACCGTCAAACGCGGGCTTCTCCCACTGGGACTCCTCCACCGGCACCACGTCATAGTGGGACATCAGCACAACCGGTTCTTCCTCTGACTTTCCTTTCCAGCGGTAGAGCATGCCGTTGACTCCCACAAACTCACGGGGACAGGTCTCATGCACACGGGGATACAGCTTAGGCAGCAAGTCCTGGAACTTTTTAAACTCCGCCTTATCGATGAGACTGTCATCATTGTAGGAGACGGTCTTGCAGCGTATCATCTCCACCATGTCCTTTACGATGCGCTCCTCATCCAGAGAAAGCACCCTGCCGGAAGCCTTCACTTCCTCCTTTGGCACAAACAAAGCTGCCCGCACGAAAAGGACTGCCAAAAACAATATAACGATTGCCAGGATAATCCATACTATCAACACTTCTATCTTCTCCTTTGCCTTTCCCGGTTTTGTATTTTCCCGCTTCTATAATTTCCCTTTTTTATAGAGAATCCGCGCCGCTCCGATGGCGATGAGCGCACCTACCGGTACGAGAACTCCCACAGAACCTGAGAGCGAGGGCACCAACAGGAAGAGCACCACCATAAATACAAGAGGCGCAATAGATATTTTCCAGTTCTTGCTCACATACACGACCGCCAGACCTCCGAACAGAGCCGGAAGGATATTGTCAAATGCCGGTTTGAGCACCGGGGAATTGAGGATTGGCGTCAGCGGTACAAGGAGCGCCACGCCTGCCGCAATGATAGCTGTTGTCACAATCGAGGATGTTGCCACCGCAATCGTGGAGATGACCTCTCCCTCCTCTGTCCCCGGTTTCACCCTCGCATTCTCCATCGCCGTCAATGCCGCGGGGACTTTTAAATTTGTCAGATTTCCGGTCACAAACGCGAGATAGGAGCCCGCCGTCCCCAGCATAGGGACAAAGGTCAGCACCTCAATCAATCCCACAGTCCAGAAAATCGGCGCCACGCCCAGCAAACCTTTTAGCACAGGCATCATTCCCGGCCATGCGTCATAGTAGATGCAAGTCACTGTGGGATAAGCAAAAATCATCCCCAAAGCCAGCAGAATCCAAATCCGCCCATATACATGCGTCATATCTTCATATGATTTTCCACTCTTTCCCATCTTCTCAGCCTCCTATCATCGGTGTGATAAATACCGCAAATACCATTGCTCCCAGCATACTGATGGGAAGCGCATAATTTTCCAGCCATTTCATATTGCATTTTTTTACAAGGATTCCGCAGATTCCCATCAAAAACGCAGAGAACAGCAGCACGAAAATCGGAATCCAGCCTTTTAAGCCTTCCCGGATATCAGCGAATACCATCCCCAGAAATGCGGAAATCATTCCCAGGAACAGCGCGGTCATCACGATATCGCCCCACTTGCTGTCCTTATTTTTCAGCTTCATGAGCCCGCCCTGGATTTTCTTAATAAACAGAGGCACCCAGATAAGTCCCGGAAAGATGCCGAGCGTCATGACCCAGGCGATTGCCGTATAAACCTCCGGGTCCGTGATGGTCGAGGACAGGGAAGAAATTCCCAGCGCGTTTGCCGTGGTAGTCGCCGCGGGCAGCTCGTAGGTGATTGCGCCGATGACGCTCAGACGCAGCCACGGAAGCGGCAGTCCCAAAAACTTTGAGAGTGTGATGACTCCCAGCAGAATCGACACTGCCGGCGCAAAGGTAAAGACCGCCGTAGAAATCATGGTTTTGTGAATCTGCTTCATATCCATGCCAAGCGCCTTTCCCCTGCGGTATGCCCGCACAAGGAAGAACACTGACTGTGCGATGACAAAGGCAATGACAAGCCCCGCCAGCACAAAGAGAAACGTACTGTTTGGATGAAACATAAGAACCCTCCTTTATAAACTTTTTATGCTCTTTTTCCTTTTTCTTACTATATAACAGAATAATGCCCCGGCAAATAAAAAAACACTTATCCACTGTGAAGTGGACATGCCGAGCAGGAACCCTCTCTTCTCGTCATACCGAAAATATTCCAGCACAAACCGCACCGGCGCGTATAACATGAGATAGAGAAGAAGACTGTTCCGTGTCTTCATCCGATTGCGGTAAATGTAGATGAGCAATACCGCCGCAATGAAAAGATTGCATACCGCCTCAGTCTTCTGCACCGGAAACAGCGAAATCCCGTTGGGCGCTGTGAGAGAATCCGTATAAGTCACTGCCCCGAAACCACTGTAGGGGATACCGTAGCAGCATCCCGCCAGAGAGCATCCAATCCGCCCAATCCCGTGTACAATCGGGATACAGGGAACAGCAAAAGAGGCAAAATCCAATACATCAATGTGAAATGCCTTCTGACATACAGCGATGCTCACCAGACCGCCGAGCAGCCCGCCGTAGAACACAAACCCGCTTCCCATTACGTATGCCAGATACTTCATATCTGTCAGACGGGATACGTCAATCTCTCCCCATGACACAATGAAGTAGAGCATCTTCGCTCCGGCGAGCCCGCCCAGCCCCACGCAGGCAGCCAGAATGATAAAATCATCGACATCCCGGTGAAACACATGCACCAGCCAGAGTCCGACCGCTCCCGCCAAAATCACGCCAATCGTCATACAGAGCCCATAATAGGGAATAAATATATCTCCAATCTGAAATCCCATCCTGCAAATCCTTTCCTGTAAGTCAAAAATCACCGGAAGCGTCAAAAAACACATTCCGGGATTGCAATCAGCCGCCAAGGTCCCGGATAATCCCGGACTTTGGCTCACCACAGCCGCAAAAAGAGGAATGACAAGTCATTCCTCTTTTCTTCCTCATTCCTTTTTCGGTATTATCTATCCAAACATTGCAGCACAGCCAACACATCCTGCACATGCTATAAAGAAAAGCAGGTTCAAGATTGTACCGATGATAGAGCAAACAAGTCCTGCTGTTGCCATGCCCTGTTTTCCCGGTGTTTTCTTACCCATCACACCAAGGATAATTCCCACGATACCGAGAATCCCGCCTAACCAGCCGACAAGAGCTCCGGCAAAAAGGCCGAAAACGATAGAAATGATACCTAAAACTAAAGATGCTACTGCCATTTTTCTCCTCCGTAATACATAGTTTATGAATTTTTTAGAATTTTCATAGACTTATTATATTAAATACGACTCCTATTGTCAATCACATTCTGTCTTTCAGCCATTCCCAAATATCTTCATAGACCTGGCTTCGGTCTGTCTCATTGAGCAGCTCATGACGGTCTCCCGCGTACAGCCGCAGAGTGATGTCCTGAATCCCTGCTGCCCTGTATTTCTCATAGACCTTCCTTACCCCCTTGCCGAAATTTCCGACCGGGTCCTCCACTCCCGCCATCACCAGGATTGGCAGATGCTTTGGAATCATATAGATGCTTTCCTTCTTCTGCATCTTCAGCATACCGCTGAACATATGGTAATAGCCATTTACAGTGAACATGAAGGAACAGAGCGGGTCAGAAACATATGCCTCCAATGCTTTCTCATCACTCGTCACCCAGTCCACCTTTGTTTTGGCTGGTTTGAACTTCTTATTGAACGCCCCAATCGCCATTTTATTCACCAGCCTGCTGCGGTAATGCCAGCCGCGAAATGCCGCCATAATCCGGCAAAGTCTTCTTCCCAGCTTCAAAAGGTTGCGGTTCTTATCCGCCACAACCCCCATCAGGATGGCGCCGCATAAACCATTTCCGTACATCTGGATATACTGACGGAGCAGGCTGCTTCCCATGCTGTGCCCCAGCATGAAATAGGGTACATCCGGATACTTTCTGCGCACTCTCTGCCGCAGGGTATGCATATCCGCCAAAAGGCAGGCATTTCCGTATTTTTCATTGAAAAATCCGTACTCTGCCTTGCTCTGGATTGACTTGCCATGTCCAAGATGGTCATTTCCCACCACATAGAAACCATGCCCGCACAGAAAACGCGCGAACTCATCATACCGGTTAACATATTCCACCATGCCGTGGCTCAGCTGCAGGACAGCTTTCACCTCGCCTTCCGGTTTCCATTCAATTGTATGGATTTCTGTATTTCCATCCTTTGATGGGAAGTAAAACTCATCTTTCATGTAACTCACTACCTGTCATCTAATTTTATGTAATCGCGATACGGCGCGAGCGGCTTATAAGCCGGACGGATAATCTTGTCTACATTCTTAAGTTCTTCCAGTCTGTGCGCGCTCCAGCCGACAATACGCGCTGTCGCGAAGATTGGTGTGTAAAGTGCCGGGGGAAGGTCTAACATGCTGTATACCAGACCGCTGTAGAAGTCTACGTTGGCATTGACTCCCTTGTACATCCTGCGCTTCTCTCCGATAATCTCCGGCGCCATGTGCTCTACCTTCTCATAGAGCGCGTATTCTTCCTCGTGTCCCTTTTCCTTTGCCAGCTGTTTCACAAAGCGTTTGAAAATATCTGCTCTCGGGTCGGAGATGGAATATACGGCATGTCCCATCCCGTAGATGAGCCCTTTCTTGTCAAATGCTTTTTTATCCAGAAGGTCTGACAGGTACTGACGAATCTGGTCTTCATCATTCCAGTCTGTCAGCGTCGCCTTCATATCCTCGAACATCTGCGTCACCTTGATATTCGCGCCGCCGTGCTTCGGTCCCTTCAGGGAAGCCATCGCCGCCGCAATCGTGGAATAGGTATCTGTCCCGGATGAGGTGACAACATGGGTGGTAAAAGTGGAGTTATTTCCGCCGCCGTGGTCCATGTGAAGTACCAGCGCCATATCCAGAATCTTAGCTTCCAGCTTCGTGTATTTCCGGTTTTCCCTCAGCATCGTAAGAATATTCTCTGCTGTGGAAAGCTCCGGCTTGGGCGCGTAAATAAACAAATCCTCTCCCCGTTTATAGTTGTATGCATGATAACCATATACCATGAGCATCGGGAACTGCGCAATCAGATTCAGACACTGTCTTAATACGTTGGGAATCGTCGTGTCATCAGCCTTGTCATCGTAGGAGTACAGTTGAAGGATACTCCTCGTGATGCTGTTCATCATATCGCGGCTCGGCGCCTTCATGATGACATCCCGCACAAAATTCGGCGGCAGCATGCGGCGTTCCGCCAACATATCTTGAAAATCTTCCAGTTCTTTTTTATTTGGGAGTTCTCCGAATAAAAGCAGATATGCCGTTTCCTCAAATCCCGGATGGTGCGCGGCGAGAAAGCCTTTCACCAAATCTTTGATATTATATCCTCTGTAATACAGATTTCCTTCACAGGGCACCTGTTTGCCATCTACCATCTTTGACGCACATACGTCAGAAATATTTGTCAACCCCGCGAGCACGCCTTTTCCGTTCAAGTCACGCAGCCCACGTTTCACCTCGTATTTCGTGTACAGTTCCTTGTCAATTTCATTGTTCTTCTCACATTTGAGGGCGAGTTCTTCAATCTTTGGAGTTATCTCGAAAAAAATGCTGTCAATGTCTTTTGCCATATGCCCTGCCTCCTTCTTCTTTCTAAATTTTCAAAGTGTTCTTCTTATTATACTAAAAATTGGCGTTTTATACAATCAAATGTCTATAAAACATTTATAAACTGGGGTAACAATTGTTACTATTCGCAGCTGACTCCAAATTGTCAGCAGAGGTGTCGTGCTTGCACGTAAACCGCTGGTGACAATTTGGAGTCAAGACTGTGAATAACAACAGTTCAGTCATACAGTGCGCGGTTTTACGAATGGCGCGGGCTAAACTGTTACTTAGACCGGGAGTTTGTCAGTGCATCGGAGAGCGCCGCAAATTCCTGCAGCGTCAGAGCTTCTCCCCGCACGTTTGCAGGAAGTCCTAAAGACTGAAGCGCCGCCTCCACATCCTCTCTGGAAAAATCCAAATCCGCGGAATTTTTCAGCCCGTTTACCAGCGTCTTCCTCCTCTGGTTGAAAGATGCACGGATGATACGGAACATCAGCCTTTCATCCTGCACCTGCACCGGAGGGTTCTCATAGCGTTCCAGACGGATAACCGCAGAGCCCACCTTCGGGCGGGGCATAAAGCAGTTGGGCGGTACATTTGCCGCCAGATACGGCTTTGCATAGTACTGCACTGCCAGAGAAAGAGCGCCGTAATCCTTTGTCCCGGGCAGCGCCTGCATGCGCTGCGCCACTTCCTTCTGTATCATGACTGTGATGCTCTGAAGCGGTACCTGACTCTCGAACAGCCCCATGATGATAGGGGTCGTGATATAATACGGGAGATTCGCCACCACCTTGATGGGCTTCCCGTCATTTTCCCTGCGGGCGAGCTCTGCAATATCCACCTTGAGCACATCGTCGTTGATGACCGTCACATTGTCATAGCCGTCCAGCGTGTCCTCCAGAATGGGAATCAGTGTCCGGTCAATCTCAATCGCCGCCACCTTTTTCGCGGCGCAGGCGAGATACTGGGTCATAGTGCCGATTCCCGGACCGATTTCCAGCACGAAATCCTCCTTTGTAATTTCTGCACAGCGGATAATTTTCTCCAGCACATGCGTATCTATCAGAAAATTCTGCCCGAATTTCTTCTGAAAAATAAATCCATACTTTTGAAGTACCGCAATCGTGTTCTGCGGATTTCCCAATGTCGGTTCTTTCATCTTTCTTCTCCTTATCTCTGACTAAAATGGCAGCACAGATGCTCTGTCTCATCCTCCCCGCAGGGACGAAGCGCTCTCTTGCAAAGATTACACGATGCGGTACAGACTGCGCGCGTTCTCCTCTGTCTGGCGGATGACCTCCTTAACAGGCACCTCTTTGAGCCGGGCAATCTCCTCCGCCACATACGGCAGATAGACGGAAGCATTTCGCTTTCCCCGGAAGGGAACAGGCGCCAGATATGGACAGTCCGTCTCCAGCACAATAGAAGAAAGCGGAATCTCCTGCACCACCTGCTTTAATTTCTTCGCGTTTTTGAATGTGACAACACCGCCCACGCCAATCATATATCCCATCTTCACATACTCTTTCGCCATCTCAGCCGAGTAGGAGTAGCAGTGAATGACCGCGGAAAATCCCTTTGCGTGCTGTTTCATGATTTCCATCGTGTCAGCCGCTGCCTCACGGCTGTGTATGATGACGGGTTTCCCGGTTTCCCCTGCAAGGGCAAGCTGCCGGATAAACCATTCTTTCTGCTTTTCATGGTTTTCTTTATCCCAGTAGTAGTCCAGCCCAATCTCACCCACTGCCACAATCTTCTCCCTGTCAAGAAGTGCTTCCATCTGCTGGAACTTCTCTTCGTTCAGTTCTCCCACCTCGTCAGGGTGGACCCCTATCGCCCCATAGATAAATGGATATTTCTCGGTGAGGGAAATAACCTTCTCCCAGGAAGCGATATCCGATGAGGCATTGACAATGGTTCCAATCCCGGCAGACGCCATGCCTTTTAAGAGTTCATCTCTGTCTGCGTCAAACTGTGTATCATCATAGTGCGCGTGCGTATCAAATATCATCCGTCTCCTCCATTATCATATATGATAAATCCTGTACAGGTCATTCTGCATGGTAAACTTTCGGGGCAGGCTCTCCATCAGGAAAACCTGCCCCGAACCGTTGTCACGATTATAGCACAATATCATCTGTCTTTTCAAATGTATCCAATGTATAGCACTCCACGGTATTGCCGGAGACGAGATAGAACCGTTCCCCCACACAGATTCCTCTCACCAGTCCGTACCCTGCCAGCTCCCTTGTGAGCAGCAGTTCAAAACCAATTCCTTCGCTGTACCGGAAGATATAATAGCACTCATTCTGTCCGTAGGCACTGAATCCGATGATTTCCCTATCGAGGCTTGCCATCACGGACTTATAGTCATAGGCGACATCTGTACCGTACATTCCCTCCAGCACATACTTTTCTGTTTCCTTCACATCCGAAGCATCGGAGATATCATACACGGACAGCTTCACGCCGTTTGTGACTGTCCCCGTCTCATCCACATCCATACCGATGCCGATGAGCTTTCCCTCTCCAAAAGGATGCAGATATTCGGAGAATCCCGGTATCTTCAATTCCCCGATGATTTCCGGCTTTGCCGGGTCTGACAAATCCACAGAGAAGAGAGGGTCTGTCTGCCGAAATGTCACAAAGTACCCGGTATCTCCCATAAAGCGGGCGGAATAAACCTGCTCATCCTCTGCCAGGTCATGGATGGAGCCTGTGATTTCCAGGTTCTCATCCAGGACATACAGCGAATTCGTGTCCTCTAACGTTTCTTCTTTCGTATCACTTACAACTCCGAGGGGTGCGATGCCATCCCCTGTATAGCTGACTGTCGTCACTAATCTCAAGTATCCCTCATACTCATCGATGCAAAAGGAATCTTTCAGCGTCCCGTCTATCTTTGTCTGCCCCACCGCATTTAACACGCCGTCCTTATAGCCAATCTTGCGTATACAGGTCTGGCTTACCTCCGTTTCCGTCGCGCCATACTCCGCCTCGCACACATAAATATTCTGGCTGCTCACATAGCACAATCCCGCGTTTCCAAACACCGCCACGCTGTCCGACTGCCCGGACGCATCCGAGACCGGAAATGAGGAGATAACCGTGTACTGCCGCCCTCTGCTGTAGGGCGGGAGCAGAATCTTCGTGCTGTCTAAAGAGTCTCCCTTCACCTGCGGGATATAGGCGTCAATCTCACTTCTCGCCACATCCAGGCTGGCATAAAATTGGCTGAGCAGATACACATACCCTCCGCTTACCCGCATAGTGTAGAAGCTCCCGCTCTGCGTAAAACTGTCAATCAGGGAAGGCTCCCCGGG
Source organism: uncultured Ruminococcus sp. (assembly GCA_900541505.1). Classification (GTDB taxonomy): domain Bacteria; phylum Bacillota; class Clostridia; order Lachnospirales; family Lachnospiraceae; genus Mediterraneibacter. Next base: position 111,158 of record UQKK01000007.1, read on the forward strand.
CGTGCTCACATCATAGAGGTCTATGCCTGTATACTGTCTGTCGCTGTTCCAATATGCGCTTTCTTCATCTGCATATTCAAAAGACGTGTAAGCCACCATGAGGGTATCGCCCTCAATATACAATTCAGATATCCGCTTTTCTTCTTCCAGGCGGATGGTCGAGAGCGCTTCCATCTCTGCCCCGGAAATCCCCACAATCTGTATCTTCTGTCTGTTGAGGATATAGAGATTCTCTCCGTCTGTCTTGACGATATCTCCTTCCCCCACTCCTTCCTCACGCACATTGGTATCCGTAAACCCGCTCTCCCCCGCCGCTTCCGCCTGCGCGCTGTAGGCGCTGGCAGCGGCACTGGAGTCGGAAGCACTGCCGGCATAGGCACCACTGTCGGAGGCTGCCTCGGAGGAAGCACTGCCGGCATAGGCGCTGCTGTCGGCGGCAGCGCTGGAGGCGGCACTGTCAACTGCGCTCTTTTCTTCACTGCTGCTCAGGTAGTTTTCCTGCTCCTTCTTTTCCTCCTGCAGGTAATCGTAGATTTCATCGTAATCCTTCGCCGAAGCAATCTGCGTGGTTTTCCCTGTGGAAGCCTTCTTCGCGTTTTCCCCGGCTGATGACTGCTGTGATTTCACGGCAATATCGTTCTGTATGAATCCGCCGTCAAAGAGTCCGCTCTGCACGGCGGCAATCCCCACTGCCACGCAGAGGCAGGCAGCCAGGGCTGCGCCATAGAGGACTCTGCGGCGTCTTTTCTTACCAGAAACGTCTGCCGGCTCGTTCTCCGATGCCAATTCTGTCTGATTAAGTCCCTGTTCCGTCCCAGCGGTTTCCGGCTCCGTCTGATTGACTGCGGACTGCTCCTGCTGCCCCTCGTTTCTCTCTTCCAGCATTTTCTCCACAGCTTCCGGATGCAGCGACTCCGGCACTTGCACATCCTTCGTCTCATCGAGAATCTTTTTTATCACCTGTTCATCTTTTTCGTTTGGATTTTCCATTCTCATGCACACCTCCCCTTTCTACTTGAGCACCTGCCGCATTTTCTCCAGTGCGCGCGCTTTCTTAGACCGCACGGTGGCAGCCTTTATCTGGAGGATTCTGGCAATCTCCTGACTTTTATATCCGCCGAAAACGGAGAAGGAGACAATCATACGCTCCTCTTCGTTCAGGATGCCAAACGCCGCCACCACATCCTGCCTGTCTGCGTAGTCTGCTTCCGGCGCGGCGATATCTGAGCCTAATTCCTCTGTCCCTTTTCGTTCGGAAAATTTCTTTTTGCACTGGTTGGCGAGAATCGTGAACATCCAACTCTTAAAAGCCTTTTCCGACCTCAGTTTCCCGATATTTTCATATGCCGCGATAACCGCCTCGCTGACTGCATCCTCGGCATCCTGCGGATTCTTAAGTGTGTACAGGGCAAATTTATACAAATCGGTATAAACCTGCGCGTACATTTCCGAAAATGCTCTCACTTCACCGCCCCCTTTTCTTTCCTTTCAAGACTCGATGCCCGCCGCTTATAGAAGCGGGAGTCATCCCCTGTCTCTTCAAGACTCGCCCGCGAGTCTTGGCGCGGGATTCGGGTCAGCTCTGCTGACATC